>NZ_CP095482.1:1554612-1865534 GCF_023028225.1 Halorientalis litorea
TCGCCCCACGCCGCGCTCGCACGCTCGACGACCAGCACGGTCCGGCCCTCGGCCGTGACTTCCTCGTTTCGCTCACCGTTCATCCCGGCGAGGGCGTCCGTCTCGATAGTCTGTCCTTCGGTCGGGACGCCCCGCTCGAAACCGGGTCCGGCGACCGTCGCGTCGATGGACAGCGACGACGTTTCCCCGTTGTTGACGTGGGTCACCCACCAGTCCACGATGGCACTGTTGTCCATCGTCGCGTTCACCGTGATGCCACTCGTGCCCGGCGCGAACCCGACGCCAGTCTTCTCCCCGGCGGCGACGGCCACGTCGTTGAGCCGTGCCGTGTACGCCACGTCGACGACGCCGGGAATCCCGAGCGGATTGGGGTTGTCGACGGTGACGACTGTCTGAATCTCGGTCCCCGTCTCGTTCACCGTCCCCCAGCGGTACTCCGTCGATTCGACTGTGGGTTGCTCGAACGTACTGACAGCCACCGCGCCGCCGACTACCGCAAGCAGGAGAACTGCACCGACGACACCGCCTGCCAGCGCGACCCGTCGTGAAACCATTGTCGGCTCTTGTTCGTTGTCGCTCAAATACCTTCGCTCACACACAGGTTTTGTGACGCCGGTGACGGCAGACGGATACTAACCGAGGCTCACGTCGAGGTACAGCATGACGATGGTCCCGGCCATCACGCCCAGCGTGGCGACGCGTTCGTGGCCACCGGTGTGTGTCTCCGGGATTATCTCGTCGGAGATGACGAACAGCATCGCACCCGCGGCAAAGCCCATCGCGTACGGGAGCAGTGGGCGGACCAGTTGGACCGCGAGGGCACCAGCCACCGCGAGCGGTATCTCGACGGCACCGGCCCGCGCCCCGGCGACGGCGGCGTAGAACCGGCGGTCGAGTCCGGCGTTGACCGCCGCCACCGACACGGCGAGTCCCTCGGGGATGTTCTGGATACCGATGGCGAGCATCAGGGCGATGGCGTCGCCGAGTGCCGATGGGTCGCCGCCGGCCGCGCCGAACCCGACGCCCACCGCCAGTCCCTCGGGCATGTTGTGGAGCGTGATAGCGAGGATGAACAGGACGACCGGCGCGAGTTTCTCGTTGTCGATGCCGGGCACCTCCTCGCCCGGGTTCGCCGCGTCGGTCCGTCGCTGGCCGGTCAGCAGATAGTGGGCGTGGGGGACGATGCCGTCGGCCCGGTCGAGGAAGAGCGCGCCGAGTGCCACCCCGACGAGCGTCGGGACTGGGTTCCCGCCCGAGTACTGCTCGATGCCGGGGATGATGAGGCTGGTGAACGCCGCCGCGAGCATCACGCCCGCCGCAAAGCCCAAGGCTCCGTCGAGTGCCCGCTCGCTGGGGTTTCGCCAGACGAGGACGAGACTCGCCCCGAGTAGGTTCAACAGCGCGATGAACACGCCCGCGACGAGCGCGCCCACCACGGGGTCGGTCCCGACGAGACCCCGGAAGAGGTCCACGACTGCGACCATTGCCCCTGTTTCAGCGTCACGTGATATATATGCCCGCCCGTCACAGCCCGCCCGCTACCCACAGTCCGCCAGCCTCTCCCCGAGAGCCGCGACGTACTCCCCGCGGTCGTACCCCAACCGCGACAGCCACACCTCTTGATACGAGGGGTGCAACAGCGGCACCGCCGTCGTCCCGAGCGTCGGACAGTCCATCGGCTCCAAGACCGCATCGAGGAAGCTGTCGGTGTCGATACCTTCGAGAGAAAGAACCGACTGCGTCGCGTATTTTCCGGTCGGAACGACCGCCCGCGGCGCGACAGTCGCTATCTCCTCGCGGAGGTACGGGCGGCAGTTCGCCCGCTCCTCGGCGGTCGGTTCGCGGTTCGTGGTCGGGTCCTCGGGGTCGGCCGGGAAGCACTTGACCGCGTTCGTGAAGTAGCAGGCTCCGTCGCCGTAGCCGGCCTCGGCGAGCAACTCCCGAATCCGCCGCCCGGAGTGGCGCGAGGTGTAGGCCATCCCGGTCCAGTTCCCGCCCTGCCACCGCTCGGCGTCGGGGTGGCCGTGGCCCGGTGCCTCGCCGACGACGACGAGAGTGGCGTCGAGGGGCCCGTTGCCCCACGAGATGCACTCCCGGCTCTCGACTAGTGCGGGACACCGCCGGCAGTCCGGCGCGAGTCGGTTCCGCTCGTCCGGGTCGGGATGGGACGGCATCGGCGTGGTCTACTGGGTGCTGTCTTGGTGCCGCTGTTCGTACGTCGCCGGGCGTTTGAACAGGAGTTCGGCCGTCCCCTCCGTGGACCCGCCACCGTCCAACCGGAGGCCCTCGACAGTCTCGACCAACTCCCACCCCTCTTTGCCGAACTCGTTCAGTACCTCGTCGACGGACCCGTACCGGCCGTCGGTCTTGACCGCACCCCGCACCGCGTTCGTCTCGACGACCCGGTACTCCCACTGCTGGCCGTCGCTGTCGGGCGACACCGTCCACGTCTCGCCGAACGTCGGTCCGTCGTCGGTCCCCGTCGTGTCCGTGTTGCCGTCGTCCCCGCGGTCGAAGAATCCCATGGCTCAATCCCGGTGAGACTGGGCAATAACCCTAGCGGTCGTCTGCGGCCGGGACGCGCGCTGTCGACGCCGCCTGCGCGTCGGTGGCTCGCGCCCTGCGACCGATTCTCATTTAGTCCCGGCCCCGAATTGGGGACACATGAGCAGGTTCGAACCGGTCGACGACCAGTACGACCCTCACGACGTGGAGGACGGGGTGTTCGACTACTGGGACGCTGTCGATGCCTACGAGCAGACGGTCGATCACCGGGCGGACGGGGAGACGTACTTCTTCGTGGACGGCCCGCCGTACACCTCCGGGGCGGCCCACATGGGGACGACGTGGAACAAGACGGTCAAGGACGCCTACATCCGCTATCTCCGCATGCAGGGCTACGACGTGACCGACCGCCCGGGCTACGACATGCACGGGTTGCCCATCGAGACGAAGGTGGAGGAACGACTGGGCTTCGAGAACAAGAAGGACATCGAGGAGTTCGGCGAACAGCAGTTCATCGAAGAGTGCAAGGACTTCGCCGAGGAGCAACTAGCGGGCCTGCAGGAGGACTTCAAGTCCTTCGGCGTCTGGATGGACTGGGACGACCCCTACAAGACGGTCGAACCCGAGTACATGGAGGCCGCGTGGTGGGGCTTCGCGCAGGCCGACGACCGCGGACTGGTCGAGCAGGGCAAACGCTCCATCAACCAGTGCCCCCGGTGTGAGACGGCCATCGCCAACAACGAAGTCGAGTATCATCAGGTCGGCAAGCCCTCTATCTACGTGAAGTTCCCGCTCGCAGAGCGGGAGGGGAGTCTGGTCATCTGGACGACGACGCCGTGGACCATCGTCGCCAACACGTTCGTCGCCGTCGACGCCGAGTTGGAGTACGTCGCCGTCGACGCCGAGAAACGCGCGGACTCGTCCGCGAACCGGAGCGGCGAATCCGTCGAGGACGGCGAGACGGAGCGATTGTACGTCGCCGCCGACTGCATCGAGGACGTGTTGAAGGCCGGCCGCTACGAGGACTACGAGGAAGTCGAGCGACTTGACGGCGAGGAGATGGTCGGCTGGGAGTACGACCACCCGCTCGCCGAACAGGTCCCCGACCACGCACAGGCCGACGACAGTCTGCAAGTCTACACCGCAGACTACGTGGAGGCGGACCGCACCGGACTGGTCCACTCCGCGCCGGGCCACGGTGAGGAGGACTTCGCACGCGGGCAGGAACTCGGACTGGAGGTGTTCTGTCCGGTCGGGAACGATGGCGTCTACACCGAGGCGGCCGGCGACTACGCCGGCACGTTCGTCCGGGACGCGAACGACGAGGTCATCGCCGACCTCGATTCGGCGGGTCACCTGCTCGCCAGCGAGGAGGGCCACTCGGTCCGTGAGGGGCAGTGTTGGCGGTGTGACACCGACATCGTGCGCCTCGTGACCGACCAGTGGTTCATCACGGTCACCGACATCAAGGACGAACTGCTCGACAACATCGAGGACAGCGAGTGGTACCCACAGGAGGCACGCGACAACCGCTTCCGGGACTTCGTCGAGGATTCACCGGACTGGAACGTCTCGCGCCAGCGGTACTGGGGGATTCCAATCCCGATTTGGACGCCCGAGGACTGGAGCGGGGACATGGACGAGGCCATCGTCGTCGGCACGCGCGAGGAACTGGCGGAACTGGCCGACCAGGACATCGACCCCGAGACGGTGGACCTGCACAAGGGGACGGTAGACGAGGTGACCGTCACCCGGGACGGCACCACCTACACGCGCGTGCCCGACGTGTTCGACGTGTGGCTCGACTCCTCGGTGGCGACGTGGGGCACCCTCGACTACCCCGAGACCGAGGACGCCTTCGAGGAACTGTGGCCCGCCGACCTCATCATCGAGGCCCACGACCAGACACGCGGGTGGTTCTGGTCGCAACTCGGCATGGGCACCGCCGCGCTGGGCGAGGTGCCCTACGAGCAAGTCGTGATGCACGGCCACGCGCTGGACGAGGACGGCCGGAAGATGTCGAAGTCGCTGGGTAACATCGTCGAACCCGGCGAGGCAATCGACCGGCACGGCCGGGACCCGATGCGGCTGTTCCTGCTCTCGTTCACCGCACAGGCGGACGACATGAAGTTCTCGTGGGACGAGATGGCCGAGATGCAACGCCGGCTGAACATCCTCTGGAACGTGTTCCGGTTCCCCCTGCCGTACATGCGGATGGACGGCTTCGACCCCGAGGCCGTCGACCTGCAGGACGCCGAGACCGAACTGGTCGACGAGTGGGTGCTCTCCCGGCTCCAAGACGTGGAAAAGCGGATGACCGAGCACATGGAGAACTTCGAGCAGGACAAGGCACTGGACGAACTGCTCGGGTTCGTCGTGGAGGACGTGTCCCGCTTCTACGTGCAGGTGGTCCGCGAGCGCGTGTGGGAGGAGGGCGACACCGACTCGAAGACCGCCGCCTACGCCACGCTCTACCGCATCCTCGAAGAGACGGTTACGCTTCTGGCACCCTTCGCACCCTTCGCCGCCGAGGAAATCTACGGGACGCTCACCGGCGACGCGGGGTACGAGACGGTCCACATGTGTGACTGGCCCGAGGCCGACGACTTTTGGCACGACCCGCAACTGGAGGCGGCGGTCGAAGTCGCCCGTGCCGTCGAGGAAGCGGGCTCGAACGCCCGCCAGCAGGCCGAACGGAGCCTCCGCTGGCCGGTCCAGCGCGTCGTGGTCGCCGTCGACGACGAGGACACCGCCGCCGCCGTCCGGAGCCAGCGTGACCTGCTCGAAGACCGGCTGAACGCTCGCGACATCGAACTCGTCGGTCCCGGCGACCGCTGGGGTGAACTCCGGTACTCGGCCGAGGCCGACATGAGCGTCCTCGGCCCCGAGTTCGGCGACGACGCCGGGCGCGTGATGAACGCGCTGAACGAGGCGAGCGTCGCCGACCCGACCCTCGACGCCCTCGAAGCCGCCGTCGCCGAACGGCTGGGCGAGGACGTGGCCCTGACCGAGGAGATGGTCGAGTTCGTCACCGAGACGCCCGACGGCGTGACCGGCGTTTCGTTCGACCTCGACGGCGAGACGGGCGGCGTCGTCTACGTCGACGCCTCGCTCACCGAGGACATCGAGAGCGAGGGGTACGCCCGCGAGGTCATCCGCCGCGTCCAGGAGATGCGCAAGGACCTCGACTTGGACCTCGACGCCACCATCCGCGTCGAGTACACCGTGGACGACGACCGGGTGGCTGACCTCGTGGCCGACCACGAGGCTCTCATCGCCGAGGAGGTTCGGGCCGAGGAGTTCGGTGCCGTCGAGGACGGACACCGCCGCGAGTGGGAGGTCGACGACCTGACGATGGACATCGCCATCGAACCGTCGAGCGCGCCCGAAGCGTCTGACTGAGACGGCGCGCGCCGTGGTCGCGGCACAAGCACGGCACCCGGACGCGAGCCAGCGGCTCGCGTCCGGCCTTTTTCGCCCACGTTTTTGCGCGAGTGGTGCGCGGAGCGCGGCCGAGCGGAAAAAGGTGGTTGCCGTCGAACCGTCGAGCGCGCCCGAAGCGTCTGACTGACTCCCTCAGTCGCTTCCGAACCCGAGGTCCGGTAGCGAGAGCGGCGCGCGCCGGTAGACGACGTAGTAGGCCACCGGGTAGCCGAGGACCACGGCTGCCGGGCGCAGTGCCGCCTGCGTCACGCCCCCCGAGTCGAGGAGGGAGAGGAAGAGACCGAACACTAGCGCGACCACGATTTGCGTCGCCGCGACGACGAGGACGAAATCCACGAGGCGGTCCGCCGAGTACCCTCGCGTCCGGAAGCCACGCGTCGCCGTCGCCGCGAGCGCGAGGGTGCCGCCGCCGATGACGGCGAAGACGAGCGGCGTGGGCGACGCCACCGCGAGCGCGAACACGACCGCTGGTTGCCCGACCAGCAGACAGAACAGAACGAACGTGACGGGCGCGTCGCCGCTGTCAGCGCGCTCGGGTTCGGCGGCCATGCCGTGTCACTCGGTGCCAAACGAACTTATACCCCGGGCCGACACCCGTAGGGGCCGGTCAGAGTGCCTCGGCGAGGGCGGCCGCGACGCTCACGGCACTCGTCGGTCGCTCGATGGTGTCGGTGCCGTAGATGGCTTCGACACCGGCCCGGGCCAGTTTCGTGTGGGCGTTGGCCGCGAGCAGGGGGTGGACGCAGGTGACGTACGTCCGGGCGGCCCCCTGCTCGGCGAGGACGCCGACGGCCTCGGACATCGTCGACCCCGTGGCCACGATGTCGTCGGCGACGACCACGTCCCGGCCGTCCACGTCGACCTCGCGGGGTTCGAGTTCGACCTCCGACCCGGAGAGCCGGGTCTTCTCGAAGTAATCGGTCTCGCCGCGGCCGTAGGCGTCCCGGATGCGGTCCGCGATGCCGATTGCCCCCTCGTCGGGGGAGACGAAGACGGGTTCGGTCAGGTCTTCGGGGAGCGGCTCGGCCAACTGCCCCGCGGCTGGGACTGCCTCGGCCGGAACGTCGAAGAAGTCACAGACGGCCGCCTCGTGTGGTTCGACGGTCAACACGCGGTCGGTCCCGGTGCTGATTGCGCGGGCCATCGCCCGCGCGGAGACGGGTTCGCCCGCCCCGAACGCCTCGTCCTGCCGGGCGTAGCCCATGTACGGGAGGACAGTTACCACCTCGTCGACGCCGGACTCGCGCACGGCGTCCTGCAGCTGGAGCAGTTCGACGTGTGCGTCGCTGGAGACGGTCGAGGCGACGACGACGGCGCGGTCGGTGTCGAGGTCCGGGACCCGGACCATCTGCTCGCCGTCGGGAAACCGCTCGAACTCGACGGGGGCCAGTGCTCGCCCTGTCTCGTCGGCGAGGGTCGCCGCGAGCGACTGCGACGCCGACCCGCTGACTATCATACCTGAGCCGTCACCGTCGTGGTTAAAGCCCTTTACGAACCGCCCGCTCGGGGCGCGATTTCGACGGCCCGCACGTCCCGCAGGCCGAGTGCCCGGTCCCGGAACCCGTCGCCGGCGTCGACCAAGACGACGCCCTCGGCGGTCACGGCGTAGGTCCCCGCGCCGTGTGTCACGTCGGTGACGCGCCCGTCGACCGGAAGCGACCGCTCGACCCACGTCTCGCCGTCCCGTTCGTAGAGCGCGTCGGCCGTCGCGGCGTGGGCCGGGTCCCCCTCGGCCGACCCGCTGGCGACCACGCTGAAGGCTCCATCGAGTGCCGCGGCCCACCCGGGGCCGAGGTAGTAGAGACCGTCACCGGTCGCCGCCAGCGGTTGGCTCGCGCCAGTCACGTCCCGTACGTCCGAGAGGCCGACGTGCGTGAGGTCGTCGTCCGCGCGGTAGACGCCGCCCTTGCCCGCCACGAGGCGGCCGTCGATAGCCCGCACGTCCGTGACGGTCCCGAGGTCGGTCCACGCCTCGCCCGTGCGGGCGGCGACGCGGCCGTCCGGTCCCGCCGCGAGCAGGCGGTCCCCGTCGAAGCCCACGGCCACCGCCGGGCCGAAGGCCGTCCCGGTGTACCCGCCCTCGGCACTCACCAGTACGTCCTCGTCCGTGGCGACGGCGAGGCGGTCCGGTCCGGCCGCCACGTCGCGGGCGGTACAGCGGTGGTCGAGCGTGAACTCGCCCACGATGTCGTCGGAGACGCTCACGACGGCCACGCCCATCTCCGCGGCGACGTACAGTTCCGTCCGGCCCGCCTTCTCGCCGTAGACGCGCTTCTCGTCGAGGGTGCTCATACCGGCAGTTGTCCGGCCGGGTAGAAAACCTCCCCGTCGTCACTCAGTCGCTGTTTGACCCTTCGGGGGATTGATGTGTGTCAGCCGTCCACACGTCGGCATGGCAACCGACCACCCGTGGCGTCGTGTCGCTCTCGCCCTCGTACTCGTCGCGCTCGTGGCACTCGCCGGGTGCAACGCACAACTCGGCAGTTCACAGGGCGGCGGCGGAGACTCCGGCGGGGCCCCCGACGTCGGTGCCGGCGGCGGTGGCGGCGTCGGCAGTTACTACGGCGACGACGGCGAGCGAATCGTCGTCCGCGAGGCGGACATGTCGCTCCGCGTCGAGAACTTCTCGCGGTCGTTCCGGTCGCTCCGTGCCGTCGCCGACCGGTACGGCGGCTACCTCGGTGACCGCCGCCAGCGAAGCGAGGGCGAGTGGGACACCGGGATGGTGACCGTCCGGGTGCCCGCGGAGAACTTCTCGGCGGCGCGGGACGCCGTCGCCGACCTCGGCCGGGTCGAGGACGAGAGCGTCCGCGCGCTCGATTTCACTGGCCAGTACCGCGACAGACAGGAGCGGATTCGACAGCTAGAGCGCGACCAGCGGGAACTGGAGCGCGTCCTCAACCGCACCGAGAACGCCTCGGCGGCCGCGGACCTCCGCGACGAACTGCAGGAGGTCCGGAACGAGTTGCGCGAGTTGCGGAGCCAGCAGTCCCAACTCCGCCAGCGGCAGGCTCTCAGCACCATCCGGGTCGACATGCACGAACCCGAGAGCCGGAGGCCGCCCCAGACCTTCGAGACGGCCTTCGGCTTCGCCGACGCCTTCGCCAGCGCGTTCAACGGCGGGCTGACGGCCGTGAAGTACGTCATCGTCTTCTTCGGCTACGCCATCCCCGTCGGGTTCGCCGCGCTCCTGTTCGGCACCTTCGGCTTCGGCCTCTGGAGCATCTGGCTCCGTCTCCGTGACCGGTTGCAGACACTGTTCGGACCGAGTGACCGCCCGCCCGCGCCGACTTCCGACGCGACGGGCGAGGACGACGGTGGGGGTGACGGCGACGACGAGGACTAGAGCGCGTTCTTGTACGCTTCCAGCGTCTCGTCCACGTCGTCTTCGGTGTGGGCATAGGTGACGAACTGGGACTCGTACTGGTTCTGCGAGAGGAACACGCCCTGCTCGCGCATCTTCGGCCAGAAGACGCGCCGCCAGCGGTCCGTCTCGCCGCGTGCCACGTCCGCGGCCGTCTTCGGACACGTATCGAACCGCGAGCAGGACTCGCGCTGGGCACACCCGCCCGCACAGTGGGCGTCGTAACTCTCGGGACCGTGGCGGCTGAAGACGAGTTTGAACATCCCGTCGGTGCCGGTGACGGTGTACTCCGGGGCGTGGTCGGCCACGATGTCCTGCAGGCCCGTCCGCAACCGCTCGCCGAGGCCGTGGATGTGGTCGTACACGTCGTTCTCGGCGGCGTAGCGGAGCGATTCGAGGCCTGCGGCCATCGTGACCGGGTGGCCCGAGAACGTCCCGGCTTGGAACACCTCGCCCGAGGGCGTGAACTCCTCGATGATTTCGGCGGAGCCACCGATGGCACCGACGGGGAAGCCGCCGCCGATGAGTTTGCCGAAGGTGGTCAGGTCGGGGTCGATGCCGAACTTCCCTTGGGCACACTGGAGGCCGCCGACGCGGAAGCCAGTGATGACCTCGTCGAAAATCAGGAGCGCGCCGTGGTCCTCGGTCAGGTCCCGAAGCGTCTCGTGGTAGCCGTCGACGGGCCGGACGATGCCGTAGTTCGCGAGGATGGGTTCGACCATGACGGCCGCGATGTCCTCGCCGTGGTCCTCGAAGACACGGTGGGCGGCCTCCCGGTCGTTGAACGGCACCGCGAGCGTGTGCTCGGCGAAGGAGTCGGGGATGCCCGGACTGGAGGGGCTGGTGTCGTCGTACTCGCCCTCCACGAGCGTCGACTCTTGGGCACCGTGGTAGCCCCCCTGCATCACGACAATCTTGTCACGGCCCGTGTGCGCGCGGGCGAGACGGCAGGCCGACACCGTCGCCTCCGTCCCGCTGTTGACGAATCGGAGCATCTCGACGCTGGGGACGTGGCGGGCGACGAACTCGGCGTGTTCGACTTCGATTTCGGTCGGCATCCCGTACATCGGGCCTTCGCTGGCGTGGGACTGGACGGCCGCCTGCACGGGGTCGGGTTGGTCGTGGCCGTACAGGAGCGGCCCCAAGCCCATCACCCAGTCGATGTAGCGGTCGCCGTCGGCGTCTATCACGTGGCCGCCGTCGCCACGCTCGATGAACGGCGGGTACGGTTCGATGGCGGCCCGCACCGCCGAGTTGACGCCGCCGGGGAGCACGGACAGTGCCCGGTCGTACAAATCCCGCGACTGCTCGTCGGTCATGCGCCAGTCTTCGGACGCGCCGCTAAAATGGTTGACCCACTCCGCTCACGGCTGCCGGGCCGCTGGCGTCGCTCAGAACTGCCCGGACGTGCAACTCTTCGCGGAACAAATCGACGCTTTACGTCCTTAAGGCGATTGCATCCCATTGTAAACTGCCCGTCCGTCAACGCTCCCGCCAGCTTAGTTTGGGTATTAAAAGATTATTGTTGTATCTACATAGTGTGTATAATTAGTCGATGAATAGATTGGTGATGCGACACCGATACGGCGCAGAACTATCCGACCGTCACATGCCGTCCGTCTCCGAACATGAGTGACTGGATACCGACGACGTGTGCGCGCTGTGCGGTCGGGTGTGGTCACATGCAGATGGGCGTCGACGAGGGATACGGCATCGACACCGTCCGCGGTGACGGGTCCCATCCCGTCAACCACGGGTTGGCGTGTCAGCGCGGCGTCACCGAGACGGCAGACCCCGACGGAGAGTGGTTGCGCCGGCCACTCGTCAGGGAGAACGGCAAACTCGTCGAGACGACGTGGGACGACGCACTCGACCTCGTCGCGGACCGAATGGGGGCGTCGATAGCGCGGGATCCGCACAGCGTCGCGGTGTTGGGGAGCGGGCAACAGACCAACGAGGCCGCCTACGCCCTCGGCAAGTTCGCCCGCGGTGGCATCGGGACCAGACACTACGACGCCAACACCACGCTCTGTATGGCGAGCGCGGTGGCGGCGTACTACCAGTCGTTCGGCAGCGACGCCCCGCCGTGTACGTACGACGATATCCCGGAGGCCCAGAGCCACATCATCTGGGGGGCGAACCCGGCGGCCGCGCACCCCGTCATGTTCCAGTGGATTCAGCGGAGCGCGATGGACGACGACAGTCGCCTCATCGTCGTCGACCCGGTTCGCACCGAGACGGCGAAGGCCGCACACCGCCACGTGCAGGTCGCCCCCGGCGGTGACCTCGCGCTGGCCCGCGCGGTGTTGGCCCGCGTCATCGGCACCGACGCGTTCGACCGCGGGTTCGTCCACCGGGCGACCGAGGGGTTCGACGACCTCGTGGCCGACCTGCCCCCGACGGACGAGGCGGCCGAACAGGCCGGTGTCTCGCCGACGACCGTCGAGTACCTCGCGGACGCGATGAGTTTCCAGACGCTGATTTACTGGGGGATGGGTATCAACCAGAGCGTCCGCGGGACGGCGACGTCCCGAGCACTCATCGACTGCTGTCTCGCCACCGGGAACCTGCGACCGGGCAGCGGACCGTTCTCGCTGACCGGACAGGCGAACTCGATGGGGACACGCGTCTGTTCCTCGAAAGGGACGTGGCCCGGACACCGACCGTTCGACGACCCGGACGCCCGTGCCACCGTCGCCGAGGCGTGGGGTGTACCCCGCGACCGCCTCCCGGACGACCCCGGCCCGGGACCCGTCGGCATCGTCGACAGCATCGGCCAGGAGGTGGAGACGGTCTACACGGTGGCGACGAACCCCGCCGTCGGCCTGCCCGACGCGTCGGCCGCCGCCGAGAACCTGGCCGACGCGTTCCTCGTCACGCAGGACGTGTTCCACACCGAGACGACCGACCTCGCCGACGTGGTGCTCCCGGCCATCACGTGGGGCGAGACGGACGGGACGCTGATGAACATGGAGCGGACCGTCTCGCGGGTCCACGCGGCGACGGACACGCCCGACGGGGTGCGGAGCGACCTCGACATAATCGCCGGCCTCGCGTCGCGGTTGTACCCCGACCTGCTCCCGGACCCGCCGGTCGACCCGGCCGAGGTATTCGCGGAGTTCGCGTCGCTGACCGCCGGGACGCCCGCCGACTGCTCGGGCATCTCCTACGACAGACTCGACGCGGAACAGGCCGTCCGCTGGCCCGCACCCGACGCCGAGAGCTCGACCGCGTACCGCTACCACGACCACGACGGGGACGACGAGTCGTGGTCGTTCGAGACGCCCTCGGGCAGCGCGCAGTTCTCGACGGTCGACACCGACGCGACGGACCTGCCGGAACTGACCGACGACGACTACCCGCTGACGCTGACGACGGCCCGCGAGGCCGACGAGTACAACACCGGCATCCGAACCCGGTCGGTGGACGACCCCGGCGACGTAACCGCACGCGTCGACCCCGCGACAGTCGAGGCTCACCTCGACGGTACCACCGACACAGTGCGCATCGAATCACGGCGCGGCGTCGTTCCGGCCCGCGTCGAACCCGACCCGACCATCCCCGAGGGGATGGTCTGGCTCCCGATTCACCATCCGATGACCAACGACCTCACCGTTCCCGCGACCGACCCACAATCGGACGAACCGAACTACAAACAGTGCGCCGTCCGCCTGCAGACGGACACGACGGGTGTCACCCACGACGAGGAATCCGCCGACGCCCGTGAGGAGGTGGACGCATGAAGATGACCAAGTACCGGACGCTGGTGCTCGCCACTATCGGATTCAACTTCTCGTTTCTCATCTGGTTCTCGTTCGCCCCGTTCACGGGACCGATGGCCGAGGAGTTCGGCCTCTCGCTGGCCGAAATCGGCGTCCTCGCCAGTGCGGCTATCTGGCTCGCGCCGTTCGGTCGCATCCTGACCGGGTGGCTCTCGGACCGCTGGGGCGCGCCGACGGTGTTCGCCATCGTGCTGGCCTACGTCGGCGTGTTCTCGATGGCGTCGGCGTTCGCCCAGTCCTACACCGTGTTCTTCGTCGAACGCCTCATCGTCGCCACGGCGGGCATCACCTTCGTCATCGGTATCCAACACGTCTCCGAGTGGTTCGAGGAGGACGAACTCGGGCTGGCGGAGGGCATCTACGCCGGCATCGGGAACGCCGGGGCCGCCGGGGGCGCGCTCATCCTCCCCCGCGTGTTCGGAACCGGGTGGAGCGGGCCGCTGTTCTCGACGAACTGGCGGGCCGCCTTCTTCTACACCGGCATCGTCTCCATCCTGCTCGCCGTCGTCTACTACACGGTCGGCGAGGCCGCAAAGAGCGACAAAAAGCGGCAGGCGACCAAGCAGACGGCGACGCTCAAAGACTGGATTCACACCGCGACGCGGTACGGGACGGTCGTGCTGGCACTCGCGTACGTGATGAGCTTCGGCCTCGAACTGTCGATGAACGGCTGGCTGGCGACCTACTACCGCGAGGGGTTCAACACCCAGAACCTCGTGCTTGCGAGTACGTTCGCGGCCACGTTCTCCGTCGCCGCGGGCCTGCTCCGCCCCATCGGTGGGTACGTCAGCGACCTGCTCGCACGCAAAGAAAAGAACATTCTGCCCATCTTCACCGGCCGCTACCGCGAGCAGTGGACGTTCGTCTCGCTGTCGTTCATCGCCGTCGCCATGGTCGGGATGACGCTGGCTGGACTGTCCGGACAAGTCTTGCTCGCCGTCGGTGCCGGGTTCGTCGTCGGCATGGGCTGTGCGTTCGCGGAGGGTGCCATCTTCGCGCAGGTACCGGCGATGTTCCCGGACAGTTCCGGGGCCGTCGCGGGCGTCGTCGGCGGCGTCGGTACGGTCGGTGGCATCGTCTACCCCTTGGTGTATTCCGCACCGTTCCTGCCGAACCTCCACACCGGCTACTCCGTCGTGGCGGTGTCGATGGTGCCCATCATCCTGCTGACCGCGTGGGTGTTCCAGCCCCGCATCGCGGAGAAAGCGACCAGTCACGGCTTCCTCGGTGCCGACACCGAACCGGGTGCCGTCTCCGCCGACGACTGATATGCACGGCCCACGACACTCCGCGCTCGTCCTCGCGGGCGGACGGTCCCGTCGCTTCGGGGACCGGGACAAGGCGTTCGTGCCGGTCGAGGGGACGCCGATGGTCCGCCGCGTCGCCGACCGACTCGCCCCCGCTACCGACGAACTCGTGGTGAACTGTCGGGACGACCAGGCGGCCGACGTTCGGGCGGCCCTCGCGGACGCACCACGGAACCCACGGTTGGCCGTCGACCCCGTGTCCGACCGCGGGCCGCTCTACGGGCTTCGGACCGGCCTCCGCGTCGCCGCCGGTCGCTACGCCGTGGTCGTCGCCTGCGACATGCCGTTCGTCGCCCCGGCCCTCCTGGCACACCTGTGTGAACGGGTACAGGACGCGGGCGTAACGGCCGCCGTTCCCGAGTTCGACGGGCGACGGCAACCGCTCTGTGCCGTCTACCGCGTCGACCCGGCACGCGAGGCCTGCGAGACGGCGATAGAGCGCGGCGACCGCCGGTTGACGAAGCTCCTCGACATCCTCGACGCGGCCGTCGTCGGCGAACCGACGGTCCGGGACTACGCCGACGCACGCGCGCTTGCGAACGTCAATACGCCCGGCACTCTCGACAGACTGACGCCGGACGACGGCGTTCCGGAGGACGCACCCGACGCCACGCCGTAGTCTCAGGACCGCGCCGCGCGGATGTGTTCCCGCGCTTCCGCCCGCGTCATTCCCCGGACGCCACAGACACACGACAGCAGTTCCGGGTCCTGTAACTCGTCGACTTGCTCCCTGCTGGCCCGTTCGAGGGCCTCGGCCGTCTCGTCGTACTCGAAGGACACCCGGTAGTTGACCTGCGTGACGCCTTCGATGCGGTGGGTCGCGTCCGGGTCGGGGTCGGCTATCGCCGCCTCGTGTTCGGCTTCCATCTCCGCCTTCCAGTCTTCGAGGGTCTTCTCGGGGTCGCGCTGGTCGCCCATGTCGGCGGGTCGAACGCCGGACGCAAAAACTACCCCGACGCGAACGCACCGTCTCGCACCTGCCGCCCCCGGCAACGCCGCACCGACCCGGAGAGACGGCAGGTCTCGGCCACCCGAACCGACGCCCTCCACCCGCGTCCCGTGAAAGTAGACGAACAGTCGGAATCTCACCCGAAATTCGACATTCATCAACGGCTACTATTACACGGCAGAGGTGCGTTCATTTAGACGCGAAACACTGCCCGAACGTTGCGGTATCTCGGCAGAAAGAATACGACTCTACGTGATACGGATGCCACACAAGAAAGAAGGAATCAAAGACGACCTGTACGGCGACGAGGTGCGCGAGAAGATACTGGAGTTCGCGGAACGCGGCTGGGAGTCCATCCCCGAGGACGAGCGCGAGGAGTGGTTCACTCGATTCAAGTTCTGGGGTGTGTTCCACCAGCGGTCGGGGCAGGAGAGTTACTTCATGTTGCGTCTGACCAACTGCGGCGGCGTCCTCGAACCGGGCCAACTGCGTGCTATCGGCGAAGTGGCCCGCGACTACGCCACCGGCCCCGTCGAGAACCCGGAGTTCGGGAACGGGTACGTCGACTTCACGACCCGCCAATCGGTACAACTGCACTGGCTCAAACTGGAGGACATCCCTGCCGTGTGGGAGAAACTGGAGTCGGTGGGCGTCTCTTCCCGGTCGGCGGGTGGCGACACGATGCGCAACATCTCCGGCTGTCCGGTCGCCGGCAAGGCCGAGGAGTACGTCGAGACCCGCGAGTTGCTGGACGAGATTCAGGCCGACATTCGGGGGGACGACGACCTCTCGAACATGCCCCGGAAGTTCAACATCTCCGTCACCGGCTGTCGGCAGGGGTGTGCCCAGGACGCCATCAACGACATCGGCCTCGAACCGGCCCACAAACTCATCGCGGGGGAGGATGTGCGGGGGTTCAACGTCCGGGTCGGCGGCGGCCTCGGCGGCCGCGAACCGCGCCGTGCCCGGTCGCTCGACCTGTTCGTCCGGCCGGAACACGCCAAGGCGACCGTTCGCGCCTTCGTCGAACTCTACCACGAGGAGGGGAACCGCCAGAATCGGTCGAAGAACCGCGCCCGCTTCTTCGTCGACGAGTGGGGCACCGACGAGATACGCGACGCGCTCGAACAGCGGCTGGACTTCGAACTCGAACCGGCTGGAACGAACTTCCGCGGGGAGTACACGTACAACGCCGGGAAGCCGACCGAGCGCGGTGCCCACGACCACGTCGGCGTCTACGACCAGCGGGACGGCGACAACTACGTCGGGCTGTCGGTCGCAGTCGGCCGGATGGCCGCCGCGGACGCCATCGAACTCGCCGACGTAGCCGCGGAGTACGGTAGCGGCGAAATCCGACTCACCCGCCGGCAGAACCCGCTCGTGATGGACGTGCCGGACGAGAACCTCGACGACCTGCTCGCGGAGCCGCTGCTGGCGAAACACACGCCCGAACCCAACCCATTCGTGCAGGGGGCGATGGCCTGTACCGGGACGGAGTTCTGCTCGCTCGCGCTGACGGAGACGAAAGCCCGGATGGCCGTCATGCTCCGCTGGCTCCGGGACAACGTCGACGTTCCCGACGACGTGGACCGCATCAAGATGCACTTCTCGGGCTGTACGGCCGACTGCGGGCAGGCGATGACCGCCGACATCGGGCTACAGGGGATGCGCGCCCGCAAGGACGGCGAGATGGTCGAGGCCGTCGACATCGGCGTCGGCGGCGGTATCGGCGAGGAGCCGAGTTTCGTCGAGTGGGTCCGCCAACGCGTGCCCGCCGACGAAGCTCCCGGCGCGATACGGAACATACTTGAGGCGTTCGCCGCACTCCGGGAGGAGGGGCAGACGTTCCGCGAGTGGGTCGACGCGACGGGACAGGCCAACCTGATGACGCTGGCCGAACCCGAGGAGACCGACTACGAGGACCCCTGCCTGTACGACGCCAAGCAGTCGTGGTACCCCTTCGCCGACGGCGAGAGTCCCGCGCCGACGGACGCCGACGGCACGCCCATCTCGGCCGATGACTGATGCCGACCCCACCGCCGACGAGGGGGCGACGACGCCGCCGTTCGACGCCGCGCCGGAACTGTTCGACGGCACCGCCGAGGACGGCACCACGTAACCGGCAACGCTCGTCCGCTGTCCCGGGCGTTTATTCCCTCCGCGCTCGGACCGGGACACATGACCGACACGAGACCATCCGACGACCGGTTGGCGGACAAGAACCTCTTCATCACCGTCTCCGGCCCGCCGGGGAGCGGCATCTCGACGCTCTCGAAGGGTCTCGCGGACGCCCTCGACTGTGGCTACGTCTCCGGCGGCGAAGTGTTCCGCGAGATGGCCGAGGACCGCGACATGACCCTCACGCAACTCGTCGCCGAGGCGGGCCAGTCGGACGACATCGACCGGGCACTGGACCGACGGCTCCAGACCATCGCCGAGAAGTGGGGAACGGCCAACAAGGCGTTCGTCCTCGAATCCCGGCTCGCGGGGTGGATAGCCGGGAACCGCGCGGACCTCCGGCTCTGGCTCGATGCCCCCGAGAACGTCCGCGCCGACCGCACGGCCGAACGCGAGGAGATGACCGCCGAGATGCAGGTCCGGGAGGTCATCGAGGAGGACCGCTACGAGTCCTACTACGACATCGACCTCGCCGACCTCTCGATTTACGACCTCGCGGTCAACACCGCCCGCTGGCCGCCGGAGGCCGTCCTCGAAATCGTCCTCACCGCTATCCGTGAGTACGACGCGACCGTAGACGAAGGCGCGTTCACAGTACCGGATTTGGAGATTTAACCTCGGCCGGCCCATTCGACCCGGGGCCGAGCGGCGTCGGACTGACGCCGACAGCGACTCCACTCCGTGTGGGTGGTGACAGTCCGCCAGTCAAAAGAGACGCCGCGGCTAGTTCTCTTCGTCCTCGGTGTCGACGGCGAACGTCTCGAACTCGCGGACGGTGTTCAAGACGACGCTCGTGTTCGCCGCCTTCACGTGCTCGTCCGTGAGCAGTGTCTTGATTTCGGCGTTCATCTCGTCGGTGTCGGTGAACTTCCCGACGGCGACGATGTCGTGGCTCCCGGTCACTTCGTAGACGCCGACCATCCGGTCGTGGCCGCGGAGTCGCTCGACGACCGACGCGAGGCCGTCGCCGTCGACGCCGAGGTGGAAGATTGCGGTGATGTCGTACCCCAGTTCCTCGTAGTCGACTGTCGCGGTGTAGCCCGCGACGACGCCGCTCGCTTCGAGTTCGTCGAGCCGTTTCGATACCGTCGTCGCGGCGACGCCGGTTTCGGCGGCGATGTCGCGGGCACTGGCTCGTCCGTCGTCCAGTAGCGCGTTTACAATACGTCTGTCTGTGTCGTCTATGTCCATTGTACTGAAAACCGGGCGTCGGGCCGTCAGACCGCCTCGGTGCCGCTTTTGCCGGTGCGAATCTGGACCGCGTCCTCGACGTCCACGACGAATATCTTGCCGTCGCCGGGCTCGCCCGTGTGGGCGGCGTCTTTGATTGCCTCGACCACGTCGTCGGCGGGCACGTCGGCGACGACCGTCTCCAGTTTGACCTTCTCGTGGAGGTCGACGACGTACTCCTCGCCGCGCCACTGGCCCTTCTTGACGGGCTGGCTCCCACGGCCACGGACGTTCGTGACCGTCAGGGAGGGCGCGCCGACTTCGGCGAGCCCTTTCTTGACTGCGGTGAGTTTGCCGGGGCGGATGAACGCCACGATCATCTTTATTTCGCCGTCGTTAGCGTTGCTCATTCGTTCTCACCTCCTTCGGTCGAGCCACCGTCGGTGCGGAACTCGCCACCGTCGGTCACGGCCGGTTCGTCACCCAGCGAGAACTCGGGGTACGTCTCGACGCCGTGTTCCGAGATGTCGAGCCCCTCGCGTTCGTGGGCTGGATCGACGCGTGCCTGTCCGATGGCCTTCAGCACGCCGAACACCACCGCCGTGGCCACGATGGTCCACGCGGCGATGGCGACGACGCCGATGACCTGTGCGATGAGCGCGTTCACGGAGAACCCGCCGACTGCGACGAAGGGGTACAGCAGCGTCCCGAGGACGCCTGCACTCCCGTGGACGGGGAAGACTGCACACACGTCGTCGATCTTGAGCGTCTTCTCCACGAAGCCGAACACGTAGGGGAGCTGGACGCCGGCCAGCCCGCCGACGACGATCGCACCCCACCACGTCGCGACGTCGGGGATGGCGGTGATGCCGACCAGTCCGGCCAGCAGGCCGTTGGCGACGTACAGCGTGTCGACCTTGCCGGTCTTGAGCTTCGCAGCCCCACCGGCACCGATGGCACCCATCGCCATCGCCAGCGTCGTCGTCAGTGCAACGCGGCCGAGGACGGCCCCGTTGAACAGCATCCCGCTCTCACCGGAGGTGAAGATGGCTGCGGTCCCGACGTTGAAGCCGTACCAGCCGAACGCGAGGATGAGCGTCCCCAGCACGGCGAAGGTCAGCGAGTGACCCGGAATGACGTTGACGCTCCCGTCGTCGTTGTACCGGTCGAGGCGGGGACCGAGGACCCACGCCGCGGTGAGGCCCGCGATGCCGCCCATGCCGTGGACGATCATCCCGCCCGCGAAGTCCTGGAAGCCGGTTCCGAGGAAGCTACTGATGTAGGTACCGGACCACGTGATGCCGGTGACCACGGGGTAGATAATCGCGGCGAGCAGGAACGTGTAGGTCACGTACGCGCGGAGTTTCGCGCGTCCCGCCACGGCCCCGGAGACGATGGTCGCCGCCGTCATCGCGAAGACGGCACCGTACAACCAGCCGCTGGCCCACGATGCCGGGTCGGCCAGACCGGTGAACGAGAAGCCCCCACCGCCGACGAGGCTACTCACTCCCGCGCCGACGAGGAAGAAGGCCATCACACCGACCGACCACGTGAGCAGGTTCTTAGTCAACTGGTTGGCGACGTTCTTCGAGCGCACCTGCCCCGCCTCCAGCATGGCGAAGCCAGCGTGCATGAAGAAGATGAGGAACGACACCACCAGTATCCACGTGAAGTTCACCGCGTTCGCGATACTGGCGACGTCGACCTGCAAGGGAACGAGGAGCTCGCTCATTCCCACACCTCCTGTTCACCGAATGCGGACGTTACTCCGTATTCGTCTAACTTTCCACCCATTACCGCTGCGTTTGTATTGTCGCTCACGAGAGAACGTGATGGAATAGCACTACATAAGCGTTGGCTTGAAGAACGGGAACTTTCCAAGTATGCTGTAGACGACCGTCCAGATTACAGTAGACTATTATCTGTTTAAGGTTGTATTCCGTCCAGTATCGGGGCAATTGTCCGGTGTGGAACCGGACGATTGTCAACCGCCGAACGGCCGATTCGGCCCCGAAATCGGCGCGCGCGCTCCGAACTGTGCGTTCGTCTTTTCGGTGGCGACGTACCCTCGATTTCGTCCACCTATTCGACACAGTGGACGAATACCGACCACCTATCTTCTGAATACATAGACGTTCAGTAATAGCGGGTCGTCGGTTTGAACGACTCACACACTCAGAGTCGGCGGGCCACGTCCTCGGCGAAGTAGGTCACGATGAGGTCCGCACCGGCGCGTTTGATGGACAGCAGCGACTCGTGGGCGACCGCTTCGAGGTCCAGCCACTCCTTCTCGGCGGCGGCGTGGAGCATCGCGTACTCGCCGGAGACGTTGTACGCCGCCACGGGGTGGTCGAACTCCTCGCGGACGCTCCGGACGATGTCGAGATACGAGAGCGCGGGCTTGACCATCAGCACGTCCGCGCCCTGTTCGGCGTCGAGGCGGGCCTCACGGAGGGCCTCGCGGGCGTTGGCAGGGTCCATCTGGTAGTGTCGCCGGTCCCCGAAGGCGGGCGCGCCGTCGGCGGCATCCCTGAAGGGACCGTAGAACGCACTCTCGTACTTGACGGCGTAACTCATGATGCCCACGTCCGTGTGGTCCGCCTCGTCCAGTCCCGCGCGTATCGCGCCGACCATCCCGTCGGTCATCGAGGACGGTGCGACCATGTCTGCGCCCGCTTCGGCGTGTGAGACCGCGGTCTTTCGGAGCAGTTCGAGCGTCTCGTCGTTGCGCACCGTGAGCGTGGAGTCGTCCGTCGCGCTCGCCTCGACCGCACTGGAAGAGCGCGCCGCTTCCAAGCGCTCACTCGCTTCGCTCGTGAGCACCCCGCAGTGGCCGTGGTCGGTGTACTCACAGAGACACACGTCCGTGATGACGTACGCGTCGGTGTCGGCCGTCACCCGGCGAACGGCCTCCTGTACCACGCCGTCGTCCGCCCACGCACGTGACCCGCGAGCATCCTTTGACTGGGGAATCCCGAACAGGATGACCGCCTCGACGCCCGTCTCGCGCACCTCCCGGACGCGAGCGACGATGTCGTCGAGGGGGACGCGCTCGTGGCCGGGCATCGACGGAATCGGCGCGCGCTCTTCGGCCGTCGCGTCGACGAATACGGGGGCGACGAGGTCGCTGGCCGAGAGCGACACCTCGCTCACCAGCGAGCGGACGCCGTCGCGCCGGAGTCGCCGCGGGCGGCGTGTCGGGTTCATACCGGCCGCTAGCCCGGGTGCGCGCAAAAACCCCTTGTTCTCGTCCCGGAACGCATAAATCCGTCATCGTCCACACGTAGGCGTAATGGCGTCGGAACCAACCCGTGGTCGGCTTGGCCGGGCGTTCCTCGCGGACTACGGCCCGTTTCTGCTCGCCGGCCTCGCGCTCTCGCTCGCCGCCGTCGGTATCACCCTCGCCGTCGTCGGTGACCCCGAACGGCTCCGGGCGTGGCTCGACACATACGGCTTCCTCGCGCTCTTTCTCGTCCTGATTCTGGAGGGCGCGATGTTGCTGTACTTCGCCCCGAGCGAGAGCCTCGTCCCCGTGGCGGTGACGCTCCTCGCCGACTCGACGTTCGGCTACGCCGTCGTCATCCTGACCGCCGTCGCGGGCGCGACAGTCGGCCAGTACGCCCTGTTCCTGCTGGCAAAGCGCGGCGGCCGCGAGTACCTCCTCCAGAAGCCGTGGTTCCGCGTGAGCGAGTCCGCACTCGACCGCTTCGACTCGTGGTTCGACCGCTGGGGCCGTGCCGTCGTGCCCGCGAGCAACGCCCTGCTGTTCACCCGCGGCATGGTTACCGTCCCGGCAGGCCTCGCGGAGATGCGTGACGCCGAGTTCGTCGCTCTCTCGGCGCTAGGCTCGCTGATTTTCCAGACGTGGCTGGCACTGGTCGCGCTGTACGGCCTCCAGTACCTGCCCGACTGGGTGCCGGTTTAGACGA
Source organism: Halorientalis litorea (assembly GCF_023028225.1). Taxonomy (NCBI): domain Archaea; kingdom Methanobacteriati; phylum Methanobacteriota; class Halobacteria; order Halobacteriales; family Haloarculaceae; genus Halorientalis; species Halorientalis litorea. Next base: position 1,577,241 of record NZ_CP095482.1, read on the forward strand.
GTTCCGCACCGGCGGCCACCAGCGGCACCAGCACCACAACGTACGCCGCGGCGTCGATTGCCCAGTCCCGACGGATAGTCCCCACCCGCCCGTCCTCGACCCGCGACCGCGGGAGGACCACGACGGCGAAGAAGCCGACCATCAGGACGTAGAGGACGACGGCGGCCACGACGGTCACGAGTACCTCCGTGGACCCGAGAACGCCCTGCGTCGCCAGTAGGAGCCACACGAACAGCGGCCCGGTGAGCCACCCGGCGATATAGTGGACGACGGACGCCAAGCGACTCGGCGCGTCGTCGGGGTGACGTTCGGTCAGGACGCCCGCGGCCACGAACGGTGGCGTCCCCCCTTCCGGCAAGCGGGGCATCACCTGGTCCATCACGAGCGTCGCCACCACCGCGGCGACGACGCCGACGACGAACAACAGCGGCACGGTGAGCGACTGCGCTGGCGGTCCCGGTGGCATATCCACCTGTTCGGACGGATTCGTATTCTGTCTGGTGGCTTCGGTTACAGCCGATTGCGTCGTGGAAGCGGTAGAACGAGCACAGCATCCGCTCGCTCACGGTGTGAGCGAGCGGCAGTTTTTCGCCCACGTTCTTGCGCGAGTGGTTCGCGCGGAGCGCGAACCCGAGCGGAAAAAGGTGGCTAGTCGTCAGCAGGCGTCGCCGTGTCGCCGGTTTCCGTCGCGCCGGCACTCACGCCGCCCTCCTCGATGGCCTCGACGAGCAGTTCGGCCACGTCGACGATTTCGATGTCGTCCTCGTAGCCGCCCGTCTTGCGCCCGTCCTCGTACATCGTCATGCACATCGGGCAGGCGACGACGAACTTCTCGACGCCCGCGCCCGCGTCGGTGTCTTCGAGTGCCTCGCGGATGCGCTCCTCGCTTGCCTTCTCGTCTTCCTCGTGTTCGAGCCAGAGGCCGCCACCGCCACCGCCACAGCAGTAGGAGTTGTCGCGGTTGCGGGGCATCTCGTCGAGCGTACACCCGGTGGCACGGATGAGTTCGCGCGGGGCCTCGTACTCGTCGTTGAACCGGCCGAGGTGACACGGGTCGTGGTAGGTGACGGTGTAGTCGAGTTCGTCACCGCGGAGGCCGAGCGCGCCCCGGTCGACCATGTCCTCGACGGCCTGGGTCCAGTGGTAGACCTCCGTGTCGCCGTGGGCGTTCCAGAAGCCCTCGATGTCGAAGTCCATCATCGGGTCGTCGGCGAACTCCTCGAAGTCGACCTCCGGGTACTCGTTCTTGAACGTGTTGTACGAGTGAGGGTCGGTACAGACGATTTTGTCGGCGTCGACGTCTTGGAAGTTCTCGACCATCGTGGCGGCCTGTTCGACGAACAGGAACTCCTCGCCGACCCGCCGGATGTCGTTGCCGTCGTACACCTCGTCCTCGTAGAGGATGCCGAACTCCACGTCGGCTTCCTCGAACAGGCGGGCCAGCGACCGGGCCACCTTCTTGTTCCGGTCGTCGTAGGACGGGTAGTCGCCGACGTACCAGAGGTACTCGACGTCCTCCTCGCGGGCGTCGGCCACGTCGAACTCCAGTTCGTCGGCCCAGTCGCCGCGGTTGCGCTGGGAGTCGCCGAAGGTGTTGCCCTTCTGCATGACGTTCTGGAAGACGTCCTGCAGGCTGGGCTGAATCTCGCCCTCGTCGGTCAACTGGCGGTTCAGCCGGGTGAACGTCTTGAGGTGCTCGATTTCGACGGGGCAGGCGTCCATGCAGGCCATGCAGGCCATGCAGGACTCCATCGTCTCGGCCTGAATCACGGCGTCGTCCGAATCGGCGATAATCTCTTTCTCGTCGCCGCCGTTGTCGACGTGTTCGCGGTAGTTCTTCAGGTCGAGAATCACGTCCCGCGGGCTGAGGTTGCGCCCGGAGGCGTTGGCCGGACAGACCGAGGTACACCGGCCACACTTCGTACAGGCGTCCTGGTCGAGCATCTCCTTCCACGAGAACGACTCGATGGACTCGGCACCGGTGTCGGCGTCCAAGTCGGCCGGGATGCCCGGGAGCCGTTTGCCCGCCTTCTCGTCGCGGGTGACGACGTTGGCGAAGGAGGATATCATGTGGAACGGCTTGGCGTAGGGAATCGCCGCGATGAACACGAACGCGAGCAGGGCGTGGGACCACCACGAGATGGGATAGAGGAACAGGGCCGCCTGCTGGTCGACGCCGACGGTGGTGAGCGTGTCGGCGACGAACCAGCCGACGAAACTCACCGTCTCGAAACTCGGGAAGTCCTGTGCGACGATGCGGATGCCCTCTTGGACGAACCCGCCGACACCGAGCAGGAACAACGACCAGATGAACAGGTCGTCCTCGGGGCTGGCGTTGGGACCGAACAGTCGTTCCTTGCGGACGACGTACCGTCGGTACATCGCGATACCGATGCCGACGACGAACAGCAGGCCCATGAAGTCCATCACGAGCGAGTACGAGAGATAGAAGTCACCGACGAAGAAGGACATCCGCTCGCCGAGGAAGAACTGCGTCAGATTGCGGAAGAAGTCCATGTCGATGGCGAGGATAGTCGTCCCGATGAGGAGGGTGAGAAAGCCCCACATGATAAAGGAGTGCATCAGGCCACCGACGAGGTCGCGGTTGTACTGTTTCTCGTTCGAGCCGACTATCTTGGTCGCGCTGACGATGCGCGAACCGAGGTCGTCGACTCTGTCGAACCAATCTTCGCTCCCGTCCGTGTAACGGTTGAACCGCTGGTAGACCCCCCAGACGAACACGGCGATGGTCACGGCCGCGAGGTAGTAGAACACGACCTCGCCGACGTGCCCGATGCGCCACATGGTGGGTCGGGTGATGGGTTCCCCCGCCTGCAACGGCAATGCCATATTGTCTCACGCGGGAACCTACGCGCTTAAGTCTTGCCAACCGCCCGGAAACCGACGGTAGGAAACGGTTTTCGAGTTGTTCCTCCCTCGCTACGGCGGCAACAAATTTATATCCCCACACGGCCGCGTTCAGCACCCATGGACGAGAAGACGGAGGAACTGCGGGACATCTTCATGGACGTGGCCGAGGACGGCACCGTCACCGAGTCACAGGCCGCCGAGCGCGGGTCGCTCGCGGACACCGACGAGGCCGACGTGGCCGACCGCGTCGCCGCCGTGGTCGAGCGGATGCGCGACCGCTACGACTTCGCCACCGACCTCCCGACGGCGGACCTCGTGACCGTCGTCCGCGGGTTCTACGACGGCGACGACGACGCGGCCATCGCCGACGCCATCGACGGAGACCCCGCGACGGTGTTCGCCGCCCGGATGGACCTCCACCTTCTCGCCGACGCCGACACCGAGTTCGGCTTCGACCTCGACGCCTTCCGGGACCGTCTCGACGCCGAGGGACCGGACTCGGAGACCCTCGGCACGGAGTTCGACACCGACCCCGAGACGGCCGCCCGCGCCCGCCGCGTGTTGGCCACGAAGGTCGCAGTTCGGCGGGTCAGTCACCGCTTCCAGAGCGAGTTCGAGGACGCCATCCCCGACGCCGCCCTCGCCGTACACCTCACCGCCGCCGCCCGGGAGGATGGCCTCGAAGAGGCCGCCGAGGACATCGAGACCGACACCAAACTGTGACGGTCGCCGCCCGAACGTTCAAGTACCGGAGCGGAACCACGCCGACGTATGCACACCTTCCGGGACGTGGAGACGGCGGCGTACTGCCCGCGCAAACTCTACTACCGTCGCCGGGCTGGCCCGCCCGACGTGCCCGACGACGTGGCGGCCTGCCGGAGCCTCGCCTTCGAGTACGACCGTCTCCTCGCCGCCGACGCGGACTTGCTGGCCGCGCCCATCGAGGTGTCCCCGACCACCTATCGCTCCCGCCTCGGGTCGGTCAAGAGTCGCCTCGACTACTGGGACCGTCTCGTCGACCCCGAGACACGCGAAGCGATGCTGGAGGGCCGGGAGTGTCGCGGCGTCGCGCACAAAGTCCTCGATGACCCGCTGGTTCCGTCACTGGTGTTCGCCGGAACGCCGCCCGAAGAGGGCGTCTGGGAACCGCAGACGGTGCGACTGGTCGCCGCGGCGAAAGCCCTCGCGTGGGAACGGGAGACGCCCGTCGAGTTCGCTGTCGCCGAGTACCCCGCCCACGGCGTCGTCCGCGAGGTACCGATGACGACCCGGCGGAAGGCCGCCTACCGACGGGCGGTCCGAACCGCCGACAGCACCGACGGGCCACCGGGACGCGTCGAGAACGACGCCAAGTGCCGACCGTGTGAGTTCCGCACCGAGTGTGGCGTTCGCACTCGGTCGGCGCGCTCGCTGCTCTGACCACCGCTACGCTGATGCGGCAGTCGCGTGTACGCGCGAGCATGCACGTGTTCGTCTACGGGACGCTTACCGACCCGGACCGCGCTGGAACCGTCCTCGACGAGTTCGAGTACCGCGGGCCGGCGGAGCTAACGGGCCTCCGCCGGATTGACGGGTGCTATCCGACGCTGGTCCCCGGTGGGCGGACGAGCGGGCGACTCCTCTGGACGCCCGAGTGCGCGACACTCGACCGCTACGAGGGCGTCGAGTCGGGACTGTACGTTCGGGTGTCCGTCCCGTACACGGGAGGCGCGGACGCGCCGTCTACGGTGTCCGTCTACGTCGGTGACCCCGAGCGACTGGACGCATCCGAAGCGTGGCCGAGCACTGACCCGTTCCCTGAAACCGTCAGACGGTACTGCTCGATGTCCGATGTGTCAGTACACCGGGTATAGCACTCGGTGATTTATATAGGAAAATCAGCGTCAGTCCACCGTCTGACAGGGGTCATATCTCGACGCCTTCTTGCGGTTTTTTGCTTCTTCCGTCTCCGCGGGGTTTAAGTATCTCTGGGCTCCCAGTACGAGTGCAGTCACACGCTCCTTTCCGCAAGACGTTAACTCCCCGTAGTGGCAAGCACGGCTATGATAGAACTCGCCGACGTGTTGGATGCCCGTGACCGGGTGGCCGAGACGGCACGACACACGCCACTCGAGTACTCACATACCTTCTCGGAGATGACCGGTGCCGACGTCCACCTGAAACTGGAGACGTTCCAGCGGACGGGGTCGTTCAAGATACGCGGAGCGACGAATCGCATCGCAACGCTCACCCCTGCCGAACAGGAGGCCGGTGTCGTCACGGCGAGTGCCGGCAACCACGCCCAAGGCGTCGCGCTGGCGGCGACCCGGATGGGCGTCGACTCGACTGTCGTGATGCCCGAAACCGCGCCCGTCTCGAAGGTACAGGCGACCCGCAACTACGGTGCGGAGGTCGTCCTCCACGGCGACGACTACAGCGAGGCGGCCGACCACGCCCACGAACTCGAACGCGAGGGCGGGCGCACGTACGTCCACGCCTTCGACGACCCGGCGGTGATGGCCGGGCAGGGGACGCTCGGCCTCGAAATCTACGAGGACTTGCCGGAGGTCGAGACGGTCGTCTGTGCCATCGGCGGCGGCGGCATCGTCTCCGGTGTCGCCACCGCGCTGAAGGGCAAACGCGACGACATCCGCGTCGTCGGCGTTCAAGCCGAGGGGGCCGCCAGTGCCGCCGAATCGCTGGCGAAAGGCGAAATCGTCGAACGCGAGGGCGTGAACACCATCGCGGACGGCATCGCCACCAGACGGGTCGGTGACCGCCCCTTCGAGGTCATCGAGAAACGCGTCGACGAGGTGGTGACCGTCTCGGACTCCGAGATCGCGGTGGCGGTGACGAAACTCCTCGAACGCTCCAAGACACTCGTCGAGGGGGCTGGCGCGGTACCGTTGGCGGCCATTCTCGAATCGAAGTTCGACTACGCGAATGACGAAGTCATCGTCCCCGGCCTCTGTGGCGGCAACATCGACCTCAACGTCCTCACGACGGTCATCATGCGCGGCCTCGTCGAGACGGGGCGATATCTCCGCGTCCGCACCGTCCTCACCGACCGCCCCGGCGCGCTCGAAGAGTTGACGAACATCCTCTCACGACACCAGGCGAATATCTACGCCATCCGCCACGACCGCACCTCCCGGGACGTGGCGATGAACGACGCCGAAGTCGAGTTGGACCTCGAAACGCGCGGCCACGACCACGTCGCGGCCCTCCTCGATGCCCTCGAAGACCACGGCTACGAGACCGAAGTGCTGGTCTGACCCCTCGCGCTTAAGTCCGTGCGGGGACCCGACTCCCGTATGAAACGGACTATCAGCACGGACGACGCGCCCGCGGCCGTCGGCGCGTACAGTCAGGCGACGGCGACCGACGACGTGGTGTTCACGGCCGGACAGATACCGCTGACACCCGACGGCGAACTGCTGGCCGACGCACCCATCGCCGAACAGACCGAACAGGCACTCGACAACGTCGCCGCCGTCCTCGCCGCCGCCGACGCGAGCATGGCCGACGTGCTGAAAGTCACCGTCTACCTCGACGACATCGACGACTTCGACGCGATGAACGAGACGTACGCGACGTACTTCGAGACGGAGCCACCGGCCAGAAGTGCCGTCGAGGCCGCCGCGCTCCCGAAAGGTGTCGGCGTCGAGATAGAGGCGGTCGCCACGACGGATGGAGCGACGGACCAAGCGTAGCCTCCTGTGGGGCGTCGTCGGCGCGCTCTCCTTTCTCGTCCTCCTACAGGGGTACGAGTTGGTGACGGGCGAGTTCGTCGATGTCCCAGTGAAGTTCGGGACGGCACTGGCGGTGCTGGTCGGAGCGACGGCCCTCACGTACCGCGTCGAGGGCTGCCCGCCCGACCCGAACGAAAGGACTTAAACACGACAGCGGGGTAGTGTGGTCTGAGCCAGGATGGCCGAACGGTAAGGCGCACGCCTGGAAAGCGTGTTCCCTTCCGGGATTCTGGGTTCAAATCCCAGTCCTGGCGTCTTCTGCCGCGAACCACCCGGCGAGCACCTCGTGTGCTCGCTCCCGTGAGCGGCGAAGCGACGTACTGGATTTGAAGCACGCGAGTCGCAGCACCCGAGCGAAGCGAGGGTGACCGTCTCGCAATCGGGTTCAAATCCCAGTCCGTACCATCTTTTTCCCGCTCGGGTGCGCTGCGCGCACCACTCGCGGCAAAAACATGGGTGAAAAAGGCCGGACGCGAGCCGCTGGCTCGCGTCCGAGTGCTGTGCTCGTCCGCTACCGCGCCGCACAGCACCGCGGACTGATTTGTTTCCTCGCTCGACTCTCGTCCCTCATCGAGTAGCGCGTCAGTTTCTGCGGCAGAAGTCATGCACGAAGATTGAAATGATATGCCGACCCACTCCCGTCTATGGGTATCTTCGCCCGCCTCAAGATGGGATGGTCCCTGTCGATGGATAGCCTCCGCGTCCTCCGCAAACAGCCGGAACTGGCCCTCTTCCCGCTCCTGAGTGGCGTGGCCGGGTTACTGTTCGTCGGCCTGCTGTTCGGGGGGTCGCTGGTCCTCAACCTCTTCGAGGGCGTGGCCGGGTACGTCGTCCTCTTCCTGTTCTACTTCGGGACGGCGTTCATCGCGTCGTTTTTCAACGCCGCGCTGGTCTACAGTGCCCGCGAGTCATTCGAGGAGCGCGAACCCTCGGTCAAGTCGGGGCTCGCGGCCGCGTGGCGACACCGGACGCCGCTGTTCGCGTGGGCCGCCATTTCGGCGACAGTCGGCCTGCTACTACGGGCCATCGAGAGTCAGGACAACATCGTCGCCTCCGTCGTGGCCATCTTCGTCAGCGTCGCGTGGTCGATTATCACCTACTTCATCGTCCCCGTCATCGTCTTTGAGGACGTAGGGGTCCGCGAGATGTTCACGCGGAGCGGCGAGACGTTCAAGAACACGTGGGGTGAGACGGCCGGCGCGAGTTTCGGCGTCGGACTGGTGACCGTCCTGTTCACGCTCGTCGGCGTCGCCATCGCCGCCGTGTTGTTCTTCACTCTCGGGAGCGCGCTGGGCGGTCCGGGCGTTCTGGTCGCCGTCGCCGTCGCCGCTGTCGTCGTCGTGTCGATGTTCCTGCTGTCCTCGGCACTGGGTGCTATCGCCAAAACCGCACTGTACGTCTACGCGACGGAGGGGAAACGCCCCCCGGAGTTCGAGAACGTCGACTTCGAGCGGACGGGCACGTGACCCGACGGGTACATAAGTCGCCTGCATAGTCGGGGAAAGCCGGAAAAACGACCCGTCCGTGGAGGTGGTATGTCACACACCATAGAGGAGACGACGATAGAGACGTCGGGACTGGAATTTGCAGCACTGACGTGCGGCGACGGTGACGACGCCGCCCTCCTCCTACACGGGTTCCCCGACTCACCGCATACCTTCGAACCGTTGTTGGAGCGACTGGCCGACGCCGGCTACACCGCCGTCGCACCCTACATGCGGGGGTACGGCGACACCGAACGGCCGGCAGTCGAACCGGGGAACTACACGCCGCTCATGCTCGGGTCGGACGTGTTCTCGCTGCTCGGAACGTTCGACGACGACGACCCGTTGGTCGTCGGCCACGACTGGGGAGCCATCGCCGCGACGACGGCCGCGGCGTCGAACGGGAGCCAATTCGGCACCTGCGTGACGATGGCTGTGCCGCCGAACTTCATGCCACAACTCGACGACTACGCCGGGCAGGCACTCCGGAGTTGGTACATGACGGAGTTCCAAATCCCGGGCCACGGCGAGGACATCCTCCGGCGCGACGACTTCGCGCTGATAGACCGACTCTGGCGGCTCTGGAGCCCCGACTGGACCAAAGACGAGGCCCACCTCGAACGAATCAAGGAGACGTTCCGCACGGGCGAGACGGTGGAGGCCGCACTCATGTACTACCGCGACTTCTTCGACATGTTCCTCTCCCGGCCACGGGACCAGTTAGAAATCGGCGGCATCGACGTGCCGACGCTCCTCCTCGCGGGTGCGCACGACGGCTGTATCAGCGCGGACCTGTTCGAGACGGCACCCGAGTGTTACGACGCCCGAGTCGAGCTAGAGGTGCTGAACAACGCCGGCCACTTCCACCACGCCGAACGACCCGACGCCGTGGCCGACCGGATACTCTCGTTCGTCGACTCTTAAACGGGGGACGAGACCCGCCCCGACGCAGACACGAAGCTTTGGCAATCGGGCACACGGATTTCGGCCGACGCATCTGCTGTCTGTCGATTCTGTCCGTTCGTCCCGCTGCCCGTGGACCGCACCGGGCCGCCAGCAGTACGATGGGTTTATATAGAAGCACTTTCAATCATTCGATGATTATGAGTCAGCAGCGCATGCGCGGTCAGCCGATGGTCATCATGGGCGAGGACGCCCAGCGGATGAAGGACAAGGACGCGCAGGAACACAACATCGCGGCGGCGCGCGCAGTCGCGGAATCTGTACAGTCCACCCTCGGTCCGAAGGGCATGGACAAGATGCTCGTCTCCTCGATGGGGTCGGTCACCGTCACCAACGACGGCGTGACGATTCTGCAGGAGATGGACATCGACAACCCGACGGCCGAGATGATCGTCGAGGTCGCCGAGACACAGGAGGACGAGGCCGGTGACGGGACGACCACCGCCGTCGCCACCGCTGGCGAACTCCTCAAGCAGGCACAGGACCTGCTGGACCAGGACATCCACCCGACGGCCATCATTCGCGGGTTCGACCTCGCGAGCAAGCGGGCACAGGAGGAAATCGGCAACATCGCAGAGGACGTCGACCGACAGGACGAGGAAATCCTCCGTAAGGTCGCCGAGACGTCGATGACCGGCAAGGGTGCGGAACTCAACAAGGAACACCTCAGCCAAATCCTCGTCGACGCCGTTCAGGCCGTCACCGTGGAGGCCGACGACGGGTCGCTCATCCCGGACATGGAGTTCCTCAACATCGAGACTCAGACCGGCCGCTCGGCCGGCGACTCCGAACTCCTCACCGGCGCGGTCATCGACAAGGACCCCGTCCACGAGGACATGCCCACGGACCTCGAGGACGCCGACGCCCTCCTCCTCGACCGGGCTATCGAAGTCGAGGAAGCCGAAGCCGACGCCTCCCTCTCGGTCGACAGCCCCGACCAGCTCCAGCAGTTCATCGAGCAGGAGGAACAGCAACTCCGCGAGCAGGTCGACAAAATCGCCGAGAGCGGTGCCGATGTCGTCTTCTGCCAGAAGGGTATCGACGACATGGCCCAGCACTACCTCGCCAAGGAGGGCATCCTCGCCCTCCGCCGGGTCAAGAAGTCCGACCTCCAGTTCCTCAAGGAGGTCCTCGGTGGGGCCATCGTCTCCGACCTCGACACCCTCACGAGCGAGGACCTCGGCCGCGGGTCGCTCGACTACGACGGGGACGCCGAACTGTTCTACGTCGAAGGGGAAGACAGCCACGGCGTGACGCTCCTGCTCCGTGGTTCGACCGACCACGTCGTGGACGAACTCGAACGCGGCGTCACCGACGCGCTCGACGTCGTCGCATCCACCGTCTCTGACGGTCGCGTGCTGGCCGGCGGCGGTGCGGTCGAAGTCGAACTCGCGGACCGTATCCGCGACTACGCCGACTCCGTCGAGGGCCGCGAGCAGTTGGCCGTCGAGGCCTTCGGCGACGCGCTCGAACTCGTCCCGCGCGTCCTCGCCGAGAACTCCGGCCTGGACCCCATCGACACGCTCGTCGACCTGCGGTCCGCCCACGAGAACGGCGACACCCGCGCCGGACTGAACGTGTTCACCGGCGACGTGGTGGACACTCTCGACGCCGGCGTGGTCGAACCCGCGCACGCGAAAGAGCAGGCACTCTCCTCTGCCACCGAGGCCGCGAACCTCGTCCTGAAGATAGACGACATCATCGCTGCCGACGAACTCTCGACCGAGGGCGACGAGGAAGAGGGCGGCCCCGGCGGCGCGCCCGGCGGTATGGGCGGCGGCATGGGCGGCATGGGCGGCATGGGCGGCATGATGTGAGGCCACCCCGCCGCGTGACCCCTGTCGTATAGCTCGCTCACCGTTCGGACACGCTTTTCGTATCAGATTGCGGACTCGTCGCTACGCTGCTCGGCGACGGGTGTCATCTCACTGCTGGCTCGCTCGAACCCGTCGGCCCAGAGGCTGGCGGCGACTATCAGCGCGTAGAACCCGACGAACGCGCTGATGATGGCTCCGGGGAACGGAATCGAGTTGAGCACGCCCGCGATGGCTCCCGCGAGGATGAGGACGGCGACGGAAACGAGCCACGCGACGGCGTAGTCACGGTCGAGTATCACCGCTCGGATGACCTCGAAGTCGAACGCCGCACCGAACTCCTCGGTGCGGGCGAAGTTGACGATAGCGGCCACCGCGACGTACCCGAACAGCAGCGACAGCGCGGTCGTGGCCAGCAAGCCGATACCGAGGCCCGCCAGTCCCGTCGCCACCCCGGCATTGGTCCCGGTCGCCATGGCGGCGATGGACCCACCGATCGTGACCGCACCCACGACGAGCGGGACGAGCAGGTACACGATACTGACGACCCACACCTGCAGCCCGTCGACGAGCAGAGCCCCCCAGTTCTCGAACACCGGGGGCTCGGGGGTGTCGGCCGTACGCTCCTGAACGACGCGGACGGCGTACCCGTACACGAGAAACAGCGGGAACAACAGGAACCCGAACAGCGTGAGGACGCCACCGATGGCGACTGTCTGCAGCCACTCGTCACTCTCTGTCGGGTACCGCAGTGCGCGTTCTATCATACCACCGGTGTCTCACCCCGGGCCGATAGGTATACACACGTTACCATACGACGTGGCGTTCGTTGGGTGGGTAACCGTATCTTTCCCGACCGGTCTCCCCGGCGGCCACGCCGTCACACCGCCCGACGGTCCGCCGTGTCTCGGCTGGAGGGGAAAACTAAGTGCCGTGCAACACCACGTCGGCGTATGGAGACGCTCTTGTTGGGACCCGACGCCGTCGAGGACGCGACGCAGTGGCCGGCGGTCGTCGAGGCCGTCGGTGACGCCTTCGCGGCCTACGCTTGCGGGGACGCACAGATGCCCGCCAAATCGTACATCGACCTGCCACAGTACGACGGGGATTTCCGGTCGATGCCGGCCTACCTCGACGCCGAGGGATGGGACGGCGCGGGCGTCAAGTGGGTCAACTCCCACCCCGAGAACCCCGAGCAGTTCGACCTGCCCACCGTCATGGGGACGATGATATACTCCGACCCCGAAACCGCAGTGCCGCTGGCGATTCTCGACGGGACGACGCTCACCCGCAAACGGACGGGCGCGGCCGCCGCCGTCGCCACCGACCACCTCGCCGTCGCCGACGCCACCTCGCTGGGACTGGTCGGCGCGGGCGTCCAAGCCGGGGCGCAACTCGAAGCGATTGCGACCGTCCGGGACATCGAGACGGTGGTCGTGGCCGACAAGGACGCCGACGCGGTGGCGGCGTTCGCCGACGCCTACGGCGACCGCTTCTCGGTCCGCGAGGGGAGTATCGCGGAGGCCGCCGCCTGTGACGTGGTGTCGACGACGACGCCCGTCACCGACCCCATCGTGGCCCGCGACGCCGTCGGCGACCACACCCACGTCAACGCCATGGGGGCCGACGCCGAGGGGAAACACGAACTCGCAGACGTCCTGTTGCTCGACGCGAAAGTCGTCATCGACGACCACGCCCAGTGTACCCACTCGGGCGAAATCAACGTCCCCTACGCTGCCGGGACGCTCACCGACGCCGACATCCACGCGGAACTGGGCGACGTGGTCGTTGGTGCCGCGACGGGCCGTACCGACGGCGACGGCGTCACCGTCTTCGACTCGACCGGGTTGGCGATTCAGGACGTGGCGGCCGCACACGTCGTCTACGAGTACGCCCGCAAGAACGACGTGGGGACGGCCATGGAACTCGTCGCGACGGAGTGAGGGGACCCTCGCTCAGGCGAGATGGATAGCAGGCCGGAACGGGACGGCGTCGCTGGCCTTCCCGTCCGGGTCGGTCACGTCCGGGTCGTCCTCGGCGGACACCTCGATGTCGGCGTCGAACTCGTCGGCGAGGAAGCGCGCCGCCGACTCGTAGACCGACACCTCGTCGATGTCGCCGAGGGCGGCCAGTTCGTCGTCCTCGCGTTCCCTCACGATGTCCACGAGGTCCTGCACCAACTCGTTGACCGCGTCGCCCCTCTCGCGCAGGTCCGGGTCCTGCATGACCTCGCCCATCACCGTGCCCACGTCGGGACCGGTCTCACGAACGGTGTCGAACACGTCGTGCTTCCAGTCGGCGGCCGCGTAGACCCGCACGGTGTCGGGGTCCGTCCCGGTCACGTCCACGATGTCGTGGATGTCGTCGGTCACCTGCTCTATCAGGCTCTCTTCGAGTTCCGTCCGCTCGCTCTCGAACTCGGGGTCGGGTTCGGGCCAGTCGGCGTCCTCGGCGGGCGTCCCGGTCAGTTGCTCGTGGAGTTCGTTCGCCATGAACGGGACGAACGGCGCGAGCAGTCTGAGACGCGTCCGGAGAACCTCACGGAGCGTCCACTTCGCGCCCGGTCGGTCCAAGTCCGCCCGCCGCCGGTACCACTTGAGGTGTTCCTCGAAGTTGTAGAATATCGTCTGGGAGGCCGTCCGGGTCTCGAAGCCCTCCATCGCCGCGGTGGCCTCGCGGACGGTCCCCTGCAGTTTCGAGAGCAACCACCGGTCGACGTGGTCCAACTCTTCGGCCGCCCCGTCGGGCACGTCCGTCTCGATGACCTCCCGTGCCCGCGACCAGAACCGCTCTAACTGGTCCCGAGTCGAGGCGACGGCGTCGGCCCGCCAGTCGTAGTCCTGCCACGGCTCCGCGGAGTTGAGCAGGAAGAAGCGAACGGTGTCGGCCCCGTACTCCTCGATTGCCTTCGACGGCAGGACGACGTGCCCCTTCGAGGAGGACATCTTCTCGCCTTCCAGCAGGCCCATCCCCATGATGGTGATGCCCTCGGGCCACTCCTCGGGGTCGAACAGTTCGGCGTGGTGGAACAGGAAGAAGGTGAGGTGGTTCTGGATGAGGTCGTTGGCCGAACACCGGTAGTCGACCGGGTACCAGTGGTCCCACTCCTCGCGGAGTTCCAGTGCCGTCTCGTCGGGGTCCTCCACCGCGTCTTCGCCGTAGAACAGCGTGTCGAAAAAGTCGCGGTCCAACTCCTCGACGGGCACGTCCTGAATCCGGTGGGCGATGGTGTAGTAGGACATGTACACCGTCGAGTCCGAGAGCGGTTCGATGACGAACTCGTCGTCCCACGGGAGGTGCGTCCCGAGGCCGTAGTTGCGGATGCAGGGCCACTCTTCGAGCCAATCGATGGTGTGGTCGTACTGCTCGCGGGTGTTCTCCGGGATGGCCGTGAGGTTCTCGACGGCGCGGTGGGCCGCCGCCTTCCAGTCTTCGTCGTTGTACGTGAGGAACCACGTGTCCTGTTTCGCCACCGCGACCTCGCCGCCGCACCGACAGACCACGTCCTCGGTGAACTCGTACATCTCGTCGAACGCGCCCGTCTCCTGGTGGTGGGAACGGAACGCCTCGCGGACGTTCTCGACGGTTTCGCCGGCGAACTCGCCGTACGCCTCTATCATCGTCCCGCTGTGGAACTCGTCCTGATAGAGGTCGGCGGTCACGTCCTCCAGTTCGGGGTCGTCGCTTCCCTCGATGCCCGCCGCCTCGACGGCGTCGCGGGCCGGTATCTCGCCGTACCCTTCGATGGTCAGAATCGGAATCGGCTCGATTGCCTGCACGTCGGCGGGGTCGATGCCGTACTCGGCCATTCGGTCCTCGTCGGCTTTGGCCTCCTGCAGGGCCACGTAGTCGTCCGGCGAGTGGGCCGGGACGGACATCACGACGCCGGTGGCGTTGTCGGTGTCCACGAACGTCGCGGGCAGAATCACCACCTCGTCGCCGGTGATGGGGTTGGTGACCGTCTCGCCGACCAGCTCCGCGCCGTCCAGTTCCGTCAGTACCTCCACGTCCCGTTCCTGCAGGCGGAGTTTCTCGACGGCGTCGGCCGAGACGACCCACGTCTCACTGTCCACGGTGGCGCGGACGTACTCGCCCTCGGGGTGGACGTAGGCGTTCGTGACGCCCCGAACCGTCTCCGGGCGGAGCGTCGCCATCGGCGCGATGGTGTCCGCCCCGCCGATGTCGGACTCGAACTTGACGAGCGTGTACTCCTGAAACTCGGCGTCCTCGCCTTCCAACAGGTCGTGGGTGGTGACCGGGTTGTGTTCGTTCGTACAGAACTTCACCGGGTGGAGCCCCTTCTCCAGTCGGCCCCGGTCACGGAGCGTCTCGTACTGCCACGTGATGAACTTCGAGTAGCGGTCGTCGTTGGTGGTGAACTCCCGCCGCCAGTCGATAGAGAGTCCGAGTTGCTTCATCCCCCGCTTGTAGTGGTTCTCGATGAAGTAGCGGGCGTAGCCCATCGGCGTTTCGAGGTCCGACAGGGTATCCTCGGGAACGTCGTACGTGTCACTGAGGACCGACAGTTGGTCCTCCTCACCTTTCTTCAGCCGCTCGACGGCCCCGACGATGGGGGTACCGGTGACGTGCCACGCGATGGGAAAGAGGACGTTGTCGCCCTGCAGTCTCCGATAGCGAGCGTACACGTCCGGTACCGTGTAGGTCCGGCAGTGCCCGATGTGCATGCCGCCGCTGGGGTAGGGGTAGGGGACGGTGATGAACGTCGGGTCGTCCGCACCCGGGTCGGCTTCGTACCGGCCCGCCTCCGCCCAGCGGTCACGCCACGCTGCTTCGAGTTCCTGGGGCTCGTAATTCATACTACGTGGTTCAGGACGGCCGCCTAAAATAACTACCATCCGCGCCGCGTCCAGCGGCCATCTCGCGTCCGCTCGCTCAGTGCTCGCCGTCGCACTCCGGGGGAACCCACGGGAGTTCCGCGGGGAGCGACTCGCCGCGGTCGGTGGTCGTGACGCCCCCGTCGTCCCACTCGACGAGTCCCGCGTCCACGAGTTTCGGGACGTGGACGTGGTGGAGTGCCGTCACCACGTCCGCCTCGTCGCTCGTCGCCACACCGTCGGCGTCCGCGAGTCGCCCGGCCAGTTCCGGTATCGACGCCGCCCCGTCGACGGCCCGGAGATGTGCGAGTGTCAGCCGTCGCCGCTCGTCCGCGAGTGCCCCGAACACCTCGTCGCTCGTCCCGCCCACTCCCGTTTGCTCGGACATCGAAGTCATATTACCCGTCCTGTAGTAAAAAAGTGTCAATCTGACATACTCTCGTCATCTACATCGTTCGACGTGTGGCTCACGCCAGCGTGACGAGGCCGTCGTCGAGCAAGTCGAGTAGTACGTCCCGGGCGTGTCCGTCCGGACTGACGCCGGTGTAGACGCGGTGGATTTCCCTGTCGGCCAGCACGAACGTCGTTCGTGGCGTCGTCTCGCCCGGTGCCGTGCGCTCGACACCGAAGGCCGCGGCCACCTCGCCGTCCGGGTCGGCCAGTAGGTCGAACGCGACGCCGGTGTCGGCGGCGAACTCGCGGTGTGAGTCGACGCCGTCCGTCGAGACGCCGTACACCTCGACGCCGGCGTCGTCGTACGTCTCCCGTTCACGGGTGAACTGCTCCGCTTCGGTCGTACAGCCCGGGGTCCCGTCGGCGGGGTAGAAGTACAGGACCGTCGGGTCGTCGAACGTTGGCGACACCGGGTCGCCGTGCTGATTCGGAGCCGTCAGGTCGGGTGCTGGGTCGCCCACGTCGAGCATACCGTCCCTTTCGAGGCCGGAGCCTGAAGGCGTTTTCCGTCGGTCACTCGACGGGAATCTCCGTCTCGTCCTCGGCCGTCGCCTTCGGGAGCCTGACGGTCAGGACGCCGTTCTCGTGGGTCGCGCTCGCCTCGCTCTCGGTCACGTCCTCGGGGAGCGAGACGGTCCGGTTCAGCGACCGCTCGCTCCGCTCCCGTCTGATGTATCGGTAGTCGTCCTCGCTTGCTTCCCGTTCGCTCTCGGTTTCGGCGGTGGCCGTGATACGGACCGTCCGCGGGTCCGGGAGCGTCACCTCGATGTCGTCGCTCCCGTACCCCGGCACGTCGGCGGTCATCTCGAACGCGTCGCCGTGGTCCGCGAGGTCGACGGCGAACCCGCCGCCCGTCGGTTCGAGTCCATCGAGCCCGCCGCTGAACTGGTCGAAAAACCGCTCTATCTCCTCGAAGGGGCTGTCTCGTGCCATAGTGCTCACGGGGGACTGTCCCGTCCGGGACTACCACCCGCGGTACATTGACTTTTGCCCCGCACGGCCCGCGGTCAGTCGAGGACGTGTTCGGTGTCGTAGGAGCCGAGGCGGCGGACCCAGCCGTTCTCGGCGATGGCCTCGATGTCTTCGAGTGCCGCTTGTGCGCGCTCCTCGTAGAGGCCCGCCGAGATGTCGATGTGGAACACGTAGTCGCCCAACCGTTCGCCGCTGGGCCGTGACTCGACCCGCGTCATGTTGATGTCGCGTTCGGCGAACGGTTCGAGCATCTCCAACAGCAAGCCGGGGTAGTCGACGTTCGGGTATACGATGAGCGACGTCTTGCCGCCGGCGTCGGACCGCTGGCTGGCGGGCGCGACGACGACGAACCGCGTGGCGTTGGAACTGCGGTCCTGAATGTCCTCGGCGAGAATCTGCAGGTCCTCGCCCGCGGTGTCGGGATGGCCGATGGCGGCCACGTCCGGGTCCGCACGGGCGCGCTCGACGCCGCGCGCCGTGCTGGCGACGGCCTCCGTGTCTACGTCCGGGTACTCCGATTCGAGGTAACTCCGACACTGCGCGAGTGCTTGGGGGTGGCTGGCGACCACCTCGAAGTCGTCGCCCTGTGCCAGCAGCGCGTGTCGAATCGGCGTGATGAGTTCCCGGACGACGGCCACGTCGTACTCGGTGAAGGCGTCGAGCGACTCCGTGACGCTCCCCTCGATGCTGTTCTCGACGGGGACCACGCCGCGGTCGTACTCCCCGTCGGCCACCGCCTCGACGATGGCCGTCACCGACTCGGTGAACGACACCTCGTCGGCGACGGCCGTCGCCGCCCGGTGAGAGTACGTCCCCGACGGGCCGAGCGTGAGTGCTTCCATGTCCCCCGATTCTCCCTTCGGGGAGAAAAACGCCGCGGTAGCCGTCCCGGTGTCGCCACGCGCGCCGTCACGCCTCGTCGAGTCGGACGAACCGAAGTTGCAGGTACAACCGGAGCATCGTGAGGACGATACACCCGGTGAATGCGAACACGGCTAGCTCGGCGACTGACAGCCCCACGCCCGAGGCGGCGAAGGGATTGATACCGTCCATCGAGGCCACGTAACTCTCGATAGCCCGTCCGCCCGCGAGGCCGAGCAGGAAGTAAATCACGGTCAAACCGATGGCCGCGCCGCCCGCCCCGAATCCGAGATACGACGCGAAGTCCTCCACGTTGAGGACCGTCGTCGCCTGTCGCTCTGTCAGCGGATACCGGCGGATTCGGTACAGTGCCGCCCCGACGAGCAACAGTGCGGTGAACAGTTCGATGCCGGCCCCGACCAGTCCCAACAGCAGTACCCTCGGTGACGCGAGTGCCGGGTCCACCGACGGCACGTACTCCGCGACCGTCGCCGGAAACAGCGCGTACAGCGGCAACAACAGTGTAACCCCGCCGAGAAGGGCGATTTGCCACGTCAACTTCGTCGGGAGCGGCTGTGAGAAGTACGTCTCGCGCTGGAGGCGTAACCGCTCGTACGTCGACCCCGACAGGAACACCCGCGTTATCGAATCGTCCTCGTTCTCTGTGTCTGGCTCCATGCTCTCTCCCATCGTCTCCACTACGTACCCGTCTCTATCGAAATGGTAGCTATATCTCTTTTGATGATCAAACAATCGACATGCCGGGCGGTACGTAACCGGGATATGAAATTATACGACGGCCGATAACACGTTCGCCCTCAGCGATTCAGCGTGTGGATGGCTTCCCCTCGCGCGTTCGCGGCGGCCTCTTTCACGGCTTCCGAGAGCGTCGGATGCGTGTGAACCGTCGCGGCCACGTCCTCCAGCGTCGCGCCCATCTCGACGGCGAGCGTGGCTTCCGCGAGCAGTTCCGAGGCCTCCGGGGCGACTATCTGGGCACCGAGGACGAACTCGCCGTCGGCGTCGGCGACGACCCGGACGAACCCCTCGCTCTCGGCGAGCGTGAGTGCCCGCCCGTTGCCTCGCAGTCGCATCTCGCCGACCACGGGGTCGAAGCCGACCTCGGCGGCCTCGGCTTCGGTCAGGCCGACGGTACCGATTTCGGGGTCGGTGAACACCGCCGCGGGCATCGCCTGCTGGTCGAGGGCGGCGGGTTCGCCCGCGATGACCTCCGCGGCCACTTCCCCCTCGACCATCCCCTTGTGTGCGAGCATCGGTTCGCCCGCCACGTCGCCGACGGCGAAGACGTGGTCGCGGTTCGTCCGCGCCGTCTCGTCCGTCGGCACGAAGCCGTTCTCGCCCGTCTCCACACCGACCGCGTCGAGTGCTGCCGTGTCCGTCACCGGTTCCCGACCCACCGCCACGAGTACCCGGTCGGCCGCGTACTCGGCGACGGTGCCGTCCTCGCTCTCGGTCCTGACCGTGAGGCCGTCGCCGTCGTCGGTCCAGTCCTCGGCGGCCTCCCCGAAGTTGAACTCGACGCCCAACGACTCGGCGCGCCGCCTGACGACCCGGGTCACGTCCTCCTCGTAGCCCGGCAGTGCCGAGTCCAGTGCCTCCACGACGGTCACCGCACTCCCGGCCTTGGCGAACACCGTCGCCAACTCCATGCCGATGTAGCCCGCGCCGACGACGAGCAGTCGGTCCGGCACGTCGTCGAGTGCCAGCGCGTGTCGCGAGGAGAGGACGTTCTCACCGTCGAAGGCGAACCCCGGGAGTTCGACCGGACGGCTCCCCGTGGCGAGGACGGCGTGTTCGAACTCGATGGACTCGGACCCCTGCCCCTCGCCGCCGTGGGCGACACGGGCGGTGTACTCGCCCGTGAACTCCGCCGTCCCCTCGATTAGATTGACGCCGTTGCCCTTGCAGAGTTTCTCGACGCCCGAGGTGAGGTGGTCGACCACCTCCGCCTTCCAGTCGACCATCTCGGCCATGTCGACGGTCGGGTCCGCGTGGACGCCCATCTCCGCACCCTCGCGGGCGCGGTGTGCGAGGTCCGTCGCGGAGATGAGTGCCTTCGAGGGAATGCACCCGTGGTTGAGGCAGGTCCCGCCGTAGGCGTCTCTCTCGACGAGCGTCACGTCGAGGTCTAGCTGTGCCGCGCGGATGGCCGCGACGTACCCGCCGGGTCCGGCCCCGATGACGAGTACGTCCGTGCCAGTCGTAACGTCGCCGACGACCATACGCGCCCGAACGTGGCCCCGGGTGTTGAGTCCACGGGTCGGCCCCCCGATTTATCCAACCGTCCGTTCATTGTCTGTCCATGTCTGACTCACAGGCTACCTTCGAGGTGTACCGCGACGAGGCCGACGAGTGGCGCTGGCGACTCGTCCACGACAACGGTAACATCATCGCCGACAGCGGCGAGGGCTACAGCACCCGGCAGAACGCCGAGAAGGGACTCCGAAGCGTCAAAGAGAACGCGCCCGGCGCGGACGTTCACGTCGTGGAGTAATGACCGACAAGAGTGATGGCCTGTTGATGAATGGGGGCGCGGTGGCGGTCGATAGGGTGCGTCTGAGGCTCTCCAACTGACTGCCGTCGACGACTCCCTTGCAAACGCAAAGCCACGGCCAAAACCAGCCCGGCATCCAGACTTCGTGGGGCGCGATTACGTTCGTGACAAAGAACCACCGAGGCACGACGACTGACAGCAATTTAATATACGTCTCGGAATATATCTGCCACAGTGCCAACTCTCCGCGATACCCTCCGCGTGGGGGAGCGACAGCGACCGAGCGGACTGGCGGTGACGCTCGTGATTTCCCTGCTTCTGGTACTTGAGCGGGTCTGGCCGCGCCTGTACGGCCACGCACTTACGACTGACCCGGCAGTCTACATGGCTGGCGGAATGCAATTCGCTCATGGCCAACTCCCGTACGTCCATCTCTGGGATATCAAGCCGCCTGCCATCCACGAGACGGTTGGACTGGCGGCACTCGTGACTGGACGCAACCCGGAACTCACCTACATCGTCGTCCTCGCACTGACGGTCACGACGGTCATCGCGATGGTGGGTACTACCTTCCGTCTGGTCGAGGACCTGACCGGCGACGCGGCCGCCGCCAGCGTGGGCGCGCTCTCACTGCTGGTCTACCCGGAGACAATCCAAATGCTGACCGGCGGGCCGCGAGTCAAGTACTTCGCTGCGGCGTTCACACTGGCGGCGGTCTACTGCTACCGCCTCGACCGACCAGTCGCGACGGGCGTGACGGCGGGCCTCGCGGCGGCGTACTGGCAACCTGCCGTACTCGTCGTTGTCGGCGTCGCCGTCGGTGTGGTCGTCGAGGACCGCGAGTCACCGCGACTGTCGCGTCGCCGGGTTGGTATCCTCGGCGGCCTGCTCGCGACGGCGGCAGTCGTCGTCGCGCCGTGGGTCCTGACTGGTAAGTTGACGCCATTAGTTGGACAGACAGTCCTCGCACCGGTGCTGTTCTCCTCGGGTGCGGGTCCGGCGACGGCGGCCCCGAACATCGCGGCCCGGTTGGGCTGGTTCGGTGTCGGTGCCGTTGGCTTCGGTGTGGTCGGGATAGCGGTCACACTCCGACGCGTCGGCCGTCGCGACGAACGGGGCGTGTGGCTGATTGCGTTCGTCGGAGCATCAGCCCTCGGACTCACGACGGTGCAACACGGCGGCTCGGACCTCATCTGGACCGTCGCGATGCTCGCCCCGTGCGTCGGCTTGGCCGTCGCCCAATTCCCTCGTCGTCTCCCGATTGGTCCGACAGTTATTCCAGTCACGCTCCTGCTCGTCGGACTCGTAATCGTCGGCGCGCTCGTTGGGGGTGTGGTCGGTGGCGACCGCTATACCGACGCGTCGCTTGCAGACACGTACTGGGACGGTAAGTCGACGGCCGCGGACTGTCACTGGCGGATGTCCGGTCACGAACGGGCGTACATCGAGCGAACAGGCGTCACGGACCGTGACACCTGTTGGGGGACGCGGGTTGACGAAGGACTCGACGCGATACTTGGATGACCACAGCGGCTTGACTCCGGCTGGTCGCCGTCGATGAGTCTTTCCAAAACGCAAAGCGGCAGTTGTAACTAGCCGTCGGCCGCCGCGTCACGCGTCTCCGGGTCGGGACCGTCCCGGCCCGAGGTCCCTCGGACCCGCCCGAGACCGGTCGGGAGCGCGTACAGGAGGACGACGGCGACGGCCGCCCCCGACAGCGGGAACAGGAGCAGGGCACGGACGAGTCGGCCGATACCGCGGCCGAACGGCGAGAGGACACCGACGACCAGCGCGGCCAGAAACCACGCGCCGGCCGCCACGAGGACGGCCACGTTCTCGCGGAGATGTCCTTCGATGTCGACCGGCGTGTGCGGTGGGTCACGCACCAACGCTTCCGTCCGACTCCCGACGTAGAGCAGTGCCATCACGACACCAGCCAGTCGGAAGCCGAACGCGACGGTTTCGGCGTTCGCCACCACGGCGAGCGCGTTCCAGAACAGGAGGACGGCGGCCACGGGGACGCTCTCGCGGAACAGTCGCTCGGGTTCGATAGCGGGGAACATACGGTGGGCCAGACTCATCGGCCCGTGGAAAAACTACTGCCATCACTCCAACAGGAGCAGTTCCGGGTCCCGAAGGTAGTCCATCACGGTGTTCGTGAACCGTGCGGCCTCCGCGCCGTCGACGACGCGGTGGTCGATAGACAGCGAGAGTGGCAGGACGTGGCGCGGGGCGACGGACGATTCGCCGTCATCCTCGATTACCCACGGCCGCTCCCGCACCGCACCGAGGCCCAGAATCGCCGTCTCCGGGTAGTTGATGACCGGCGTGGCGTACTCCCCGCCGATGGCCCCGAAGTTCGTGACGGTGAACGTCCCGCCCTGCATCTCCTCGCGGGCGATGGAGCGGTCGCGGGCTTTCTCGACCAACGTCCGCGTCTCCGCCGCGATGTCGAGAATCGACTTCTCGTCGACGTGTTCCACCACGGGGACCATCAGCCCCGCGTCCGTCGCGGTGGCGATGCCGACGTTGTAGTCGCCGTGGACGACGATTTCCCCGGCGTCCTCGTCCAGTCGCGAGTTGAGAATCGGGTACTCACGCAGGCCGGCGACGACGGCCTTCAGGACGAACGGGAGGTACGTCAGGTCCACGCCCCGGTCGGCCGCCCGCGACTGCGAGCGGTCGCGCATCTCGACCAATTCCGTCACGTCCTCCCTGTCGTGGTGAGTGACGTGGGGTGCGGTGAACTTCGACTGCTCCATCTGCTCGCCGATGGTCCGGCGGACGCCACGGTAGGGGACGCGCTCGGCGACGCCCGGTGTGGTCGCCTCCTCGTCGGTGTCACCGGCCGAGACGCGCTCGGCGTCCGCCGGGTCCGCGTCTGCCGCGCCCGCCGCCGACGCCGCGGCGGCGTCGGCGGCCTGTGCCGCCTGCTGTGTCTCGGCGTACTCCCGGACGGCCTCGGCGGTGACGAACGCCTCGCCGTCGCGCCGTTCGGTCGCCGGGACCGAACCGAGGTCAACGTCGAGTTCGCGGGCCACGCCGCGGGTCGACGGCACCGCGAGCGTCCGCTCACGGGTCGACGCCGTCCCGTCGTCTACCGCCGCCGACGCGT
Organism: Halorientalis litorea; assembly: GCF_023028225.1. NCBI lineage: Archaea > Methanobacteriati > Methanobacteriota > Halobacteria > Halobacteriales > Haloarculaceae > Halorientalis > Halorientalis litorea. The sequence goes on from NZ_CP095482.1 coordinate 1,600,855, forward strand.
CGGGGTCGGCTGTCTCGCCCGTACCCTCTCCCGTGTCGGCCGCCTCGCCGTCGGCGGCGGCACGCACGTCTCCTTCGGTCACGCGGCCGCTCGGTCCCGACCCCTCGACCGCACTGATGTCGACGCCGAGCTCGCGGGCTAGTCGGCGCGCGCTCGGCGCGGCGAACACGCGCCCGTCCGCCGGGGTGTCGCCGTTTCCGGTGGCACCGCTCGCTCCCGCCGGTTCCGTGTCGCCCGTGGTCGCCGCTTCGTCCGTCTCCTCGCCCGCCTCGTCGAACACGATGATGACCTCGCCGACCGGAACCACCTCGCCGGCCGCCGCCCGCAGTTCCGCGACGGTGCCGTCGACGGGGGACGGGACTTCGACGACGGCCTTGTCCGTCTCGACTTCCACGACCGGTTGGTCCTCGGTCACGCTGTCGCCGGGGGCGACCAGCCACTGGATGATTTCGCCCTCGGCGACGCCCTCGCCCACATCGGGGAGTTCGAACGCGAGCATATCAGAACTCGACCGTCTCGCGGATGCCGTCGGCCACGCGCTCGGCTTCGGGCAGGTAGTAGTCTTCGAGGGCGTACAGCGGGTACGGCGTGTCGAACCCGGTTACCCGGCCGATGGGGGCCTCCTGATACAGCAGGGCCTCCTCCTGAATCGTGGCGGTAATCTCGCCCGCCAAGCCGCCGGTCTTGGGGGCCTCGTGGACCACGACAGCCCGCCCCGTCTTCCGGAAGGAGTCGAGGATGGCGTCCTCGTCCAGCGGCGAGAGGGTCCGCAGGTCCACGACTTCACAGTCGATGCCCTCTTCGGCGAGAGTCTCGGCGGCCTCCATCGTCGGGCGGGTCATCGCGCCCCAGGTGAACACCGACACGTCCGTCCCCTCGCGGCGGACGGCCGCCTCGCCCAGCGGGACAGTGTAGTTCTCGTCCGGAACCGGTTCCCGGAACGCTCTGTAGATGAGTTTCGGTTCGAGGAAGACGACCGGGTCGGGGTCGCGGATGGCCGACGCGAGCAACCCCTTCGTGTCGTGTGGCGTCGAGGGGATGACGACTTTCAGTCCCGGCTCGTGGACGAAAAATGCCTCCTTGGACTCGGAGTGGTGTTCCGGTGCGCGGATGCCGCCGCCGTAGGGTGCCCGCACGACGAGCGGGCAGGTGAACCGCCCCCTGCTTCGGGTGCGCAGGCGGGCGGCGTGGCTGATTATCTGGTCGAACGCCGGGTAGATGAACCCCATGAACTGTATCTCGGGGACGGGACGCAGGCCGTAGGCGGCCATGCCGATGGCAGTCCCGACGATGCCCGACTCCGCGAGCGGGGTGTCGACGACCCGCTTCTCGCCGAACTCCTCGACGAGGCCCTGCGTGGCGCGGAACACGCCGCCGTTCGCGCCCACGTCCTCGCCCATCACGAGTACGTCTTCGTCCCGTTGCATCTCGCCGTACAGGCCGTCCCGGACCGCCTGCACGAGCGTCAACTCCTGTGTGTCCGCCGCCGTTTCGCTCATGCCTCACCTCCGTGCTGTCCCGTACTGCCGGTGGCCAACCCGCTGTCCATGCTAGCTAGTCTGTGGCACTAGGGCAAAAAGGGGTGGGGCGGCGGGGCCGTCACCCGCCGGTCACGCTGATGTTGTTGCGCGTGACGTGGAGGTAGGTCAGGTCGGGGTCGGACCCGATGCCGACGTTCGGGTCGATACTGGGGTCGTACTGGACGTTGGTGACGCTCGGGTTGCCGCCACCGTTGACGTTCGCCGTCCGTGCGACGACCGCGCCGACGAAGTTGCTCGCCGACCCACCACCGTCGATGTCGAACTCGGACCCCGGCGCGTAGATGAGTCCGTGAAACTCTGGGTTCCCGCTTCCCGACGCGAAGTCAGCACTCGAGTGAACGAACACGAGAAGTCGGTCGGGGTTCGTCGAGTCGGTGTTCACGTTCGGGCCGCCGTCGAGTTCGACGGTCCCGTTCACGTAGAACTCGGTCCGGTTCGGCCCTTGGATGTCGAAGTGCTGTGTCCCGGGTGGACCGCCGCCGCCCTGCCAGTCGACGTCGCCGTCGACGACGATGGTCGTGTTCCCGTCCGACGTGTCGACTGTCGTCCCGTCGGGGATCGTAACGTCGCTGTCCGCGTAGTACGTCCCCTCGTCGAGGTTCGGGAGGTTCGCGGCGAGGTCCAGACAGCCGCTGGGTTCACAGTCGTCTATCTCCCGTTCCACTGCCGAGTCGGCGGACGGATAGTTCACGCCGCGCTGGACGGGACAGGAGTAGACGTTGCTCGACGGGCCACAGTAGTAGGGACTGCCGCTGACCGTGATAGCACCCGAGCCACCCGCCGTGGTTGCGACGGAATAGTCGAAGATGCCGTCGGCAGGTGCGGTGAGGTTGACCGCCGCGAGGTCCTCGGACCGGTCGTGTTCGACTGCTCCGGTGGTCCGCGTTTGGAAGTACCGTGCCCACCCTTCGTGGTATCTGCTCCGGACCTCGACGCGGATGGTCGCCCCCGAAACCGGGTTCGAGAGCGTCTCGTTGGGGAACAACTGTTCGGTGCCGTTGTTCTCGATGGTGAGCGACGACCCGCTCCCGGCGTACTGGTTCTCCACGGTGACGACGGGGAACGTGAGTGTCTGTGCTTGGTAGTGGAACTCTGGCGGCGAGACCATCGTCGTGTTGCCGTCTGCGTGTCGCCAGACGCCACCCCCTTGGTACACGATGTCGGTGTCGCCCACCTCGCTTCGAACCTCGCCGAGCGTCGTGTTCGCTATCACCGTCCGGTTCGTGCCGTCGACGCTGACTATCGTGAGTCGTCCGGTCGTCGGTTCGACGTAGCGCGTGCCGCTTCCGCTCCCGAAGTTCACCTGTCGGACCGACGACGACCCCAAGGCGACGAGACTGGCGTCGCTGTCGAAACTCGCCATCGTGTTCACCGTTTGCTTGGTTTCGTACTGCTCCCCGATGTCACCCAACTGACTCCCACCGAGGATTGCCATTATCGCCATCCCGCTGATGATGACGCCCGTGACGAGGACGAAACCGATGACGGTCGATACCCCACGCTCGTTCCACGATTTGGTACGCTTTCCCATCACAACCCCCCGGACCGGCCTTCGTTCGAGTACAGTATACGGCTATCGCGCGGCCATAAAATATTTACCGTCAAAATTGACCGGTGGAACATCTTGTGGCCAGTCCTGCCGGACAGTGGACACACAGTCCCGCTCGGGCCGGGACGGCCGCTGTCCCCGGCCGCGGTGACTTACTCTGCGTGCAGGGATTCGAGGTACCGTAACTGCCGCTCCAACCGTCTCGGCATCTCGGCGTAGACGCTCTCGAACAGGTCCCCCGGGGACGGCCGCTCGGTGGCCTCGGCGGCGTCGATGGCCGCGGCCACCCGGTCGCTGTTCTCCTGTTCGATGGCCGCGATACGCTCGTCGTCCAACAGGCCTCGGTCACGGAGGAACGTCTCCATGCGCGGGATGGGGTCCTTCTGTTTCCATCGCTTGACCTCCTCGTCGTCCCGGTAGACGGAGGGGTCGTCGGCGGTGGTGTGCGCGCCGAACCGGTACTGCACGGCTTCGATGAGCGTCGGCCGCGGTTCCTCGGGGCCGGGGTCTTTGGCCTTCTCGATAGCCGCCTTCGTCACCTGATAGACGGCCAACGGGTCCATCCCGTCGACCTGGACGCCGTCGAAGCCGTACGCGTTGGCCTTCTGTGCCAGCGTCTCGCTCGCCGTCTGTCGCTCCCGGGGGACCGAGATGGCCCACTGGTTGTTGTTACAGAAGAAGACGGCGGGTACGTCGAACACGCCCGCGAAGTTCAGCCCCTCGTGGAAGTCGCCCTCGCTCGTCGCGCCGTCGCCGAGGTAACAGAGGACTGCCCGGTCCTCGCCGCGGTAGGTCATCGCCCACGCCGCACCCGTCGCGTGGGGGATTTGAGTGGCGATGGGGACGGCGACGGTGAACACGTTCGCGTCCGCGGGCACGTCCCCGCCCGCGTGTCCCATCCAGTACAGCAACACCACGTCGAGCGGGACGCCCCGGACGGCCAGTGCCGCGTGTTCGCGGTAACTCGGGAACAGCCAGTCCCCGTCGGCCAGCGCGTGAGCACTCCCGACCTGTGCGGCCTCCTGTCCGGCCATCGGCGGGTACGTCCCCATCCGCCCCTGCCGCTGGAGGGAGACGGCCCGCTGGTCGAAGTGCCGCGCGAGCGTCAACTCCCGATACATCTCGACCAACGCCTCGTCCGAGAGGTCCGGCACTTCCGCGTCCGCCCGGACCTGCCCGTCCTCGTCCAGTACCTGCACCCGGTCGCCGGGGTCACGCTGTAAGGTACTCATCGAGGCCTCCGTACTGTCATGTGGTAACTATTGCCACGTCCGATAATATGTCTTTGGCACGTCGCCGTAACCCCCGGTGATTGTCGCGGCTGTCGCCCGCTCGCTCGCCTCGAATCCGGACAGACACGCAGAAACGCGGCGTTTCAGCGGCGAAAACTGAACGCGCGTTACCGTCACGCCGACTCGTCAGTCGTCCGCCCGGACGCCCTCGCGTGCCTCCGCGGGGTCCGCACCGCGCTCGACGGCTTCGACGAACAGTTCGCCGGCCTTGTACGAGGACCGGACCATCGGCCCCGACGCACAGTAGGCGAAGCCCAGTTCCTCCTCGGCGACCCGTCGCCACGTCTCGAAGGCGTCGGGGTGGACGTACTCGCTGATTTCCAGATGCGAGCGCGAGGGTTGGAGGTACTGCCCGAGGGTCACGATGTCGACGCCGACCGTTCGCAGGTCGCCGAGGGTCTGGTACACCTCGTGTGCGTACTCGCCGACGCCGAGCATCAGGCTCGTCTTGGCGTAGGTGTCGGCCGCCGCGGCCTGCCGCAGGACGGACAGGGACTGCTCGTAGCCGGCCCGCCGGTCACGGACGGGCCACTGGAGGCGTTCGACCGTCTCGACGTTGTGTGCCAACACGTCCGGTTCCGCATCGATGACCTCGCCGACGAGGTCGGGGTCGCCTTGGAAGTCAGGAATCAGGGCCTCGACGAGGGCATCGGGGTGTCGTTCGTGGATTGCCCGGATGGTCGCCGCGAAGTGCCCGGCCCCTTGGTCCGGCAAGTCGTCGCGGTCCACGCTGGTCAACACCACGTAGTCGAGGCCGATTTCGGCCACGGCGTCGGCGACGCTCTCGGGTTCCTCCGGGTCCGGCGGGTCCATCCCGCCCGTCTCCACGTCACAGAAGTTACACCCTCGGGAACAGCGGTCGCCGAGCAGCATGAACGTCGCCGTGCCCGGCCCGTCCCGGCCCGACCAGCACTCCCCGAGGTTCGGGCAGTTGGCCTCCTCACAGACCGTGTTGAGGTCGTGGTCCCGGAGCGTCTCCGTGATGTCGGTGAACCGCTCGCCCGACGGGGGCCGGCGCTTGAGCCAGTCGGGTTTGCGGGCGCGACTCATTGGCCCGACGTTGGGGCGGCCCGGTCAAAAACGTGCGGTTCGTCGCCGCCGTCACTCCCCTCCGTCGTGTGCCCGTACGTCGAGGTCGTACCGCTCGGCCGCCCGGTCGGGGGCGATGCTGGTCGCCACCACTTCCGGGACCACCGCCTCCCGGTCGTGTCCGCCGAGGAAGAACGCTCCGAGGACGACGGCCGCCCCGGCGACGCCGACCAACGGGCGGTCGAAACCCACACCCCCGCCGACGGCGAGTACCGTGACGACTGCCGTGGTGACCCGCCGAATCCGCTCTCGCTTCCGGTACTCGCTCTCGTGTGCTGCCACGACCTCCGCCCCGCGACCGGCCTCGATGCTCCGGTGACTCGGCCCGTCGGGTGACTCGTACCGGAGAACATCCACGCGCTCTGGCCCCTCCGTTTCCGACATACGTGACCGGCGGACCTGTACCGTCGAAGGTGTTGTGGTCCCGAGACAACGGAAGGTACTTACCGCCGATTCCGCATCCCACGACTGTGTTCACACTCGTCGTGGTGTGGTACGCCGCCGCCCTCCTCGTCGGTCTGACCGCGCTCCCCCTCACCGCGTGGCTCTGCCCGGACTGGCCGGACCGCGGCGCGTCCCTCGCCCTCCCGACAGGGTTCGCCGTCCTGACGCTGACCGCCTTCTGGGTCGGCCAGGTGCGTTTCGGCCCGCACGCTGCCGTCCTCGGGGCCCTCGTCCTCGCCGTCGCCGGCCTCGCCGCACAGCGGTACGGTCCCGGTGCCGACATGCGGGCCGCCCGTGTGCCCGCCATCGTGTTCACCGCGGCGTTCCTCGTGATGTTGACCGTCCGGGCACTCGACCCGGCCATCAGCCCCTACGCCGGCGAACAGTTCCTCGACTTCGGGCTGATTCACGCCGTCCGCCGAACCGCGACGCTCCCGCCCGAGGACATCTGGTTCGCGGGCGAGCGACTGCGCTACTACTACGGCGGGCCGTTGCTCTCGGGCGTCTTGACGTGGCTGACCGACACGCCACCCCGGTACGCGTACAACCTCGTCCTCCCCGTGATGTTCGGGGGGATGGCGGCCGCGGCCTACGGTCTCGCCGCCGCAATCGCGGCCGCCGGTGACCGCTCTCCGCGACTCGCCGGAACGCTCGCCGTCCTGCTGGTGTCGTTCTCGGGAACGCTCGCCACGCCCCTGCGCGCGCTGTCGAGTTACGTCCCCCGTGACGTGGCCGCCGAGTATCTCGTCGTCCTCTATCAGGGGTTCCGGCTGCCCTACCCCGAGGCCGTCGAGGCGGGGCGGTATCTCGCCGGTGGCGAGTTCTCCTACTGGGCCGGCCGGTACGTCATCCCGCACACGCCCAACGTGTTCCCCTTCTGGACCTACGTCAACGGCGACCTCCGTCCGCACATGTACGCCTACCAGTTCCTCCTCCTCGGGGCGGCCGTCTGTTTCGTCTACTACCGCACCGACGAGGCCCGCCTCACGCGCCGCCGCCTGCTCCTCGTCGGCGCGTTCCCAGTCGTCGGCGGCCTCCTCGGACTGGTCAACACGTGGGACCTCCCCGCGCTCGCGGGCGTCGCGTGGCTCTCGCTGACGTTCGCGCCCGCCGACCCCGCGACGCTCCTCCCCGGCCCGCTCCGTGCGCGCCTGCCCAACGCCCACGGACTCGCGGGCGAGGTCCGGCGGACGCTCGTGGCGGCGGGCGTCGCCGCCGCCGCCGCGCTCCTGTCGGTCCTCTGGGTCGCCCCGTTCCTCCTGTTCCACACTGCCGAGAACGAGGGGCTGGCGGTCCCGGGACCGGGGAGCGGTCTCGGCGGCCTCCTCCTCGTGTGGGGGGCGTTCCTCGTCGTGTTCGCCCTCGCCGCACTTCCGCTCCTCTCTGAGTGGGACCGACGCCGACAGGTCGCGCTCGCCGTCGCAGTCGGCGGCGCGCTCCTCGTCTCCGTCGCAGTCGGTCGCCCCGCACTCGCGCTGTTCGGGCCGCTGGTCGTCGGCGGGTGGTGGGTCGCGCGGCGCGGCCGGACGCGGAGTTTCGCCGTCGTGCTGGTCGTCGGCGGGGCCGGACTGCTCCTGTTCACTGAACTCGCGTACGCGCGCGTCTGGCCGTACGACCCCAACGCCCCTCGCTGGAATACGATATACAAGATTGCCCTGCAGGTGTGGGTGCTGTGGGGGGTGGCGGCCGCCGTCGCCGCCGCGTCCGTGGCCGAGCGCGTGCGCGGTTCGGTGTCCGTGTCTCCGCCCGCATTCGACGGACGGCGGACGCTCGCGGCCACCGCGCTCGCGCTGGTGCTCGTGTTCGCGCTCGTGTTCCCGGCCTTTGCCTTCGCGGGCCACCTCAATCAGTCCGTGCTGGCGGACCGTCCCGTCGAGCCGTCGCTGAACGCCACCGCCGACATCGGCCACGGACAGCCGGGCCGCTTGGCGGCCGCCCGGTGGCTCCGGACCGAGACGACGGGACAGCCGACGATGGTCTCACACCCGACGAACGCCTCCGTCTACTCGTGGCGGGCGGGGGCCAACGCCGTCTCGGTGCTGTCGGGCGTCCCGACGCTGGCCGGGTGGGAACACGCCGCGGGCTACCACGGCCGCGAAGCCTACTACGAGCGCGTCGCCCACGCCCAGTCGGTGTACTTCGGCAACTGGTCGGTCGCGAGCGCGACGCTCCGGGAGTTGGAGGTCGACTACGTCCTCCACGGCCCGACGGAGTTCGAGGCGTACGGCTACTGGGACCACGCCGACCGGCCCGGGATTTCGGTCGCCTACGAGAACGACGCGGTGACCATCTACGCCGTGAACCGGTCCGCGCTCGCGGAATGAGAAACCCCTTTGTGGTGCTCGCCCTTCCTCCGGTCGATGGAGGTTGCCGAGGTTCTCGACGACTTCGCCGACGCCTTCCCGTTCGAGTCGTTCAACGGGATGCAACGCGAGGTACTGCCGACGCTCCTCGACACCGAGGAGAACGTCGTCGTCAGTGCCCCCACTGCGAGCGGCAAGACTGCCTTGGCGGAAGTCGCCATCTGTGAGGCACTCGCCGCGGGCGGGACGGCACTCTTTCTCGCACCCCTGCGCGCGCTGACGAACGAGAAGGAGAGCGAGTGGGAGCGGTTCGAGGAACTGGGCTACTCGGTGTACGTCGTGACCGGCGAGCGCGACCTGAACCCGCGCCGGGCGGAACGGGCCGACATCCTCGTGATGACGCCCGAGAAGGCCGACTCGGCCACCCGGAAACACGACTCGCCCCGCTACGAGTTCGTCACCGACGTAGACTGTTGCATCATCGACGAGGTTCACCTGCTGGACTCGGACAAGCGCGGGTCGGTGCTGGAGGTGACGATTTCGCGGCTCCGACGCCTCTGTGACCCCCGGGTCGTCGCGCTCTCGGCGACCATGCCCAACGTCGAGGACGTGGCCGAGTGGCTCGACGCCCCGCCCGAGAGTACCTTCGCCTTCGGCGACGACTACCGCCCTGTCCCGCTGGAGGCGAGCGTCGAGACGTACAGCCACGGCGAGAACGCCTTCGCCGACAAGTACCGGCGACTCTACCGGTCGCTGGACCTCGTGGAGCCACACCTCCGCGAGGACGGACAGGCACTGGTGTTCGTCTCCTCGCGACAGGACACCGTGCGGGCGGCCGAGAAGACCCGCGACGAACTCACCGAACGCGACGTGCCGATGGGTGCCCGCGGCGACTACGACTTCCACCAGGAGGCCGAGCGACTGGAGAACGACACGCTCCGCCAGTCCGTGCTGGACGGCGTGGGGTTCCACCACGCCGGCCTCTCGAAGTCGGACAAAGACCTCGTGGAGGCGTGGTTCCGCGAGGGTCGTCTCGGCATCCTGTTCTCCACCTCGACGCTGGCGTGGGGGGTCAACCTCCCCGCCCGCTGTGTCGTCATCCGCGACACCAAGCTTCACGACCCGCTCGAAGGCGAGGTGGACATGAGTCCCCTCGACGTGTTGCAGATGCTCGGACGGGCGGGACGACCGGGCTACGACGAGCGAGGATACGCGTGGGTCGTCTGTGACCGGTCCGATGCCGGCCGCTACCGCCGCTTGCTCCGCGACGGGACCGAAATCGAGTCCCGACTGGCTGAGGACTTGGACGCTCACCTCAACGCCGAAATCGTGCTGGGGACGGTCCGTGACTTGGACGACGTATTGGACTGGATAGAAACCACCTTCTACGCGGTCCGTGCCCGTGCCGCGCCCGACGCCTACGACTCGGAGGGGCAACTGCGCGAACGCGTCAGCGACACCGTCGAGAGCCTCGTCGACCGGGGGTTCGTCGAGATGGACGATGACCTGCGTCTCTCCCCGACGCGACTGGGCCGGTTGGCCTCGAAGTTCTACCTCGGACTGGACACGGCCCGCCACTTCGCGGACCTCGCGGAGCGGGCAGAGGGGGGCGTGGCTCCCGGCGCGAGCGGGACCGACGCGGGCCTGACCGTCGACGACGTGCTGACGGCGGTGGCGACGGCCAGCGAGTTCGACAGCGCGAGCGCGCGCCGGGACGAACGCGACGCCGTCCGCGCCGTCCTCGGTGATGCGGGGAGTGACCTCGACCCCGGGCCGCGGAAAGTCCTCGCCATCCTCCGGGCGAGCATGGACCGCGCGACGCCCGCGGAACTCCGTAGCGACGCCTGGATAATCCGGCAGAACGCCCTGCGCCTGCTCGCGGCCCTGCGTGCCTTCCTCGACCAGTTCGCCGGGGCCCCGAGTGCGAACCTCGCGTGCCGGGCCGCGGCCCGCGTCGAACACGGTGTCAGTGCCGACGCCGTCGGTCTGACGGCCCTCGACGGCGTCGGGTCCGGACGGGCGAGCAGACTGGCGAGCGAGAGAATTCGCTCCCCGGCGGACGTGCGCGCGACCGGGCACGACGGACTGACCGAGGCGGGCCTCTCCGACGGCGTCGCCCGGCAGGTACTCGACAGCGCGCGGTCGCTCCCGGCCGTCGCGTTCGACTGGGGCGAGTTCCCAGCGGCGATTCCCCGCGGCGACAACCAGATGTGCGAGGTGACGGTCCGCAACGACGGCGACGGTGCCCGTGCCGGTGTCCGCGTGACGGTCAACGGCCGCGAGATGACGGCCACCGAGTCCTATCTCGGCACGGAGACGCTTCCCGTCGGCGTCTTCGGTGGCGATACGGACGAACTGCGCTTCACCGTCACCGTCACCTTCCCGGAACTGCCCCTCGAACCGGTTTCGGCGTCCCGGACCGTCCGCGTGGAGTGACGGCGGTGTTTCGACGACGGCGGGCGAGAGGCGATTGTAAAACTTCTAAGCGAACCTGAGGCAGTTATAAAATGTCGCGGGTGTCGGTGAAAGGTCCGCCGTGGCCAGTAAAACGTCGGCGAGTTACACGCGAGCTCGGCGAAACGGACTGAAATCGACGCAAGCTTCGACCCCTTATATGGGGTATCCAGTACAAGCGTGGAATGCAGAGGCCCACCATGTCCACGCAAACTCCCTCCGACGTTCGCAACTGGCGTCCCGGCTTCGAGAGCCCACGGAACATCGCACTCGCACCTGCACGCTTCCTCGGGTTCTGGAGTGCCGTCGTGCTTCCGCTCGTGCTCGTCCCGATGCTGCTGACTGGGTACGCGAGTAGCTACCCGACTGTGTTCGCGGCACTTCTCGTTGCGAACGTCGTCGCGGCGGTTGCTGGCCGGAACTACGACGACTGACGGACCCGGTGGGCTCTGCGAGCCATCACCACTCCCCACCCCAAGCGACCCCACCCTGCCTCCCCGTTTCCACTCCCGTCCAGAGGTTTATGTACCGAACCGCGACCAGCCCCCTCCATGCACGACGGAACTCGCGTGCTGGCCGGGCAGTGTATCACCTCGTTCGAGGGTGACCGCGAGCGAACCGAGCGCGGTAACGTCCTCGTCGTCTGCAAACCCGACAACACCGTCTTGGTCCACGACGCCACGGGCTATCAGCCGATTGCGTGGCTCACGCGCGCGGAGTCGGTGACGCTCGCGGACGGGACGCTGACCGCCACCGACGGCGACCAACACCTTCGCGTCGAGGCCGACGGCGAGTACGAGACGACGCGGTACCCGACGACGGCGGCCGGTCCGCCGGTCGGGACCTGCCCCGCTTGCGACGGCCACCTCGTCCGCACCGACGGCACGGTTCGGTGCCTCGGCTGTGACGCCAGCCACGGAGTGCCACGCGACGCGACGATACGCGACGCCGAGTGTGACTGTGGCTATCCGCGCCTGTCGGTCACACGCGGACGGGAGTTCGAGGTCTGTATCGACCGCGACTGTGAGTCGCTGGACGAGGCGGTCCGGGCGGCGTTCGACCGCGAGTGGAACTGTCCCGACTGTGAGGGCGACCTCCGTATCCTCCGGCGTGGTGGCTTGCTCGCCGGCTGTGAACACTATCCCGACTGCGACACTGGATGGGGCCTCCCGGCGGGGACGGTGGTTGGGACGTGTGACTGCGGACTGCCCGTCTTCGAGACGAGTGCCGGGCGGCGGTGTCTCGACACTGCCTGTGACGGCCCGAAGTGAGCGGCCGGGCTGGGACCGTAGGGGATTTGTCCGCGCGCGGTCAGGGACGGGCATGAACGCGACGCTCTCGGGCGACGTGGTGCGGGCGGGTCGACAGGCCCGCGAGCAGTTCTACGACGCGCGCGGGTACGGCCGCCCGGACGACGGGTCGCTCGTCCTCGCGCCCGTCGAGGCGGCCCACCTCCTGTTCCGCGGTGACCTCGGGTCGGTGGACGGGATGGGCTTCCGCGAGTTCCTCGCCTCGGCGGCCTGCCCCGCCCTCGATTTCCTCGTGTACAAGGACCTCAGGGACCGCGGGTTCTACCTCTCGCCCGCCCGTGAGGGGTGGGTCGCGGACCCAGCGGGTGCGGACTTCGTAGTCTACCCCCGCGGCAAGGGGCCGTGGGACGACGAGATAGCCCACCGCGTCCGCGTCGAGAGCGAACGCGCGACGGTGCCGGCCGCCGAACTCGGCGACGTGGTGCTGGCCGTCGTCGACGAGGAGAGCGAGATAACGTACCTCGACACCGACCGGCCCGAGGTGACGGGCGCGACGGCGTACGACCCGCCCGAGGGGGTGCCGGGGTCGCTGTTGGACGACCGCGTGTTGGTCTGGGACCCTCCGGCGGCCCTCTACGAACACGGGTTCTACGGGCAACCGCTGGACAGGGACGGGGAGACCGTCGAGACGCTCCAAGTGTCGCTGGTCGAGGCCGCGTACCTCGTCCGCCGGGGCGCGCTGACCGTCGAGGGCGGGGCGGACGCCGTGCTGAACCGCGGGCGGGCGGTCGAGGGCGAGCGGTTCGACCGGCGGCTTCGAGTGTACGAGACGCTCCGCAATCGCGGGGTCGTGCCCAAGACGGGGTACAAGTTCGGCGCGGACTTCCGGACCTACGCCGACGTCGAGTCCGTGTCGGAGTTGAGCCACTCGGAACTGCTGGTGCGAGTCCTGTCGGGGGACCACGTGTTCGCGCCGCGTGACCTCGCGCTGGACGTGCGTCTCGCGGGTGGGGTCCGAAAGCGGATGGTGTTCGCGCTGACCGACGCCGACGACATCTCGTGGCTCTCGGCGGAGCGGCTGACGCCGTGAGACCGGAGTGGAAACGGTTAAACCTCTGCTGGCGGTTACTCACTCCCAAGATGGCCGCTTCCGACGGGTGGCGCTGGTGCTGGCCCTTTCCCCCGGAAGCGGACAGTCTCGCGGTCACGATTGTGCGGTAATCGTGGCCGTCGTTGCTCACTCCGCTTTTTCGACGCGAGTCGCCCCGGCGAGAAAGGACGCCAGAACGACACAGATGACACACGAACCCGACACCGACGCTGACGAACCGACGACAGACGACCCGGACACGAGCGAGCGGGCAGTGCCCGACGGCGAGACGACGGCCCGTGCCGACGGTGGCACCGTCGACGAGACGACGCTCGACCCGTGGGGGTCGGCCACCGTCTCGGACTACCGCAACCTGTTCGAGGAGTTCGGCATCGAGGAGTTCGACGCCGTACTGGACGAGACGCCCGACCCGCACTACCTGATGCGTCGCGGCGTCATCTTCGGTCACCGCGACTACCGCGCCGTCGCGCGGGCGATGGCCGACGGCGACCCGTGGGCCGCCCTCTCGGGGTTCATGCCCACGGGGGACCCACACATCGGCCACAAGATGGTGTTCGACGAGATAATCTGGCACCAACAGCAGGGCGGGGACGCCTACGCCCTGATGGCAGACTTGGAGGCCCACAGTGCCCGCGGCCTCTCGTGGGACGAAATCGACGAGCACGCCCGCGATTACGTCCTGAGCCTGCTCGCGCTGGGGTTCGACCCCGAGGCGGGCACCCTCTACCGGCAGTCCGAGAACCGCGACGTGCAGGATTTGGCCTTCGAGCTGGGCATCGAGGCCAACTTCTCGGAGTTTCAGGCCATCTACGGCTTCGACGGTGAGACGGACATCTCGCACATGCAGTCGGTCGTCACCCAGATGGCCGACATCCTCTACCCGCAACTGGACGAACCCAAGCCGACGGTCATCCCGGTCGGCCCCGACCAGGACCCACACATGCGCTTCGCGCGGGACCTGGCCGACCGGATGCGGTACTTCAAGGTGACCGAGGCGTACGCGAGTTTCGAGGTTGTTGAAGCAGACCTTGGGTTACTAAGAGAGACATATAATCATCGCGAGGAATATGCTGAAAACCCTGAAAGACCTCGGTGCAACGAGGCTGCGGATTGGTTAGCCGACTACGAAACTGACGCTATCGAAGTGAAGGGTAATCTCGTCAAGGGATTACGAAACGCTGGACAAGAGCCACTTCGCCCGCGCGTGCGGTTCGTCGACCAGAACGCCACCGACGAGGCCTTCGAGGCACTAATCGAGGCCGTCGACGGCGAGAAGCGCGTCTACGACAACCACGTCGACGCCTTCGAGATGGACCGCGCCGCGGCCGAGGAACTGGCCCGCGAGGTCGAAGTCGCGAACGGCGGCTACGGGTTCGTGCCGCCGTCGTCCATCTACCACCGGTTCATGACCGGCCTCACCGGCGGGAAGATGTCCTCCTCGATACCGGCGAGTCACATCAGCCTGCTCGACGACCCGGAGGACGGCTACGACAAGGTCAAATCCGCCACCACGGGCGGACGCGAGACGGCCGAAGAGCAGCGCGAACTCGGCGGGAAAGCCGACGAGTGCCCGGTGTACGAACTGTACGCCTACCTCCTCGCGGGCGACGACGACGAGTTCGCTACCGAGGTGTACGAGGAGTGTGTCGGCGGCGAGCGACTCTGTGGCGGGTGCAAGGAGCAGGCCGCCGAACTGATGGCGGAGTTCCTCGAAGACCACCAGGAGAAGCGCGCCGAGTGGGCGGACAAACTGGACGAGTTGGATATCGACCTCGATACCGACCGGGCGGTCGCTGGCGACTGACCGTTACAGTCCGTCCAGCGCGGCCACGACTAGTTCGGCCGTCGCCTCGGCTGCCGCCTCGCCACCGTTCTCGACTGCGACTTCGACCACCTCTCCGCCAGTGTCCACGAGGACCGTCGCTGCTTCCCCGCTCCCCTCGATTGCCACGTCGACGGCATCGGCCCCGGCGTCGACGACGGCGTCGGCGTGGTCGAGTCGTTCGTCCGGGCGGACGGCCGCTTCGATATCGAGGGTCCCGGCGTCCGGGACCGACACCCCGTCGAGCGCGCTCTCGATACTGCGCGGGTCGGGCATCGCGCCTCCGAGACCGGTGCCGAACTCCGCCGCGAGGGTATCGAGTGTATCGGTGTCGACAGGGACCTCTGCCGGTACGAACACGTCGAACCAACCGGACCGACGGTCGTCAGAATCCTCCGAATCCATGTGCGACGAACACGCGAGTCTGCGTAATATGTGTTCGGTCCCTGCTTCGACAGCGGTACGTTTTTACTCGACTGTCACAATCGGTTCCACATGGCACTCGAACCCCACTGCCGGTGTTCTGCCCGCAAACGACGGTTCCGTCCGGGGTTCGGCTTCTTTTTCGGCGCGTGAGTCGGCGGCGGAATCCGCCGGCGGGGTGACACTCCGCGGGGGACGAAACCGACCACGCCCGGAACGCGAGGGCGGCCGGAGAGCCCTCGACACGAACGAGCGGCGACACGAACGCCGCGAGTGAGAACCGTTAACTGACCGACCCGCGCCGTATACGACAACGACTACCGACGCATGAAACTGCCACAGGCACAGGTCGCGGTGTTGGAGGCCGCGAGCGCACAGGAGGAACGGACGATAGACAGAATCGCCAAGGACGCCGACCTCAAACCCGAGACGGCGACTGGGGCGGCCTTCGAGTTGGAGGAGGCGGGCTTGGTCTCGGTCATCGAGCGGACGAGCAGTGACTTCTCGCTGACCGAGGAGGCCGAGGACTACGTCGAGACGGCCCTGCCGGAACTACGCCTCTACCGGGCGGCCGCCGAACTGGGAGCCGAAGACGACCCGGTCGAACTCGGGCAGGCCATCGGTGCGGCCGACCTCGACGGTCCGGCCGTCGACATCGCGCTCTCGAACTTCGCCCGGAAGGGCTACGGGAGCGTCGACAGCGGCGAGGTGACGATAGACCCGGACGCCGACCCGGACGCCGACCGGGAGGCCGCGGCCTTGGAGGCCATCGCGGACGGGACTGCGGCGTACCAGAGCAACCTCGCCATCGAGGACTTGGAGAACCGGGGACTGGTCGAGCGCAGCGAAACCACGGTGCGCTCGGTCACGCTGACCGAGGCGGGCGTCACCGCCATGATGGAAGGCGTCGAGACGGCCGAGACGGTCGGGCAGGTCACCGCCGACCTGCTTACGAGTTGGGCGGAGCGAAGCTCCGCCGACCGTTCGAGCGGCCACGGGCCGCGAGAAGATGGCGAGTGGCGGGACGCCGAGTTCGCCGAGTACAACGTCGAGGCCGACGCCGAAACCGTCACGCCCGGGAAGAAGCACGTCCTTCAGCGGATGTCCGAACGGGTGAAAGACGTCCTCGTCGGGATGGGATTTCAGGAGATGCAGGGGCCACACGTCGACGCGGACTTCTGGATAAACGACTGTCTCTTCATGCCCCAAGACCACCCCGCGCGGAACCACTGGGACCGGTTCGCGCTGGACAACCCCGCGGAAATCGACGAGTTGCCCGCGGACCTCGTCGAACGCGTCGAACGCGCACACCGTGAGGGCGTCGGCCCCGACGGCGAAGGGTATCACTCGCCGTGGGACCTCGACTTCGCGAAGGCACTCGCCCTGCGGGGACACACGACCTCACTGACCGCCCGACACCTTTCGGGCGAAGCGATGGGCGAGTTGGAGCCACCACAGCGGTTCTTCTCCATCGAGAAGGCCTACCGGAACGACACGCTCGACGCCACGCACCTGCTCGAGTTCTTCCAAATCGAGGGGTGGGTGATGGCCGAAGACCTCTCGGTTCGTGACCTGATGGGCACGTTCACCGAGTTCTACGAGCAGTTCGGCATCACCGACATCGAGTTCAAGCCCCACTACAACCCATACACCGAACCGTCCTTCGAGTTGTTCGGCCGCCACCCCGAGACCGACGAACTCATCGAAATCGGCAACTCGGGCATCTTCCGTCCGGAGATGCTCGAACCGCTCGGCGTCGACTGTGACGTGATGGCGTGGGGCCTCGCCCTAGAGCGTCTGCTGATGCTCGTCACCGGCGCGGAGGACATCCGGGACGTACACGGGACGCTCGTGGACTTGGATTTCCTGCGGTCCGAGGAGGTGATTTACTGATGCCAACAGTCGAAGTCGACCCCGACGAACTCCGATACCTGACCGGCCGCGACGAGAAAGACGACGCGGAACTGAAAGACGACCTGTTCGCCCTGGGCCTCGAATTCGAGGGCGAGACCGAGGACGGCGAGTTCGAGTTGGAGTTCGCACCCGACCGACTCGACCGCCTCTCCGTCGAGGGCGTCGCCCGGTCGCTGCGCTACCAGTACGGCGACGACCGCGGGGTGTACGTCCCGAACACGAACGACCCCGAGTGGACCATCCGCGTCGAGGACGTGCCCGCCGAACGACCCTACGTCACCGGTGCGGTCGTCCGTGGACTGGACCTCGACGAGACGACGCTGGAGTCGCTCATCCAACTGCAGGAGAAACTGCACGCGACGATGGGTCGTCAGCGCGCGAAGGGTGCCATCGGCGTCCACGACCTGACGATGCTGAAAGGCGAGACGCTCCGGGAGGACGACGACGGGGCCAAGTCAGTCACCTACACGGGTATCGACCCCGACGGGGACACGTTCGTCCCGCTGGAGGGCGACGCCGAGATGACGCCCGCCGAGACGCTGACCGACCACCACATCGGACAGGAGTACGCCGACCTCGTGGGCGAGTACAGTCGGATGCCGGCCATCTACGACGAGGTCGGCCTGTTCTCGTTCCCGCCGGTCGTCAACGGCCGGCGGACTGAGGTGTCGACCGACTCGCGGGACCTGTTCATCGAGATGACGGGCACCGACCAGTGGACCGTCGACCGGATGCTCGCCATCGTCTGCTACGCGCTGGACGCCCGCGGGGGCACCGTCGAAGAAGTCCGGGTCGACTACACCGACTCGGCGGCCGGCGCGCCGGACCGGGGGGCCGAACTGGTCCGCCCGGACCTCGAAACGCGGGCGAAAACCGTCGTCCACGACGACATCGAGACGATGCTGGGAATCGACCTCGCGCGCGAGGACGTGGTGGACTTGGTCGAACGGGCCGGGATGGACGCCACGGTCAGCGAGGCGGACGACGAACTCACCTACGAGGTGACGGTCCCGCCCTACCGGACGGACGTACTCCACCCCGTCGACCTCGTGGACGACATCGGGCGCGCCTACGGGTTCAACGAACTCGAACCCCGGTACCCCGACGTGTCGACGGTCGGCGGCCGCCACGAGCGGTCGCGGTTAGAGGACGCCGCCCGCGAGACGCTGGTCGGACTGGGTTTCGAGGACCTGCTGAACTTCTACCTGATAGACGAGGAACAGAACTACGAGCGGATGGGAATCGCCCAAGGGACCGACGCCGTCGGGGGTGGCGAGGCCGTCACCATCGAACAGCCCTACAGCGAAGACTTCACCATGGTCCGGACGTGGGCACTCCCCTCGGTCATGCTGGTGTTGGAGAACAACACCCACCGCGCGTACCCGCAGGACCTCGTGGAAATCGGCCTCGCGGCCGAGGTAGACGAAGCCGAGAACACGAACGTCGCGGAACACCGCACGGTCGCCGGCGCGCTCTGTCACGCCGGCGCGTCCTACGAGGACGCCAAGGCGAAACTCCAGGCACTCGCCGCGGCCTTCGACAAGGACCTCGAAACGCCGGCGACGGACCACCCGACGTTCATCGACGGCCGGACCGCGAGCGTCGTCCTCGACGGCGAGGCAGTCGGCGTCGTGGGTGAGGTCCACCCCGAAGTCATCGTCGAACACGACCTCGAACTGCCGGTGGCGGCGTTCGAGTTCCGACTGGACGCCCTGCGGTAGGCGCGCTCCTCACATCGCCGGCGAGCGGCCGTTTTCCCATCTTTGTCGAGGGAGGTGGCGAGTAACGCGAGCCACCTGCGGAGAAAACGGTGAGCGTTCGCGTGCCGGTTGGACGCGTTGCGGTAGAACCGTTCAGTCGAGGTCTGCGCCGACTGCTTCTTCGACGGACCCGAAGCCGTCCCGCTCCAGCAAGTCGAGCAGTCCACGGTTGATGTCGCGCGCGATGGACGGTCCCTCGTAGACGAGGCCGGTGTAGAGTTGCACGAGGGTCGCGCCCGCGCGTACCTTTCTGTAGGCGTCCGCGGCCGTCGAGACGCCGCCGACGCCGACGACGGGCGCGTCGGTCCGTGCCGCGACGAACCGGACCGTCTCCGTGGCGCGTTCCTCGATGGGTCGGCCCGAGAGGCCGCCGGTCTCGGTCTGCGACGGTGA
The DNA here is from genome assembly GCF_023028225.1 of Halorientalis litorea. Lineage (NCBI taxonomy): Archaea > Methanobacteriati > Methanobacteriota > Halobacteria > Halobacteriales > Haloarculaceae > Halorientalis > Halorientalis litorea. The sequence goes on from NZ_CP095482.1 coordinate 1,620,200, forward strand.
CCGGAGTCCGTCGGGCCGGTCGGTCGTGGTGTTCGTGGCGACGACGCCGTCGAGGTCGAACTCGGCGACGAGGTCGAGCGTGTCCTCGATGGCCGGTTCGGGGAGGTCGGGCGAGAGCTTCACCAGCAACGGTGCCGCGCCCGCGTCGGTCAACTCGGCGAAGATGTCGGCCATCGTCTCGCGGTTCTGGAGTTCCTCGAACCCCTGTGAGTTGGGACAGGAGACGTTGACGACGAAGAAGTCCCCGCCCTCGGCGACGCGTTCGTAGGTGTATCGGTAGTCCGCGGGCGCGCCCGCGCTGTCGACGTGCTCGCTCTTGGCGATGTTGACGCCGACGGGGACGGACACGTCCGTGCTGGCGAGGCGGTCGCCGACGGCGTCCGCGCCGTGGTTGTTCAGCCCCATCCGGTTGACGATGGCCTCGTCCTCGCGGAGACGGAACATCCGCGGGCGCGGGTTACCGGACTGTGGCTCGGCGGTGACGCCGCCGACTTCGACGTGACCGAAGCCGAGTGCCGCGAGCGCGCCGGGGACCTCCGCGTTCTTGTCGAATCCCGCCGCGACGCCGACTGGGTTCGGGAACGACTGGTCGAACGCCTCGACACGGAGTCGGTCGTCTGTGACTGCGTAGCGGCGTTCTAGCAGCGCGGTAAGTGGGGTTCCGTCGACGGTGCGCAACGCGCTGTGACCCAAGCCGTGGGCTGTCTCGGCCGGCAGTCGGAACAGCAGCGGCTTGGCGAGGTCGTACACGGTCACGGTATCACCACCGCGTGCGGGCGCGACGGAGAAAAACACGGGAGCACGTTAGAACTCGTGTTCCACGTCCTCCGGGTCGGCTTTCTGGATGATGATCTTGTTGTCCCGAACCCTGACGAACACCTCGTCGCCGATCTCCATCCCTGCGACGGCTAGTTCGTCCTCGTGAATGTTGATGTGGACGTTGTGATACTCGCCGTCCTCGTCTTTCGCGCCACTCGGGCTCAGCTTCTTTTTTCGCACCATCGCGCTATCCTATCCCGTGCTTCGCCGTAGAATACACTTAAGCTTACCGTGAGAACCCGGACGTACGTGTACGCTCGTTTCTAGATAGTCCCCAACTGTCCGGTAGGGCAGCCCGTACAGTCTCCGCGCCCGCGAGGTGGACGGCCAGAATTCGCCCGATATCGGGCGAATACGGCCTGAACTGCCGGGCGGTTTATCAACTAATATATAAACGTACTCCCGCGTCCCCCCGCCGTCGGGGGGTATATTTATGACGGGCCGTGTGCTGGACTGACATGGAGAGGCGAAACCATGGCACGTGACAAGGATAAGCGCAACTTCGCGCTTCGTGAAGGCAGTGGCGAGGAGACGAGTGTCTTTTCAGGGGGAACACCGCGACAGGCCGCCCTGAAAGCCGCCCGCAGACTCGACCCCGACGACAGCGAGGCAAGTGCTGACCGGACAGAGCTCCGGCTTCGGGAGAAAGGGACGCACAAAGTGCACATCTATGAAGGCTGGGCGTGGGAGGAGGACGCGCCCGACGACAAGCCGGACTGGATGCCCGACGAGATAACGAAGGGGAACGTCGAGAAACAGGGCGTCGAACACCTCGAAGATATCTGAGTCGGCAGTACACCGCTTTCTTTCGTCGCCGTCCGTGAGACATATCGGGGCCGCACGCCAAGCCATGAGTGCGTGGCCTACACCCGGCCAGACCGTGCGCGCGACGCGTGGGATGACTGGTCGGCCTCCATCCACGCGACAACTTCTCCCGGAGAACACCCGGAAGTATCAGATATATCTCACACGTTTCCGTCCTCGACGCCCTGAGCGCGCCCGCCGCGCGGTATGGAACCGCGACCCGTAGCGGAGTCGCTTCGACGGGCTTAAGTTTAACACCCCCATCGGAACGAGTACGAGCGAGGCACGGTGGGCGACGCCCGCCACGCCTTGCAGTCTGCATCGATTCCCTTAAGTAGTATCGGGGAATCGTACTGAACACGCATCGCTCCGCCGGGTTGCGATTCCGGCCCGGGGCGATTCGATGCCCTTAAGTGGTTAAGGGCATTCAGAAGGAATGTAGACGAGGCCGGGTCGGGGCCGACATCGCCCGACCACGGACCGACGCACTTCGGAGGGTTTATGTACCCTCGTGGTGTAAAATTAGGTCCGTAAGAAATGAGGATTCCACCCCTGCGGTCCGCCGTATAGATGGGATCTGATGTCAGCCTTGGCAGTTCGGTGACACTCGGTCGGTCCGAGTGTCGTTGAACTATGTGAACCTTCGATAGCGGAATACTCTCACACGAGAGTTTTCCCGCCAGCCCCCCTGGCCTTGTGCCAGGGACATTCCGGTTGATCCTGCCGGAGGCCATTGCTATCGGAGTCCGATTTAGCCATGCTAGTCGCACGGGTTTAGACCCGTGGCAGATAGCTCAGTAACACGTGGCCAAACTGCCCTGTGGACACGGATAACCTCGGGAAACTGAGGCTAATCCGCGATACAGCTCTCATGCTGGGATGCGGAGAGCTGGAAACGCTCCGGCGCCACAGGATGTGGCTGCGGCCGATTAGGTAGACGGTGGGGTAACGGCCCACCGTGCCGATAATCGGTACGGGTTGTGAGAGCAAGAACCCGGAGACGGAATCTGAGACAAGATTCCGGGCCCTACGGGGCGCAGCAGGCGCGAAACCTTTACACTGCACGACAGTGCGATAAGGGGACTCCGAGTGCGAGGGCATACAGTCCTCGCTTTTCTGTACTGTAGGGAAGTACAGGAACAAGTGCTGGGCAAGACCGGTGCCAGCCGCCGCGGTAATACCGGCAGCACGAGTGATGGCCGCTCTTATTGGGCCTAAAGCGTTCGTAGCCAGCCGAGCAAGTCCGTCGGGAAATCTGCCCGCTTAACGGGCAGGCGTCCGGCGGAAACTGTTCGGCTTGGGGCCGAGAGATCCAAGGGGTACGTCCGGGGTAGGAGTGAAATCCCGTAATCCTGGACGGACCACCGGTGGCGAAAGCGCCTTGGAAAAACGGACCCGACGGTCAGGAACGAAAGCTAGGGTCTCGAACCGGATTAGATACCCGGGTAGTCCTAGCTGTAAACGATGCTCGCTAGGTGTGGCGTAGGCTACGAGCCTGCGCTGTGCCGTAGGGAAGCCGTGAAGCGAGCCGCCTGGGAAGTACGTCTGCAAGGATGAAACTTAAAGGAATTGGCGGGGGAGCACTACAACCGGAGGAGCCTGCGGTTTAATTGGACTCAACGCCGGACATCTCACCAGCATCGACAGTAGCAGTGACGGTCAGGTTGATGATCTTACCTGAGCTACTGAGAGGAGGTGCATGGCCGCCGTCAGCTCGTACCGTGAGGCGTCCTGTTAAGTCAGGCAACGAGCGAGACCCGCATCCCTAGTTGCCAGCAGCACGTTCATCGTGGCTGGGTACACTAGGGAGACTGCCGCTGCTAAAGCGGAGGAAGGAACGGGCAACGGTAGGTCAGTATGCCCCGAATGTGCTGGGCAACACGCGGGCTACAATGGCCGAGACAATGGGAAGCGACCCCGAGAGGGAGAGCTAATCTCCTAAACTCGGTCGTAGTTCGGATTGCGGACTGAAACTCGTCCGCATGAAGCTGGATTCGGTAGTAATCGCGTGTCATAAGCGCGCGGTGAATACGTCCCTGCTCCTTGCACACACCGCCCGTCAAAGCACCCGAGTGAGGTCCGGATGAGGCCACCATGCGGTGGTCGAATCTGGGCTTCGCAAGGGGGCTTAAGTCGTAACAAGGTAGCCGTAGGGGAATCTGCGGCTGGATCACCTCCTAATGACCGGGACTGGGGCTTTGCCCCAGCCCACCTTTCGACACATAGTTTGACGACGCTCGAACCGACCGGGCACCTATGAACTGCCAAGGCTGACATTGTCCGCAGGGACGGGCCCATAGCTCAGTGGCAGAGTGCCGCCTTTGCAAGGCGGAGGCCCTGGGTTCAAATCCCAGTGGGTCCATGTCTCGTGCCTGTCCGAATCCGTGTCCCTTAAGTGGGAGACGGGGTTCGGATTGGGTACGGAAGACCGATGCACCACCCCGTGCGAACGCGGGTGGGAAGGGTTGATGCACGCACCGATGACCACCGGGCGTGCAAATGAAACTGTGTGTACGTGCGATCCAGGCGTCCACTGGACTCGTGTGCAGTACATCGAGTCTTCAACGACGCAGACTCGGAATTATTTCCGAGTCACTACATCTATGACGTGTGTATACACGTCATCAGCATGGCTACTATGCCAGCTGGTGGATGGCTCGGCTCAGGTGCCGATGAAGGACGTGCCAAGCTGCGATGAGCCTCGGGGACCCGCACGGAGGGGAAGAACCGAGGATTTCCGAATGGGAATCCCCCCGCAATTGCTTCGCGCAATGGGGAACGTCCCGAACTGAAACATCTTAGTAGGGACAGGAAGAGAAAACGAATGTGATGTCGTTAGTAACCGCGAGTGAACGCGACGTAGCCCAAACCGAAGCCTTCGGGCAATGTGGTGTTCGGGCTGACTCTCATCGCCGGATCGTCTTCACGAAGTCTCCTGGAACGGAGCGTGAAACAGGGTGACAACCCCGTAGTGAAGACCAGTACGGCGTGCGTCAGTTCCAGAGTATCGGGGGTTGGAAATCCCTCGTGAATATGGCAGGCATCGACTGCCAAGGCTAAATACTACCTGAGACCGATAGTGAACAAGTAGCGTGAGCGAACGCTGAAAAGCACCCTCAGAAGGGAGGTGCAATAGGGCCTGAAATCAGTTGGCGATGGAGCGACGGGGCACGAAAGGTCCCTGTGCAAACGACCGAGGGGCGACCCTCCAGTAGGACCACAGGGAAGCCGGTGTTCCGTCGTACGTTTTGAAAAACGAGCCAGGGAGTGTGCCTGTTTGACGAGTCTAACCCGAGCATCGGGGGAGGCGTAGGGAAACCGACATGGCCGCAGTGCTTTGCACGAGGGCCGCCGTGTTCAAGCGCGGGGAGTCAAACGGGCACGACCCGAATCCGGACGATCTACGCGTGGGCAAGGTGAAGCGTGCCGAAAGGCGCGTGGAAGCCTGTTAGGGATGGTGTCCTACAATACCCTCCCGTGACCTACGTGTAGGGGTGAAAGGCCCATCGAGTCCGGCAACAGCTGGTTCCGACCGAAACATGTCGAAGCATGACCTCCGCCGAGGTAGTTCGTGGGGTAGAGAGACTGATTGCCGTGTCCGCCTCCGAGAGGAGTCGGCGCGGCTGTCAAACTCCGAACCTACGGACGCTGTCGACGCGGGGAGTCCGGTATGCGGGGTAAGCCTGTGTACCGTGAGGGAGACAACCCAGAGCTGGGTTAAGGTCCCCAAGTGTGGACTAAGTGCGATCGAAGGTGGTCCCGAGCCCTAAACAGCCGGGAGGTGAGCTTAGAAGCAGCTACCCTCTAAGAAAAGCGTAACAGCTTACCGGCCGAGGTTCGGGGCGCCCAAAATGATCGGGGCTCAAGTCCACCACCGAGACCTGGCCACGCCAGTCATATGGCGATTGCGTAGGTCGGCACTCCGATTGGGTGGAAGCATGGGCGAGAGTTCGTGTGGACCGATCGGTGACGAAAATCCTGGCCATAGTAGCAGCGATAGTCGGGTTAGAATCCCGACGGCCGAACGGACAAGGGTTCCTCGGCACTGTTCGACAACCGAGGGTTAGCCGGTCCTAAGTCTCGTCGTAATTCGAGCGAGACAAAAGGGAAACTGGTTAATATTCCAGTGCCGCCGTACATCGAACGCCGACGCCTCGGGGTCGACCGGACCGGGCCATCGCCCGGTCGAACTGTCCAAATCCGTGGAAGCCGTAATGGCACGAAGCGGACGAACGGCAGGATAGCGTAAGCCGGTTCAACCTGGGGCCCGTGAAAAGGCAAGTACGGTGTCCGTACCGAGATCCGACACAGGTGTCCGTGGCGGCGAAAGCCAAGGCCTGTCGGGAGCAACCGACGTTAGGGAATTCGGCAAGTTAGTCCCGTAAGTTCGCGATAAGGGATGCCTGCCTCGGAAAGAGGCAGGCCGCAGTGACTCGGGCGCTCCGACTGTCTAGTAACAACATAGGTGACCGCAAATCCGCAAGGACTCGTACGGTCACTGAATCCTGCCCAGTGCGGGTATCTGAACACCTAGTACAATAGGACGAAGGACCCGTCAACGGCGGGGGTAACTATGACCCTCTTAAGGTAGCGTAGTACCTTGCCGCTTCAGTAGCGGCTTGCATGAATGGATTAACGAGAGCGCCACTGTCCCAACGTTGGGCCCGGTGAACTGTACGTTCCAGTGCGGAGTCTGGAGACCCCCAAGGGGAAGCGAAGACCCTATGGAGCTTTACTGCAGGCTGTTGCTGGGACATGGTCGCTGATGTACAGGATAGGTAGGAGCCACTACACAGGTACCCGCGCCAGCGGGCCACCGAGGCAACCCTGTAATACTACCCGTCAGTGACTGTGACCCTCACTCCGGGAGGAGGACACCAATAGCCGGGCAGTTTGACTGGGGCGGTACGCGCTTGAAAAGATATCGAGCGCGCCCTAAGGCCATCTCATCCGGGACGGAGATCCGGAGAAGAGCGCAAGAGCAAAAGATGGTTTGACAGTGTCTTGCCTAACGAGAGACGCTGACGCGAAAGCGTGGTCTAGCGAACCTATTTGCCTGCCCGATGCGGGCAATAGATGACAGAAAAGCTACCCTAGGGATAACAGAGTCGTCACCCGCAAGAGCACATATCGACCGGGTGGCTTGCTACCTCGATGTCGGTTCCCTCCATCCTGCCCGTGCAGCAGCGGGCAAGGGTGAGGTTGTTCGCCTATTAAAGGAGGTCGTGAGCTGGGTTTAGACCGTCGTGAGACAGGTCGGCTGCTATCTATTGGGGGTGTCATGGTACCTGACGGGAACGTCCGTATAGTACGAGAGGAACTACGGATGGTCGCCACTGGTGTACCGGTTGTCCGAGAGGGCATGTGCCGGGCAGCCACGCGACACGGGGTAAGAGCTGAACGCATCTAAGCTCGAAACCCACCTGGAAAAGAGGTACCGCCGAGGCCACTCGTAGAAGACGAGTTCGATAGACTCGGGGTGTACGCACCGAGGTGACGAGGTGTTCAGCCCGCGAGAACTAATCGGCCGAAGCCACCAATCATACCGCGCATGGAGACTCGATAACACGAGTCCAGGCGCTATCTGGATCGCACGTACTACACGGTTGCTTGGAAGCTATACCGACTGTGGTTTATCGCGGTTCGACTCCGCGAGTCGGCGTTAAGGCGGCCACAGCGGCGGGGTTACACCCGTACCCATCCCGAACACGGAAGTTAAGCCCGCCAGCGTTTCGGGGCCTACTGGAGTGCGCGAGCCTCTGGGAGACCCGATTCGCCGCCTCCACTCATCACGCCCCACCCGAAGAACGGGTGGGGCGTTTTTCATTTCGAACGCGGAGTGGCAACGCGACACGTCAGATACTCGAAGGCACACCCGAACGTGTGCCGTTGGCTGTGCGGTCGGACGTGGCAACGAGGGGAAACGAACCGTACGTTGAAAGTTCCAACCTTTATGCCCCTGTAGCGCGTTGGCATGTGCATGACAGTCTCACAGTCATCCGAACCAGGGTTCGTGGAAACAGAGGAGGACCGTCTCATCAAGGAGACTGCGCGCGAGATAGCGGCCGACTACGACGACGAGTATTGGCGGGATGTCGCCAACGGCCGTGACCCGGACGAGTTCTGGCAGGACTGTGCGGACGCGGGGTTCCTTGGGGCGACCGCGCCCCAGGAGTACGGTGGCGAGGGGATGGGAATCACAGAGCTGACGACCATCGTCGAGGAACTCGTCGCCAACGGGTGTATGGGTGCAGACATGCTGTTCATCGTCAACGTCGTGTTCGGTGCGGTGACGCTGACGAACCACGGGAGCGAGGAACAGAAAAAGGAGTTGCTGGAGCCGCTCATCGACGGTGACTTGCGGTTCTGTATGGCACTGACCGAACCGAACGCGGGGCACAACGCGCCGAACCTCGACACGTTCGCCGAAGAACAGGACGACGGAACGTTCCACATCAACGGTTCGAAGCAGTGGATCAGCGGGGTCGACCGGGCGGACAAGATGCTGCTGGTTGCCCGGACGAGGCCGAAAGACGAGGTCCCGAAGCGAACGCAGGGGATTACCCTGTTCCTCGCGGACCCACACGACGACAACATCGAGCGTCGGGAACTCGACGTGGGGATTCCGACGCCCGAAAAGCAGTTCGAGCTCTCCTTCGACGACTACGAGGCGAGTCCGGACGACATCATCGGGACGCGGGACATGGGACTGCTCCAACTGTTCGACACCGTCAACCCCGAGCGGTTGGTCGGGTCGGCGGGTGCCATCGGTATCGGCCGGAACGCGATCGAACGCGCCGTCGACTACGCACAGGACCGTGTGGTGTTCGACGAACCCATCGGCGCGCACCAGGCCATCCAGCACCCGCTGGCGGAGGCACACTCTCAGCTGGAGGCGGCGAAACTGCTGGTCCAGAAGGCGTCGTGGTTGATGGACCGTACGGAGACGACCGATGACATGAAGAAGACGGCCGAGTGGTCGAACATGGCGAAACTCCGTGCCTCGGAGGCGGGCCACGAGGCCTGTGACGTCGCGCTCCAGACCCACGGCGGGAACGGCTTCAGCCGCGACTACGCGGTCATCGAGATGTGGAAGGGCAGTCGTCTCGGCACGGTGGCACCGGGGTCCTCGCAGATGATGCGGAACCACATCGCCGAGCACACGCTCGACCTGCCGCGCTCGTACTGAGCGAGACCGCTATTCTTAAACGCCGTTCCCGAGTACGTTTTGTTGCGCCAAGGTGGCAGAGTCTGGCCGAACGCGTCCGCCTGCAGAGCGGATCATCGCCGGTTCAAATCCGGCCCTTGGCTTGATACGTTTCGTTCAGAGCCAATCTTATAAAGAACGGACTCTCTGCAGTTCTCCCTCCCGGGGGGGTGTCGACGGGTTAGACGCGGGTGCCCATTTGGCGATACATGACGCAGAGCAGTCACAAGGGACTGACGGATAGTACATGCACTGGGTCTCCCACTGCAGATGGCCGTTCTGGTGGCGAGGTCACAACTGCCCCTCTCCAGTTTAGCACAGGAGCAAGTACAGCCAGTAAGGGAGTTGGATGGTGCGGGCGTGAGTTCGGACGATCGGGCGGTCGGTATCGATCGTGTCGCCAGTCACGACGAAGCCGACCGGTGCGTCGTATTCGGCGATGAACTCTGCGACGCCGGCGTTCGCATGGTCGAGATCGCGCGGGCGGTACGCGAACCCGACCGGAACCGGCGTGTCGCCGACCTCGAACAACACACTACGCGAACGACACGTGCAACTGGGCGGTGGTTTTCCCACGCCCAATTCAGAAGAGAGCCACGGAGGAATATGAATATAAACCTAACGGGAATTATATTGTTTCATCTTAACTAAATTTAAACAGGCTGCCCTCCTCCCACTCTCCATGGCTGAATCAGACTCCCTTTGTCTGAATATAGAGTAGAACAAGATATGAGGGATGGTTCGCGGGCCATCGGGTTGCTGGAGGCGGTCGACGAGTTCGTCGTGTGGCGTCGACTGCCGGTGATATCGATGTTCGCGCCTAGATTGTCGAGGATCTGATAGACCGTGCGGAACCGGGTGTAGTTCCGACAGCAGTTGACGTAAGTGGCCTCGACGTTGAGGACCTCTGTCCGGAGTCGTCCCGTGACGAACTTCGATATGCAGGTCTTGCCAGCGCTGCTGGGCCCGGTGACGATGGCTGTGTCGGCGGGTTCACCGCTCGTGATGGGTTCGAGCACGCTGGAGAGGTGGCTCCGGGACGCTCTGTCGTTCTGCAAAGCGGCCGAACTCGTTCCAGCCCTCGGACCGCACTCGGTATCGCAGGTCGTCGCGACGCTGTTGGACGCCACCGGCCCGCTCACTGCCACTACCCTCGCCGACGAGGCTGGGATATTGACCGTGTCATAGGGAGCTCCGCACGCTCTGCCTATCCAAATCCTGTCACGACGCGCGTGCAAGATGGAGGGCGCGTATCTCGCACAGAGTTTACTCAGATTCAGACAGTTCGAATCGGTCGATATAGGGAACTCACGTCTCGATCAATACAGTGTCTGAAATGAGTACTGGAACTCTTTGACTTTACATCGTTCTTATCATCGAGTGGTAGAATCAGTAAGTGATGGCTGCCACACTCAAACGAAGAAAACCCCTCGGCGGCGTTTTACTTGTTGTCGGATTCAGTATCGTCCTCGCGCAACTGATCACCTTCCCCGGGATGCTATTCGGTGGCTGTACTGATGTCGGTGTTCCAGATGGACAGGAGCAGGGAGTTAGCATGATCGGTGTGCAGGATTCAAACCTACTGTATACACCCGATGGAGTGAACGAATGTAGTATCCCACTTCCTGCAGTCCTTATTCCATTTGGACTCATCGCTGTCGGGGGTGGATTAATTCTGTCCACGAAGTATTAGTCCCAATTCTACCCCCGCACAACATTACTGGATTCGAACAACCTTCGCCTGATTAATACGCAAGCTAGTCCTTACAGCTGATACAGTCGAACGCAGGTGAAATAAACAATGTTGCCGTGCTGCATACATTCTCTGCATCTTATACGTGAGTCTTGACAAAGCTTGTATAGACAATGTGTGTCAAGTATTCTATGATATGCTCTTCTTATCCGGACCTGACTGCAAAGTGTGATAGATAACAACACCGGTATTTTTCGCACCAACTGGGAAACCTATCTTTATACAGCGAGAGAATCCCGCCGTTCACGGCGCGGAGGATGTCATTTCCATTTCAGTTCGACCTGAGAGCCGTCGACCCGACAGCGTTCGAGTTCGTGTTTCGCGGTCATACCGGCCGACTGTGCTGTACGTGCCCGCCCGACGCCTACTTTCAAATTGACGCCGACAGCCTCACCGACGTGGTCGACGGTGTCCTGATATGCTGTTGCGTCCATCTCCGAACAGACAGCGATGATGTTGTCGCCGCCGACAAAGAAGGCAAGCGAGTGGTGGGCCTCACGCAGATATCGCATCAGTTCCGCGTAGCCCTGTTCGATGTGAATGAACGTATCGAATTCGTTGAGTTGGTCGGTGTACTTCCCGGTCGCGTCGTTGACGTCGAAATGGGCTATTTGTACGTCGTCGTCAGTACGGTCGGCACCGGCAAGGGGTTCCCCGCAGAGAACGTTCCGCCGGGTGCTGTCCTGTGCACTCCCAGCATCCTGCAGGCGGCGGGAGGCGACCCCGAGTGCCTCAACCGGTGTGGACCGGGCTGCGAGGCTGATACTTGCGGTCACCGGGTAGCGGTTAGCAAGCGAGTCCTGAATACGGGCGTGGGCCAACCTCGAAACGGTCCACGAGCGGGGGCTGACACACACTAGGGGTCTGTAACGCCTCGCGAGGACAGCTGGAGACGATTCTCGACACTGCTGATGTGCCTCCTGCGCTCGTTCAAATAGAGCACCATCCATACCAGCCACGCACCGAGTTGGTCAGGTTCTGTCACGAGCGCGGAATCCACGTTATTGCACACTCACCGCTGTCGGTGCCCGGCCTACTTGCCGAACCCGTCCTGGCCGACATCACCGACGAAACAGGCCTCACGCCGGCCGGCGTCGTCCTCGCGTGGAACGTCACACGGGGCGTCGTCCCGATCCCATCGAGCACGACGACGTCACGCGTAGTCGGGAACCTCGCCGCCGCAGGTCGCCGTCTCGACGCCGAGACGTGCGACCGTATCGACATGCTCAGACGGCCGGATTTCGAGCGATGAACGGTGGTGTGGCACTATGATTATGTGGCTGAAAACCGATTACGGGGTATGGCCACGAGCGAGACACAACGACTCTCGCCGGACGTAGCGTCACTCGACAGTCTGCACTGGGTGGGAATCGTCGCCGCACTCGTCTCCGCCGCCGTCCACCTCCTGCTCGGTGTGCGGATGCTCCCGTCGGGCATGGGAATCAGTTTCGTGCTCGCGGGACTCGGTTTTCTGGGCGCGGTCGGGCTGATCGTGCTAAACTACCGGCGGCGGGCCGTCTACGCCGTCGGTATCCCCTTCACACTCGTCCAGATACTGCTGTGGTACTACGTCAACTTCGTCTCGCTGGGAAAATCGTTCCCGGCCGACATCGGGACGCTGGGCGCGGTTGATAAGATCGCACAAGTGGTCCTCATCGCGGTGCTAGTTGTCCTGCTGCGATGAGTGCCACGGGACGTGTGGCCACACAGATTCCGGAACTGGCGAGCTCGTGGCCGAGCGGACCGGGAGGTGGCGATGGCGGGCCGACATGGTGACCCATCCCTCGGGCTCCGGGTCGGCCTCCCCGTCGTCGGTGCACTGGCACTGACGGCCGTTGTCGGCGCGCTTTTCCCTGCCGACGCGATGACGCGCTGGACGGTCCACCCGGCCGTCGTCGCGGGCGTCTGTTGGGCGGGACAGCTCTGGTATGCTGGCCGCGGGCTGGAGACCGTTCGGCCGTGGCGGTACGTCTTCGGTGCGGCGAACACGCTGACGCTGCTCCGTGGCGGGCTCTACGCCGTCGTCGCCGGCTTCCTTGTCGTCCCGGCGACGACCGACCTCGCGTGGGTGCCGGCAGTGTGTTACGGCACCGGCGTGGCCCTTGACAAACTCGACGGCACTGTGGCCCGGACTATCGGGGAGCAGACCCCGCTTGGAACGCGACTGGACATGGCCTTCGACACGTTCGGCTTCGTCGTCGCGCCGCTGGTGGCGGTGCTATGGGGCCGCCTCCCTGTCTGGTACCTCTCGATTGCCGCCGCCCGGTACGTCTATCTCGGCGGGATACGCTGGCGACGACTCCGTGGCCGGCCTGTCGGTGAGCGCCCCGACAGCGACCTCAGTAAGTACCTCGCCGGCATCCAGATGGTGTTTCTCACTGTCGCACTCGTGCCCGTCGTTCCCAGCGACATCCTCTTCGCCGTCGCGCCCGCGCTCCTAGTGCTGTCGCTGGCCGTGTTCGCTCGCGATTTCCTCGTCGTCAGCGGCCGCCTCCCCCGCGAGTGGTTCGACGGGTAGCGTTCATATACCCGGATACCCATCTCTAGGTATGCTCTTTCCGACGCACCTGCTCGCGGCAGCGGTCGTCGGACGGGCGTCGAGACTTGCTCCGCTGTGGCTGGTCGTCGGCAGTGCCCTCCCCGATGTCCTCGACAAGCCACTGGCCACACTTGGACTCACATCGCTGTTTCACTCCGTCGGCCACTCGGTGCTGTTGCTCGTCGTGATTGTGCCGCTCGCGCTGTCGGGCCGGGCCGGACTGTCGGCTGCGGTCGGGTGGGCACTGCATCTCGCTCTCGACGCCGTTCACGTCGTCGTCAACGGGCGGCCCGGTGACGCCGTTTTTCTGCTGTGGCCCGCCGTTATGCCGAGCGACCCGCTCGCGCTCCCGCCAGGGTCGTTCTTTTTGTACTACCTCTGGAGCCCCGCGTTCTTCGTCGAAGTCGCGCTCTGGCTCGCTGCCGCCGCTTTGGCCGTCAGGTACTGGCGGGCCGGAACGGCATCTCACGGAACCGAGTGGCTATGAGGCCACAGTTGGTATGGGCCGCAGGGCATGGAGCATTTGTTCGCGGAGTTATTCGACAAAGTCGTCCGAATCGAGACGGCAATTATGGACGCTATCGTCGCCGCACGGAGCCCATTGGCGACGAAGCTGCTGACTTCGGTGACGGGGCTGGGGTCCGCTACAGCCGCGTTGTGTTTCGTCGGTGTCTGCTATCTGGCCGACTGGGACGAGGCGTTTCGCCACAGTCTCGTGGTGCTGGCAATCTCCGGTGTCGTCGTCGGAACGCTCATGCTGACGGTCCAGCGGACGTTCCCCGCCGACCCGGTCTGTCTGACCGACGAGGCCGAGACAGTCGCGACGTCGTTCCCGTCCGGCCACGCCGCCGCCGTCACGGTGTACACCATGGCCGCACGGAAAAGCGAACATATCCCATTCAGTGTTGTCACGGTACTAGCCGTGCTGGTCGCCGTCTCCCGTGTCTATCTGGGCACACATTTCGCTTCAGACACCGTCGCCGGGGTGGGAATCGGGATAGTTACCTTTCTGCTCGCCGGTGCCGTGCTGCAGCGATTCGACCCGATAGCGGCGGTCCAACGTGTCTTCGAACCTGACCACTGACCGAACTACGCTATGATCACCGGATAGCAGAGTTGGTGACTGCGCGGGCTTGTCGAAAGCTGAGAGAGCGTAGCCCGCAGTAATGACAGCCGATATTCAAAACAGGAACTGTAAAACTCAGTACTTCCGCCAATGCAAAATATATCCTCTATATTCAACAGTTGCTGAATCACCAGGTCTGGCAGCTATCAGACTCAGATCGGCGCAAGAACCATCCGTTCAGTACCCACGATGAAACCTGATTGATATTAGACTGCCCTCATCGGTGATGGACCTGCCGAAGAGCATCTGCTGTGGCTCTCCCGGAGATGCGGATATACTTCTGTGCTGTCGCTAGATCGCTCCAGCGCATGAGCGCTTGGAGTGGAACCGGCGCGACGCCCTGATAGGCGTGGTAGCTGGCAGCGGTCGCACGGAGACAATGTAGATACACTCGACCGTCGATATCTGCGGCCTCGGCAGCAGCCGTCACGCGTCTGTTGACAGCGGTCCGTGACCGTGGAAAGGCGTCGTACTCGTCGGTGAACCGTTCCAGACACAGCTCTACCCGGAGCGAGAGATCAACGGGGATCGACCGGGCAGAGGCAACCGTTTTCGGGTGCCAGCGAGCCTCCATTGCTTCTTCCTGCGTGAGGTCCTCATTGTCCGTTGTCTCTTGGGATGCTTGCCGACGACAATAGCCACACTCGCAGGCCTCGTGTTGTGGAATACGGAGCAACATCCGATCCCAATCGAGCCACTCGGCCCGGAAGTGCGCGATCTCACCAGCACGCAATCCAAGTCGGCCAGCAGCCAGACAGATGAACCGCGCCTGCAAATCTCGCGGTTCGGGCAGCGAACTACACGCCTCCAGCAGTAATTCGAACTCCCGGTCGGTGAGGACATCCTCGTGTGTGTGCCGCGTGGTCAACGATTGTCGATGCTGCTGGGCCCATTCGTTCGACTCATGGTAATCGTCCGTCATCTACTACGAGAACGCCGCTCGCGCGAATTGAAGGCCAATATATCCTGACCGGTCAAATTAGTGACTGCTGAATATAGAACATGGATACAGCAGACGGGTCACAGCTGCCTTAGCAGGTCAACCGACGCCGGATCCAACGCTGAAAAGACGAGACAGTAGTCGCTCATTGCGATGGTTCTTCCATTTGACTGACCGGCTGGTCAATAGCCTCAACACTCCGGACGATGGCAACGTTACCCGATGTTTCCTGGCTGATTCGCTCGGCGACAGAACCGAACATCGCCCGGGAGAGGTCACTCTTCTCCGACAGCCCCACACAGACCGTGGTAAAATCAGGTAACTCCTCGACCGACAGGTCGAGTTTCGCCACGATATCAGGCATTTCACGGAGGATATCGAGGAGTCGGCGGTACAGAAGGTCGAGATATTCGCGGAGTCCGTGGAGAGAGATAATCACCCAGTCAGCGTAGCCACCCTCCCCTTTCTTGACAGGCTGCGTTCCGTCACTCCCGACAGCTTTTTGAGACAATGCGACACATCGGTCGGTGAAGCGGGCGAGTTTCGAAGGCACATCGAACTCTGCTTGCTTCAGTTTCTAGAATTCCCGCCGTTCAGGCAATATTACTAGCGTCTAAACACGGCCCAGGGCGCGTATTCAGCACCACACTAAAATATCATACATCTACGACGACCTCGAAGCGTTCGACCCCGAAGAGGTCGTCAACCGTCTCATCGGCGAGGGGTAACCCGGTGCCGCCGGTGCCACGCGGGACCGCTCCGCCCGGCGACCCGTTCGGAACGACCGGCCGCGAGTCCCTCGGAACGCGACCCGGACCGCGGTCGTCGCAGAGGGACACGTCGGATCACCGAAGATAGGTTTATATATCGTGACTCCTAAAAAATGTTCGAATGCCGAAAGGTAAGGGAACGCTCACGAGGCGAGACGCGCTGGTGACGGGGGCAGCGGCGGTTGCGGTCGGCTTGGCGGGCTGCCAGGAAGGGTCACAGTCGAGTCAGTTTGATGAGTCGGACCCGCTGGTGGCCCACGAGCGGTTCGGCAAGGGCGGGACCGCGCTGACTTACCAGACGAGCACGTTCTATACGCCAATCGAGGAGGAGAGTGACCAGCCCGCGGCGGCGCCGGCGCTGAAGACACAGCACGAGGCTTGGGCCGAGAACCACCCCGACTACCGTATCGACGTCAACTACCCGGCCTTCGGACAGTGGAAGAACAACCTCCTGACGAGTGCGGCGGGGGGCGACGCCCCTGCAGGGTCGACGCTCGACTCGAAGTGGGTAGCGGACTTCTACGAGTACCTCCAGCCGCTGAACGACTACGTCGAGGACATCGACGACTTCTTCCCGTTCGTCCGGGAGACGGCCATGCGCGACGGTGACCTGCTGGCCGCCTGGAAGTACACGGGGTGTCGGTGTCTGTACTACCGACAGGATGTCCTCGACACGTACAACGACGGCGACCCCCCGGTCACGTGGGAGGAACTGCTCACCGTCGGTCAGGACATCGTCGAAAACGAGGACATGGACGCGTACATGTTCCAGTCGTCGACGGCTCTCGCCAACCTGCCGTACTTCTGGAGTTCCGGCGGCACCCTCGTCGACGACGAGGGGGCGCCGGTTCTCGACCAGAGCGAAAACCGGCAGGCACTGGTCGACGCGCTCGGGTTCATCCGAGACCTCGTCGACACTGGCGTCACCCCACAGCGTGTCGCGAGCATCGAAGAGGTCGAGGCGCTCCCCCGGGAGGGTCGCGCGGGCAACCTCGCGATGTTCATCGGGAACAACGACCAGATAGAGCGGAACCTGAAAAACCCCATCCAGGAGGCCGACGAGATACCGGACGACCGCTGGCAGCGCTGGCAGGTCGCGAAGATTCCCCGACCCGCGGACGGCGAACACACGACCGGCGTCGGCGGCTGGACGGAGGGCGCCTTCGTCGAGGGCGACGACGGCGAGGCCGCTGCGATGAAGGAGTTCATCGCGAAGTTCGTCGAACCCGAGGCGATGGGCCGGTACTGCGAGGCCGCAGCCCTGCTGCCGACCCGCGAGTCGGTGTTCAACGACAGCGACCTCTACGACCCAGACACGCCATATCAGGACCGGTTCAGGGAGTTCCTCCAGGATGGCGTCGCCCGACCCGCTCGCCCCATCTACAGCACCATCGCCTCGGAGTACGTGGTCGCGATCGAAAGCGTCGTCACCGGACAGTCTGATCCCGAGTCGGCGGCCGAGACGATGATCACGAACGTCAACGACGAGTACGAGGCGTCCTGATGACCGACCCGCCACTGGAACTGCCCACGCCGAGGTGACAACTATGTCGATTGCCGACACGACTGTCGAGCGCCTGCTCGAACGCGTGAGCGACGCTGCTCGCAGACTCCTCGACCACCCGCTCCCCTGGCTCGCGCCCGCCCTGCTGGCACTCGCGGTGTTCCAGCTGTATCCGATGGCCGAGGCGATCCTGATGAGTTTCACGAACGAGAGCCTCATCAGACCGAGTTTCGAGTTCGTCGGCCTCGAACAGTACGTCAGACTCGCGACCGACCCGGAGTTCTGGGGAATGATCCGGATAACCGCCATATACGCCTTCTCCAGCGTCGTCCTCCACGTTCTGCTGGGGCTCGTTCTGGCGCTGGCGATCGACTACGGGGTCCGACGGGGACTACGGGGTCACCTCACGACTCGCGTTTCGGTGTTGCTCGCGTGGATCGTCCCCGGAATCATCATCGGCCTGGTCTGGAAGGTGATGCTGGTCGAGAGCCAGTTCGGCGCCGTCAATCACCTGCTGGGCGTCCTCGGTATCGGGCCGGTCCCGTTCCGCTCGGACCCGACACTGGCGCTGATCTCAACCATCGTCGCCGGCACTTGGCGCGGGACCGCGTTCACCATGATAATGATCTACGGCGGACTCCAGCGGGTCCCACAGCGCCTCTACGAGGCCGCCCGCGTGGACGGGGCCGGTCGATGGGACCGGTTTCGCCACGTGACGCTGCCACAGCTCAAGCCGGTCCTGTTTATCACGACGGTGCTGGTGACGATCTACGCCCTGAACACGTTCGACCTGATATTCGCACTGACCGGCGGCGGCCCGGGCCGTGCGACCCAGGTGCTCGCTCTGTTCATGTACCAGGAGGCGTTCCAAGACTACGCTCTCGGGCGCGGGGCGGCCATCGCCGTCGTCATGCTCGCCGCGAACCTGCTGCTGACCGGCGTGTATATCTACGCCTTCGACGTGGGTGACGAGATATGAGCGACGACACTGGCCGACCCGGTGACCCCGACGCGGCCGCGACCAGACGTCCGGACGGCGGTGCCACCGACGTCGGGACGGCCACGGGTCGGGAGTCGGTCACAGCGGGTCCGACCGTTCTCGACCGGGTCCGGGCGGAGTTGGCCGACCTCACGGTGCTTGACCTCGGGGTGTACGCCATCTACGCGACGGCAATCGCGTTTTTCGTCTTCCCGGTGCTCTGGGTGGTCTCAGCCAGTCTCCGACCGGCGGGGGAACTGTTCAGGTACCCGTTTAGACTGCTCCCCGCGGAGGTGTCGCTCTCTGCCTATCGGCAGGTCTTCCGGGCCGGGATGGTTTCGTGGCTATTCAACTCGACGCTGGTCACTATTTTCGGGGTTTCGAGCATCGTCGCAGTGTCGGTCCCCGCGGCGTACGCGTTCTCGCGGTTCGAGTTCACTGGCCGTCGCGGACTGCTCGGGATAGTCCTCCTCTTCCAGATGATCTCGCCGGTGATCATCATCGTCCCGCTGTACACGGTCATGTCCAGTCTGGGCCTGCTTCGCACGCGAGCGGGGCTGATACTCCTGTACGTCGGCATCCAGACGCCGTTCTCGATCTGGCTGCTCAAGGGGTACTTCGACACCATCCCGAAGGAACTGGACTACGCGGCCCGGATCGACGGGTGCAACCGGCTACAGACGCTTCGGCACGTCCTCCTGCGACCGGTCGCGCCCGGCATCGCCGTCGTGGCGATTTTCAACACCGTGCTGACGTGGTCGGAGTTCGTCCTCGCGTTCACGGTGCTGGGCTCGGAGAGTCGCCTGCACACGATCTCGATCGGAGTCTACAAGTTCCAGGGGCAGTACGGCAACGACTGGCGCGCCATCGCGGCGGCGAGCGTCATCGGCATGCTGCCACTCGTGATCGTCTTCCTGGCGCTCCAGCGGTACTTCGTCAAGGGACTGGTCGAGGGGTCACTGAAAGGACAATGACAGCGAACGGATCCGACTCACGGGACGACGCCCACCTCGAACTGCGGAACCTGCACAAGGAGTATCCCGGCGGGATAACGGCCGTCGAGGACGTCTCGCTGACGCTCCCTCGCGGAGAACTGCTCGTGCTCGTCGGCCCGTCGGGGTGTGGCAAGTCGACGACGCTGCGGTGTATCGCCGGCCTCGAAGAACCGACGGACGGGGACGTGCTGATCGGCGGCGAGTCGGTGATCGGTCGCCGCCCGGAGGACAGGGAGATCGCAATGATGTTCCAGAACTACGCGCTCTACCCCCACAAGACCGCCCGGGAGAATATCGGGTTCGGACTGCGGATGACGACGGACCTGCCGGACGACGAGGTGAGCCAGCGCGTCGCGGACGCCGCCGAGACGCTTGGGATCACGGACCTCCTCGAGAAGAAACCGGGGTCGCTGTCGGGCGGCCAGCAACAGCGGGTCGCCCTGGGACGAGCGACCGTCCGCGACCCGGCAGTGTTCCTGCTGGACGAACCGCTCTCGAACCTCGACGCGACGCTGCGGGGGCGGATGCGCACCGAGATCCAGCAACTCCAGCGGGACTTAGACGTCACAACGGTGTACGTCACGCACGACCAAGTCGAGGCGATGACCATCGGCGACCGGATAGCCGTGCTCGACGACGGGTATGTCCAGCAGGTCGGCACCCCGATGACCTGCTATCACGAACCGGCCAACAGGTTCGTCGCGTCGTTCATCGGTGAACCGTCGATGAACCTGCTGGACTGCGAGTTCGACCGCGTGGCCAGCACATTCGACGGCCCTGTCACTTATCCAGCGAGCGACGAACTGGCGACGGCGGCGGCGGACGCTGACGGGTCGGGCGTGACGCTCGGTTTCAGGCCCGAGGCCCCGTCCCTCGTCGACCCGACTGCACACGAGTCGACGGGAGGAGAGGGCGCGGACGTCGGTGAGACCGAAGCCGACGCCGTCACCACGGACGTGGACGGGGCACTCACGTTCCCGGGACAGGTCGACGTGGTCGAACCGGTCGGCGAGCGGTCGTTCGTCTACGTCACCCTGACGGACGGCCCGCAGATGACCATCGCGGTGCCCGGCGGGACCGCCGTCCGCGAGCGTCGATCCGTCGGCGTCCACCTCCCGCTGGACGGCGTCCACCTCTTCGACACCGCGACCGGCCAGGCACTGCACCACCCCGAGTGGGAGGGGGACGAGTCCCTCGTCGGCGTGGCCGCCGGCCGGTCCGACGCCTGAGTCGAACGAGTCCCTGTCGGCCCCGTCGACCCGTGCTGCTTTGTGACACTAGCACATACGCACGTCCGTGCCGTTACGTCTCGACTGCGACTCCTGCGACTTCGAGCGCGAGACAGACAACGAGGTGACCGCGTACGCCAGCGCCCGCGACCACGAGGCGGCCAACCCGAGTCACTTCGTATTCATCGAGGAGACGTACTGAAACCGTTCGCGGACACGCGTTCGGGTGACTTTCCGCGCGGCAAACGCTCAGACGGACAGCGGTGGGGGTCGCGTGTCACTCTTCGACGGCCTCGTTGACCATCGTGTAGATGCGGTTTGCCCAGTCGGCTTCCTCGCGAGGCGTCGGTTCCGTCCCGGTCACCTCGATGGCGTTGACCTCGCGGCGGACCACCGGGGTGTGCGTGTCGTGGACGGTGAACTCCCCGCCGCGGAGGTCGGCCAGTGCCCGCCGTGCACGGATCGAAGCGACCGACCGCACGGCGCTGGCGGCGTTGCGCGCCGTCCAGTAGGCGGCGTTGAGCATCGGTCGCTCGACGGTGGCGTTCGGGCCGTATCCCTCGGGATAGACACGGACGGTCTGTGTGGCGATGTCCGCGACGACCCGGGCCCTCGGCGGCGAAAAACTCCACCTGTCGACTCCCCTGGACGTTCGAGTGGTGCTGGATCATGCAGGTCACGTCGCTGGGCGTTCGGTACGAGACGGCGATACCGTCGTACTCGACGGCGGGGTCGCCGGCCGTGTTGACCCGCCTGACGTCGACTGCGTCCTCGGCGGCGGGGTACCCCGCGGAGCGGAGACCCACGTACACCGGGTGGACGATGCCCTCGCCGAACTCCCCGCCCGGGCGGTCGAGCACCCAGTCCCCGTGTCCGGGTTCGCGAGGGTCGTTGTTCTCCAGCCACCGCACCGAAACGCCGTGCAGACGGCCGAACCGGCGACTCGCGACCAACTCCCGAGCGCGTACGAACGGGGCGTAAAAAATCCGATTGTGGGCGACTGTCGCCTGCAGACCGGTCTCGTCGGCAGTCTCCATGAGTGACGCGAACTCCGCTCGCGTCGCGGTCACGGGTTTTTCCACCAGCGCGTGGGCGCCAGCCCGGAGCGTCATCTACTTGATGACTGGTTCTCCAAATTAGGCAAGAGCCGTCATTGTTGAAGACGGCCAATCTCGTCTCGGACGATAGCTCGGATATCTTCATCCGGCAGGTCGTGTTCTGTCGGGACCTCCAGCTCTGGGAGCGGCTCCAGTTCCTCGACGGCAGCCTGGAGGCGACCATCCTCCGCCTCGGCGTGGAAATAGAGATTGCGACGGTCGTCGTGGAGGTTCCGCAGCGTCGACTCGGCAATCGGGGTTCCATCGGCGGCTTCGGCGTAGGTGGAGCCCAGTTCGACGCGTTCGAGGGCCCGCCGGACTGTCAGGAACTCGTCTGCATTGATCTGGAGGTATCCACCCTCAACCGCGAAGCCAGCTGGTGGTCGTCCCGTCCACTGACCAGCAGCCTGTGCGGCGTCGATGCCAGACTGAATCCGTCTGAGTTTTTGCTTGTGCTCGACGCGTGCGAGGTCGCCCATCACGCCAGCGATGAGTTGGCTGACTGCGCGGTCGACCAAGTCATCGTCGAGGCTGATCTCCAGGCCGACTTCTAGGTCTCGGACGCCGGTTTCGTTGGTGAGGCAGAACTCCAAGAACTCGTGTATCTCGCCGGCACCGAGACGCGATAGCCGCGAGAGTTCGTGTACCACGACGACGTCCAGGACGTCGCTCTCGATATCCTCGCGAAGACGCTGGTACTCCTCGCCCCGACCTGTGTCAGTGCCGCTGATGATGTCGGCGTACGCGTGAATCTCTGGATCGTCGTAGCTGTCCTCGACGGATTCCCGGAGCTCATCGAGTTGTCGTTGTGGATCCTGATCGGCTGTGGAAACACGGGCGTAGATACCGATATCGGACACACTTCCTGCGGCGGCCGGCTCGTATATAGAACACACTCACTTTTTACTGGGGCGCAGAAAGCAGCACCTTCTACAAAAACTCACAGTAGACATTTTAGGAAAAACACTACGTGAAAAATCACAATCTTAAATATGGCTTTCCTTTTGTTAAATTAACGTTTCTATGGACGCCTGTTGAGTAGAGTTTCACTCAGAAATATCATTGTTTCTTCTTGTCGTGTTGTGCGTACTTGTGTCTCCCGTCAGGTCCGGACCCGGTAATCGGGCTACACTACTACAGTGATGAATAAAATTGTGGTATTTTTATATTGTAGCCGACTATAATTTAAACATTCCTTATTTTCCTCAGCGGCAGTGCAACAGTGTTCCAGCAGTTAGCGATTGACTCAGCTGTTGAATGTATGGAAAGCCTGAATAATTGGTATTTAAAATGTAATGATAACAGTGAATATAGTTAGGATACTTGACGCCATCTCGTTTACTACTGTCCAAGCCGCAGCGATACTGTTCGGCGTTATTTGGGCTATAGTTAATTTTTGTACATATGCTCCGATTTTCCAATTGGCGTATGGTCGCCTGGCATCTAAGCTCGGTAGGACAACCCGACTAGACACCGTCGCTCCGGCGGACGTTCCACAGTCAGAGTGGCCCAGCGTGGACGTGTTTATTCCGGCCTATGAGGAGGCAGATGTCATCGAACAGGCCATCCGGAGTACGGTCAATTCGGCGTATCCCAACGAGTTGCTTCAGGTGACGGTCCTAACCGAGCATGACGACGACGCGACAAACAAGGTTGTCTCCGAACTGTTGACCACATACGATTTTGTCCACCGAATCGTCCCCTCGGAGTACCCCGGCACGCCGAACAAGCCCCGTGCGCTGAATTACGGGTTTGAGTTTTCAGACGCTGCAGTTGTCGGTGTCGTCGACGCAGAGGATGTCGTCGATGACGGGCTCATTCGGGCGGCGGCGGTCGAAGTCAGTGCCGGCCCTTGGCTTTCTGCAGTGAGCGAGACGCCAAAGCGGGAGCCACGCCGGCTCGAATCCGGCCGTGGCTCTCTCACCGCCCGTCGAGGAACGCGGTCGCACTCTCGCGGCCGGTTGCGAGTAGTTCCTCGATGAACGCGCGGTCACGGTCGACTTTCGTCGTCGAGTCGAACCGCTGGTCCATCTGGATGCGGTGGATGTCCGTGTGGGTGAACTGGTCGGCGGGGAGGTACCCCTCGTCTATCCAGTCGTTGACGCGTTCGATGAACTTCACCTCCTGATTGAGGGAGATGTTGCCCGAGAGTTCGTTCCGGCGGTCCGCGATTTCCTCCAGCGTCGTCGGCTCACCCGCGGACTGCTGGGGGTTGATCTGGATGACCCAGAGTTCGTCGGGTTTGCGCTCGGGGGGAACGTGCATCAGGTCGTCGATGGGGGGGTTCTGTGAGAACAGACCGTCCCAGTGGAGGTGGCCGTTGATTTCGACGGCGCGGAAGAGGTTCGGCACCGCGGCCGAGGCCAGCACCGCTTCCGTGGTGACGTCTTCGTTGGTGAACGTCTCGAACTCGCCGGCGTTGACGTTGACGGTGCCGACGACGAGTTCGGGGGCGTCGGTCCCACAGAGGTCCGGGATGGTCTCGAAGTCGATGTGGCGTTCGAGGATGCGTGCGATGTGGCGTTGGCCCCACGAGTCGGGTAACTGGTAGGGGCTGACCTGCGGGAGGGCGACGCCGCTACTCTCTAGGCGGGCGTACGTCGTCAGCCACGCGTTGAGCGTCCGGTCTTGCCACCCGTCGGCGGCGAGGTCTTCCCAGAGCGCGTCGAGGGTCCGGATGGCTTTCTCGGCATCGCCGGTGACGAGGCCGAACCACGTCGCGAGGGCGTTGAACGCACCGCCGGAGGTGCCGCTGATGCCGACGAGTTCGTACTCCGCGTCGTCCCACCACGCCAGAATCTCCTGTAACACGCCCGCGGTGAAGGCGGTGTGGCTGCCCCCGCCCTGACAGGCGATGGCGACGTTCGTCACGCCGTCGCCGTCCGCATCGCTCGTCGCGGTGCCGTCCGTGGCGTCACTCATCGGTGTATCACTCGTAGGTGTGGGTGTAGCCGCCGTCGAACAGGAGGTCGCCGCCGTTGAGATGCTGGGCGTACTGCGAGAAGCCGAACGTGAAGAGGTTCGCCACGTCCGCGGGGATCATCATCTCCTTGGTGCGGGCCTGTCCGAGCATCACGTCCTCGACGACTGCCTGCTCGGAGATGCCGCGCTCCGCAGCGGTGTCCTGAATCTGGTTGACCATCAGCGGGGTCAAGACGTACCCGACCGAGACCGAAAAGCCACGGAGCGTGCCGTCGCCCTCGGCGGCGATGGACCGGGTGAGGCCGGTGAGACCGTGCTTGGCCGTGATGTACGCTGCCTTGTCGCGGGTCGCGTAGTGGCCGTGGACCGACGACATGTTGCCGATTGCACCGCCGCCGCTGGCCTCGCGGATGTGGGGCATCACTTCCTGTGCGACTTTGAACGGCGCGCGGAGCATTACGTCGGTCAGCAGGTCGTACTTCTCCATCGGGAACTCGGGGATGCTCGCGATGTGTTGCATCCCGGCGATGTTGGCGGCGAAACGGACAGTTCCCTCCTCGGCAGCGGCCGCGACCATCGCCGCCACGTCGTCGTCGTCGGTCAGGTCCGTCTCGACGGTGTGGACGGGACCGTCCGCGCCCACGTCCGCGGCGATGGTGGCAGTCTCGTCGAGGCCGTCGGCGTCGATGTCGGCACCGACGACGGTGAGGCCGTTGGCCGCCAGTCCGACGGCCGTCGCCCGCCCGATGCCCGAGGCCGCCCCGGTCACGATGGCGACGGAGTCGGTGTCGAAGTGTGGGTCCTCGAGGACTAACAGGTCCTCGCGCGTCAGGTCTGGTGCTTCGAGGTCGAACTCCTCAGTCATGGCTCGCGTACACAGTCGGACGCCGGGGCATTAAGCACACCACACGCCCGTTCGGGGCGTTACTTCTGGGTGACCGAGTTACCATGTGGTTCGGTAACATATTTTATTCTACGGCGACAATTCCCTGATGTCTGGTACCCCTACCCAGGCGGTGTCAATCCATGTCCCCGAACACCTACGACGCCGACGGTCGGTTTCCGACGGCTGGGCCTGACTCCGAGACGTACGAGCGGTATCGGTGCAAGCGAACTGAGGACGGTGGCGTCTGCATCTACGACAGCGATACCGGACACGGGGACCGATGGATACGGGCGTCCGAGGCGATATCGCTCGCGGAGTATCGATGACTCCGGTCAAGACAACGACGACACCGCACTGCCGGCGTCCGCTCGTCGACGCGTCGCCGGCGTTCGGCTTCCGGTAGCGACGGCTCCGGCCAAGTCACCCGCCAGCGTTCTCGACTGTCGGGAACTGGCTGTTACATTTATTTCCGGTACTGGAAGATACCCTCATGTAGAGGTGACCGAACATGTCCACACGCACACTAGAGGCTGAACTCTTCGGCCGCGAGACGCGCTTTGATTACTCCGAACACTGGGTCGGATACGCCCTCGTGGGCCTCCGGCTGGTGATGGGATGGGTGTTCCTCCAGGCCGGCATCACCAAACTGTTGACGCCGGGCGGTTGGACGGCTGCTGGGTTCCTCGAAAACGCCGTCCCCGAAGGGAACCCGTTCGGCGGCCTGTGGGCCGCCATGGCCGGGTCGCCGTTCGTCGATATGTTGGTCGTGTGGGGGCAGGTCCTCCTGGGACTCGTCCTCATCCTCGGTGTCGTCGTTCGCCTCGCGGCGTTCTTCGGGGCACTCCAGATGGTACTGTTCTGGGCGGCGCACCTCCAAGGCGGCCTGATGGCCGGACTCCCCATCGAACACGGGTTCTTCGTCAGTAGTCACATCGTCTACGCACTCCTGTTGTTCGGCCTCGGGGCGTTCGGTGCCGGCCGCATCCTCGGGTTGGACCGGTGGCTCGAAGACACCGAGTTCGTCCAGAACCACCCGCGCCTCCGGTTGTTCCTCGGCTGAGATGCCGACCAACCGGGCCGCGGCCCCGGTCAACACTTAAGTGTCGGTACGTTGTAGTGTGGTACAGTGTAACGTACGATGGTCCAGTCCACGCTACTCGCGAGTACGCTCCTGATGGGCCTGTTGCTCGCGGCGACAGTGGTCGCGGTTCGGTCGTTCGGGCCGCGACGGACCCACGCAGTGCCTGCCACGAACGAGGGGGCGGCGACGCTCCGGCGCGTCGCCGGGAGTCCCGTCGCGTGGACGGTCACCTTCCTCGCGCTATCCGCCGTCGGCGTCGCGGGCGTGTTGCTGTTCGTCACCGGTGGGTCTCTCCTGCCGTCCGTCCCCGGTCTGGGTCTGTGGCTGGTCGGCGTCCTCGCCGGCGTAGTCCTGTTGTACCTCGTCTGGGGTGTGTATCACGCCGTCCGCTACCGGGGGCTTCACCGCCCGGCGGCACTGGCGGCGGCGGCGTGGATGGTGGGGATGCTCGTCGTCGCCGTCGTCTCGTTGCGACTGCGTGACGTGCTGTGAGGGGTCGCCGGTCAGTTTATCCGGCCACGCCGTGTCATCGCCGCTGAGATGCGCCGCTCCGTCGCCGCCCCCCTCGCTTGCTGTGTGCTCGCGGGACTCTCGCGACCGGTGGCCGCACACGCCGGGTCGCTGAGCGGTACCTTCCGTTCCGCCCCGATTCCGTCGTGGCTGGTCACGGTGACTGGGGCCAGCGTCATCGGGGCGTCGTTCCTCCTGACGAGTTTTCTGACCGACCACGATGCGATCCGTGCACTCAACGACCGTGGGCTGACGCTCCCACCAGCCCCGACGCTCCGGCGGTGCCTCACGCGAGCGACCCGTGTCGGCGGCGTCGTCACCCTCCTCGCCGTCCTCGTCGTCGCGTTCGCCGGCCCCGACGCCGGGAGCGCGAACGCTGCTGTCCTGTTCGTCTGGGCCGGGTGGTGGGCCGGCTACACGATGTCGGTGTATCTGGTGGCGAACACGTGGCCCGCCATCGACCCGTGGCGAACGCTCGCTCGCCTCGGGCCGAACGGGGTCGTCGACTACCCCGACCGCCTCGGGCCGTGGCCGGCGGTCGCCGGACTACTCGTCCTCGTGTTCGTCGAGGTGGTGACGCCCGTCGCCTCCGCACCACGTCTGCTGGGGGCGGTCGTCCTCACGTACACCGTCGTCGCACTCGCTGGAGCTACCTTCGTGGGTATCGACGGGTGGTTCGGAAACGTCGACCCCATCGCGGCCGTCTTTCGGTATTACGGCCGTCTCGCACCCCTCCAGTGGGCCGGCGACGGGGTTTCTCTCCGCACACCTGGAGCACAACTCACGAAGGAAACAAGCCCCGAACCTGCCGCCGGAACTGCGTTCGTCGTCGCGCTGCTGTGGGTGACCACGTTCGACGGCGTCGTCACGACGCCCGCGTGGGAGTCCCTCGTCGGCCCCGTCGTCCGTGCGGGTGTCCCCGCACTCGCGGTGTACGCGGTAGCCATGTTCGCGGGCTTCGTGCTCTTTCTCGCCGTCTACCGTGGCGTCGCCCGGTGGGCGCGTCGCACGGCCGACACCTACGTCTCTGCGCGCTACCTCGCGGGGTGGTTCGCGCCCGCCCTGCTCCCCATCGCGGCGGGGTATCACCTCGCGCACTTTCTGGGGTACTTCCTGAGCCTCGCGCCGTCGCTTCTGGCCGTCCTCGGCCAGCCGTTCACCCCACCCACGACCGTGCCAGTCGCCGTCCTGCCGGGGTGGTTCGGTGGCCTCCAACTCGCCCTCGTCGTCGGTGGCCACCTCCTCGCGGTCTGGGTCGCACACAGTCGCTCGTTCGAGGTGTTCACCGGCCACATCCAGCCGCTGCGGAGTCAGTACCCCTTCCTCGCCGCGATGGTGTGCTACACGGCGACGAGCATGTGGATAGTGTCTCAACCGTTCACCGAACCCCCGTTCCTATGACCGAGACACCGACACCCGAGACTCGCGTCCCCGCCGACGAGACGCCCGCGCGCTGTCCGTACTGTGGCCGGCCGTTCCCGCGTGAACGGTTGCGCGACGTACATCTCGGGGAGTGCCACCGCGATACTCTGACCGACGACGAACGGACGGCAGTGGCGGCGGCCGTCGACGACGAACGCGACGACCTGTTCGTCTACCACCTCAAGGTCGTGGGCGCGCTCGTGGCCACCTACGCCGCCCTGTTCGTCCTCTATCTCGTCGTGTTGAGCCTACAGGCCGGCGGGTGACGGCGGTCAGAGGATGGAGTAGGAGGCGGCCATCGTCAGCGCGAGTGCCGCGCCCACGCCGATGAGATAGAGATAGGTCAGCGACCGCGGTTCCCAACGGAGGTGCTGGTAGTAGCCCGCGACGACGACGGCCTTGGCGACGGACAGCACGATAATAACCCCGAACGCCAACCAGTAGGCCGAATCGAGCAGGTCCGTGAACATCTCCAGTCCCGCCTGCACCGTGGCGAGGACGAACAGGACCACGTATATCGCCGCGTAGAGTTTCGTTCGGGTCATTGTCACAGGATGTAGAACAGCGGGAACAGGAACAGCCACACGATGTCCACGAAGTGCCAGTACAACCCGAACAACTCGATGGGTTCGTCGTCGCCGAGGTAGGCTCCGTTCCACGCCCGGACTATCATGTACCCCGCGATGACCAGCCCGATGGTGACGTGCAGGCCGTGCAACCCCGTCGTCAGGTAGAACGTCGAAGACGCGACGTTCGTGGTCAGCCCCCAGCCGTTCGGGAACGCCTCCGTGCTGATGTGGAACAGGTGGTCCCACTCGATGCCCTTGTTGATTAGGAAGCCGACGCCCAACGCTACCGTCGCCACGAGGCTGGCGACGACACCCGCCCGGCTCTCACGCCGGGCGAACACCATCGCCAGCACGACGGCGAAACTGCTGGTCAACAGCAGGTAGGTGTTGACGAGTCCCGGCATCACGACGTGTTCCGCCGGGACGAGGGCGTGGTGCCAGTGGGTCCACCCCTCGGCGACCCGGAGGAAGACGAACGAGCCGATGAACGCGCCGAACAGCACCACGTCCGAGGCCAGGAATACCCACACGCCGAGTTTCGTGTTGTCCACGCCGGCGAAGGGCCACGACTCGCCGAACGGCCCCTCGGGTCCGGCGAACCGCTCGCGGGTCAGGCCCAAAAGCGTCGCGCCGAGGGCGAGGAACCCGCCGAGTGCCACCACGAAGTACGTGGGTTGGATGGTCGTCAGCCCCAGCGACTCGAACACGCCGAGACTCGTCGGAACTGTTTCCGGGTCACCCGACGTGATGCCCGAGAGACCGACCAAGAGGACGAACGACGCGACGCTGATGGCGAACGGCCAGACGCTCGCGTGGCTCTCGACGTGGTCCGCGTGGTCGTCGTAGGCGTCGACGACGCCGCTGTCGGTCGCTTCGCCCCCGTCCGCGGCGGCCGTCGCGCTCCCGTCCGAGTGGAAGGAGAGTCTCCCCTCCGCGTAACTCGGAATCCCGGGGAAGTTCTCCAGCGGCGGGGGCGAGGGGACGGCCCACTCGGCCGTTCGGGAGAACCGCCACGGGTTGTCCGCGGCGTCCTCGCCCGCCACGAGGCTGACGAAGAGGTTGTAGAACATCACGAGGAAGGAGGCCCCGAGGACGAACGCGCCGACCGTCGCCAGTTGGTGCCACCCGGTGAAGGCGGGGTCGTACTGGAACACGCGGCGCGGCGTCTGCCACGCGAGGAACATCGGGAAGTACAGCAGGTTGAACCCGACGAAGTACATGGCGAAGTGGACCTTCCCGAGGACCTCGTCGTACATCTTGCCCGTGACTTTCGGGAACCAGTAGTAGAGGCCGCCGAACAGGGCCGTCGCGCCGCCGACCATCACGTAGTGGAAGTGCGCGACGACCCAGTAGGTCCCCCGGAATTCGTAGTCGAGCACCACCGCGCCGAGGAACACGCCGGTGATGCCCCCGATGATGAACAGGACCAGCGCGCCGAAGGCGAACAGGAACGGCGTCGAAAAGCGGATGCGGCCCTTTATCATGGTGTAGATGAGCGAGAAGACCATCAGGTCGAACGGCAGCGAGATGCCGATGGTCGTCGCCATGAACAGCGTCTTGATTTCGAGGTTGATGGCCGTCAGGAACATGTGGTGCATCCAGACGACGAAACTCTGGAGCGCGACCAGCACCATCGCGAGGATGAACCACTTGCGTCCCACGAGGCGGCGGCCGGTGAACGTCTGGAACACCTCGGCCATCACGCCCAGCGCGGGGAAGAACACGATGTACACCTCGGGGTGGCCGAAAAACCAGAACAGGTGCGTCCACAGCAGGGACCCGCCGACTTCGGTGGTGAAGTAGGTGGTCCCGAGCAGGCGGTCGGCCGAGAGAATCAGCAGGGCGGCCAGCAGCGCGGCGAAGGCGAAAAGCATCATCCACACCGTCAGCAGGATTGTCCAACTGA
The DNA here is from genome assembly GCF_023028225.1 of Halorientalis litorea. Taxonomy (NCBI): domain Archaea; kingdom Methanobacteriati; phylum Methanobacteriota; class Halobacteria; order Halobacteriales; family Haloarculaceae; genus Halorientalis; species Halorientalis litorea. The sequence goes on from NZ_CP095482.1 coordinate 1,651,258, forward strand.
AGATGGGCATCCGCCGGAGGGTCAGCCCCTCGGCGCGCATGCGGTGCATCGTCGTGATGAAGTTCACCCCCGACACCGTGACGGAGACGACGAACAGGAGCAGGGCGAACACCGCCGTCGTCGCACCCACCTCGGGCGTGAACGCGGGGACGTTCAGTGGCGCGTACAGCGTCCACCCGCCCGAGAACGTCGCCTCTTGGAAGAACGAAACGCCGAACAGCAGTCCCGCAGCGAGGTACAGCCAGTACGAGAGGGCGTTCAGGCGGGGGAACGCGAGGTCCTTCGCGCCCAACTGGAGCGGCACGAGGTAGTTCGCCAGCCCGAAGGCGAACGGCGAGATGAAGAAAAACACCATCAACAGGCCGTGGGCCGAAACCGCCTGATTGTACGCCAGCGCGCCCATGATGCCCTCGCCGGGCGCGCGCGGTGCCAGCAGCTGGACCCGCATCAGGAGTGCCAACACGCCGCCGAAGACGAAGAAAAACAGCGAGGTGACCAGATAGAGGACGCCGATGTCCTTGTGGTTGGTCGTGACGAACCACCGCTTGAGCTGTTCCTTCCCGGGGAACTCGTGACTGTGGTCGTCCGCTTCGGATGCCGGCAGGTCCCCCGCGACGTGTCCGCCGTCGGCTTCCTGTGGACGGCCACCGTCGGCCGCGACGCCGGCCACGTCGTCGCCGCTCGGTGCCCCCCCGTCGGTCGGGTCGGTGTCCTCGGGCATGTCAGGGCGTCACCTCCGGGCGGACCGCCGCCGTCGACTCGGTTTCACTCGTCTCAGTGTCGTTCGCGGCCGTCGTGTTCGCGTACCACGTCTCGTACTCCGACGGCGGCATGACTTCGACGGGGGCAGTCATGTAGGAGTGGCCGGCCCCGCACAGTTCGTAGCACTTGGCCGTGTAGGTGCCCGTCTCCTCGGCGATGAACCACGTTCGCGTCGTCATCCCCGGGATGGCGTCGGTCTTGACCGTGAACGCCGGGATGCCGAAGTTGTGGAACACGTCCGTCGCGGTGACGTTCAGCCAGACGCGTCTGTCCGCCGGGACGCGCAACGTCGAGGACCCGTGGCCGTTCGGGTAGACGAACCGCCACCCGAACCGGAATCCCTCGACTCGGACCGTCACCGGGTCCGACTGTGCCGCCTGCCCGCCGTCTGTCGCCGCGGCCTGTCCCCCGTCTTGGACCGCCGCCTGTGCGTTCGCGGGCGTCCCGGACTCGACGTACAGCAACATCGCGTACGTCCAGAGGACGAGCGAGATGACGATTATCGCACTCAGGGCGAACGAGAGCGCGAGTTTCCGCCCTTTCCCGCCGCCCTCGGGTAACTCACCGAGCGTCGGCCGGTCTTCCTCGGACGCTACCGCCGAGCCGTCGTCCCGGTACTTGTAGGCGTTGTACAGCATGTAGCCGACGACGACGACACCGACGAGCGTCCCGAGGACGAGAAACACCTCGTAGATGCTCTCGAACACCTCCACGCGGGTCCCCCTGGGCAACAACCCACCGAGTTGTCCGGGCACCGGGGCGAGTGGTTCTGTCCCCGTCACAATGTTGCGCGTTATCTATTGCCATGGTACTTATTCATTTGGGGGTTATTGACATTATTGGGCCGAACATGTGGGGAAGATTTTATGCGAAGCACGTGGTACTAACACACATGGCAGACAATGACACACAGACCGGAGCGACGGAGGAACTCGGCCCCGAAGTCGGGTCGGAGGTCGCCGAACCGGATTTCGACCACTTCGCCGGTATCCTCACCGACGGCCTCATCGGTGCGGTCGGAGGCCTCGTCGGGACGGCCGCGATGACGGTGGGGCTGTTCATCGCTTCGGCACTGAACGCCTTCGACATGGCGACGTTCGCCCTGCTGGCCGAACTCACGGGCCTCGGTGCTGTCGTTCCCATCAGCCCGCTCGCGCTGGGGTACCTCATCTTCCTCGCTGGCGGGATGGTGACGTGGCCGCTGTTGTTCGCCTCCATCGGCTCGTACCTCCCGGGCGAGAAGTTCGCCACGAAGGGCCTGCCGTACGGGTTCGTCCTCTGGACCGGGTTCGTGCTGGCCTTCTCCGAGGGCATCGCCGCCGGGTTGCCGACGCTGGTGCTGTACGCCGTCCTCACCCTCGTCGCCCACCTCGCGTACGGATTCTCTCTCGGGTCCGTGTTCGATTACCTCTCCGACCGGCCCGACACGCTGGTCTGAGGACCCGAACCCACAAGTCCGGGCCGCCCCGACGGGCTGTCGATGGCGTCCCGTCGCCGGTCACCCCTGTCTCCCCACTCGCTCCTCGTCCTCGCCAGCGTCGCCGTCGTCCTCCTCGTGGCGGCCGCCGGTGTCGCCGCCGCCCACGGGAACCACGCCACTGCCACGCCGCAAGTCTCCGCGAACGGCTCCGTCGTCGTCGAGGAAGCCGTGGTCGCCGAATCGGCCCACCTCGTTCTCCGGGCAGACGATGGGGGCTCACCCGGGCGCGTCCTCGGGTCCCGCCCGCTCGACAGGGGCCGCCACACTGGCGTCCGCGTGCAGTTCGATTCCGACGCGTGGGACCGAGTGACCGGCAACACGACGGTGTGGGCCGTCCTCCACGCCGACGACGGCGACGGCGAGTTCGACCCCGAGACGGACAGCATGTTGCTGAGGCTCGGTGAGCCGGCCGGTGACCGGTTCCCACTCCGGACGGGCGACGCGCCGGTGACCGTCGTCACGGCCGGCGCCGGCGACGCCGCGGACGGCATCCCGGTCGCCGCCACGAGTCTCGCCCGTCCGGGACACCTCGCCGTCTACCCGGCCGCGAACGGGACGGACGGTGACCCGCTCGGGTCGCTGTCGCTCTCGGCTGGCCACCACACCGACGTGACCGTGCCGCTGGACCGACGACCGAACGGGTCGGTGGTCGTCGCGGTCCACGCCGACGACGGCGACGGCGAGTTCGACCCCACCGCGGACCCGCCGGTCCGGGTCGCCGGGAACCCGGTCGCCAGCCGGTACGACCCGACTGCGCGCCAGTCGGTCAGCATCACCACTCCGACGCCGGGTGAGGCACCCGGACGAACCACGACGGACGCGACGGGCGGCGGGTTCGGTGTCGGCCTCGGGTTCCTCGCACTCCTCGCCCTCGCCGCCGTCGTCCGGGACCGGTGACGAGCAAACAGAACGGTCTTTTGTCCCGGGCGGCTACCTCGAACCCATGACCGGACGGTGCGAGGTGAGTCGATGACCGACCTCGACGACTCGCTCCCCCGCAGACAGTTCCTGAAGGCCGCCGTCGCGGCCGGCGGCGCGAGCGCGCTGAGCGCGTGTCTCGACGCCGCACCGCGCTCGGCCGACCCCGTTCCCGCCGGCGTCGACGACCCGGCGACCCTCCCCGACCGTCAGCACGCGTGGAACGACCACGTGCGGACGGACGCCGACGGCAACACCAGCCTCCCCCGTCACCAGACGCTCCTGTACCTCACCCTCGACGGGACGGGGCCGCCCGGTGCGGGTGACCGCGAAACCGTCGAGGCGGCCCTCGCCACCCTCGACCGGGCCTACGAGCGGAGCAACGAGGGCCTCGTCTACTCGATGGCCTACTCCCCGTCGTACTTCGAGCGGTTCGACGCCGCCCTGCCCGACGAAATCGACCTCCCACAGCCACGCCGCCTGTCGGGGTTCGAGACGCCGACGCTCGACACCCAAGACGCCCTGCTCCACCTCGCCAGCGACCGCGCCGACGTGGTGCTCGAAGCCGAGGCGGCCGTCGTGGGCGACCGGAGCGAGGCCAACGGCGTCGGCGTGGACGCGAAACTGACCGACGCGATGACCGTCGACGACCGTCGGACGGGGTTCGTCGGCCCCGGGATGCCCGCCGAGCGACAGGACGTGGCGGGTATCCCCGACTCCAACCCCGTCCCCGAGGCGTCCCCGCTGTTCATGGGCTTCGAGGCGGGCTTTCGCGGCAATCAGGCCACAGAGGAGTACGTCACCATCGACGCGGGGCCGTTCGCGGGCGGGACGACCAAACACGTCTCGAACCTCCGCCAGCGGCTCGACGACTGGTACGGCGAGCAGACCTTCGAGGAGCGGGTGATGGAGATGTTCAGCCCTGCCCACGCCGAGCAGGAACTAGTCTCCGGTGTCGGGGACAATCTCGGGAGCGACAGCGGCATCGACCAGTTCCTCGACTCCGAGACGATACGGGAGCACATCCGCGAACACGGCCGCGTCGGCCACGCACAGAAGGCCGCCCGCGCCAATCGCGACGCGGACGGTAACGTCCGCCTGCTCCGGCGGCACTTCGAGTCCACCGACGACGACGTGGCGAGCCTCCACTTCCCCTCGCTCCAGCGCGGCATCTCGGCCTTCGAGGCGGTCCGCGAGGCGATGAACGGCGCGGACCTCACCGACAACCCCGCCATCCGCCAGCGGGTCAACAACGGTATTCTCGAATACATCTTCGTCAAACACCGGGGGAACTTCCTCGTGCCGCCGCGTCGCCACCGCGCGCTCCCGACCCCGCGACCCGAGTGACGGCCGCCTCAACGGCGGAACGCTCCGCATCTGCTCGTCTCGTGGTGAAAAGCAACCGTTAAAACCGGGGCTACCGTCGCTCAGAATATGCAACGACGAGCCGCGGCGATTTACTTCGTCTTCTTCCTCGTCATCGGGGCGGGTGCCTTCGGGTACATGTCGGTCGCCGACGCCCAACGACCGACCGTGTCACTCGAAGACCCCGCCTACACGGTGTCGCAGGGTGAATCGTTCACAGTCGACGGCCGCGAGTACACCCTCGCCGAAATCACCGCCGAGTCGACCGAGGAGGGCGAAATCGAGCGAGGCGGCACTCTCGAATGGACCAACGAGTCGGGCGCGAACGCCACGACGGAGGAAGTCAACATCGCGAGCGGCGCGAACACGACGCTCAACGGCCAGACGTACTTGGCGTACATGCCCGACAACAGTACCGTCCAACTCACTGCCAACTACCAGAACTACGCCGCCGACCTCGACCGGCAGGCGTACTTCGCCGAGCGGATGAACGGCTTCTGGGGCGTGACAATCGTCGGCCTCTTCGCCGCCATCATCCTGCTCGCCGCCGCGTACCTGCCCGTCAAGGACTGAGAAGCCTCGTTTTCGACTCGCCGCCGATACCCCCACGTCTCGACACGAAACGCCGCGTAACCGATCAGGCCAGCGGCTGGCCGTCCCGCGTCAGCAGTGCCAGTCCAGCCCCGACTGCGATAGCCAGTAGCGCGCCGATGACCTGCACGAGTCCCACGAGGAGCGTCCGTGACGTTTGCCACGGCAGTCCCACGAGCGCGCCCAACCCCACGAGCACCAGAAACGCACCCATGACCAACCCCAGTACCTCTAGTCTGTCAGCGAACAGTGTCCCGTCCATACCGTCTCTCTCTGTCGTCTCGGTGGTAAATCGTGCGGTTCGAACGGACTGGGGTCGCCGACCGTTCGATTCTCCCACTGGCGTTGTCACTGCTCACTACTGTTCGCGGGACAACGGGCCGGGAGGGAGTTGAACCGGAGCCAGACGTGCTCAAGACTGCTGTGCGCGACTGACTGGGTTCAACTCCCTCCGTAGCCGCTCCGCTCTTCACGTCCGTTCGTCACAGGAGCGGGCCGGGAGGGAGTTGAACCCCCGACCATCTGGTATCTTCCGAAACCACCCAAACCCGGCGTGCGGTTTCGTTAAAAGCCAGACGCTCTGCCTAACTGAGCTACCGGCCCTCGTAATCCAGTCGGGCGGTCGAGTGGTAAACAGTTACGATTCAGGAATCGAGGTACTCCGCGAGGGCGTCGGCGACGAGCGCGCCGGGTGCCACATCCTCGAGGGAGGCCCGACGACGGAGTTCACAGTACTCCTCGCGGGGCAGGTCGAGGCTCATGTGGCCGAGCGTGATGCCCTCGTCGGCGAGGGCACGCTCCACGTCGGCACCGTCGTTGACGGTACTGGCGACCGATCGGACCTGCCGGACGGTCATGTCGTGGTCGAGGACGGCCCACGCGAGTAGGAGGCGCGCCTCGCCGCTGACACGGGCGATGTGTTTGGCCGCCGTCGGTGCGACTTCTCCCATTGCGACGTGTTTGCGGATGGCTCGCGGGAGGTCGTGGACGCGGGACCACTTGCGGATGAAGGCGATGGTCGCCTCACCACCGGCGCGCTCGGCGGCGGCCTTGTACGACCCTTCGCCACGGACCAGCGCGGCACAGGCCGCGGCACCGCGGAGTACGTACACGTTGTCGGCGGCTCCGGCGGTGTTCTGTGAGAACTGCGCGACTGTCTCGGCGGCCCGGGCGAGGCTCTCGGGGTCCTCGGGGTCGAACGCGACCGCACGCTCGGCGTGTTCGCCAGTGAGTCGCGGGTCGCCACGCACGACCGGGTGCCCCACAGGCGACTCACGGTCGGTCGGCGGACCCTCTGTGGGCCGGTCAGTCATCACTCGTGGCTATGGAAGCCAACGGACAAAAGCGTCCCGTAGTCGCGGGCTCAGTCGTCGGCGTCAGCCTGCCGACGCTCGCTCGTGTGTTCCCACACTTCGGCACAGCCACAGCCGTCGTCGATGTCGTCGAGGTGGTCAGTCGAGACTTCCGGTTCCTCTTCGGGGTCTGATTCCTCTGTCATCGGTATCCCCGCTCCCGTGGCAACTCGTACAGTTCGGGTGCAACGTCGGCGGAGGTGTGCTGCCGAACACCTCGCGCCACACCGTCGGTCTCTCTCATCGGTTCTCTATACGAACCCCGACACAATAAGGGCTCTTTCAGGCGTAAACCATACCCGTACTCCCACATACCGGCAAAACGTGTGCCCTATCTCTGACGGCCACCGCCGGTCGACCCTCGGCGTGGAATCGCCATTCTCGTGGGCTGTCGCGCCAGTCTCGTGGTGTATCCCGAACACTGACCGGAAACGAACGACTCACATGCCCGGACGGCGTAGCACGGACGAATGACGACGGACGTTCACCAGTTAGACGACGGGGCGTGGATAAGCGTCAACGACTCTCGGGAAGTGAACGTCAGCGACCTGTGGCGCGTCGCCCGCCACGAGTTCTGTCCCTGCGACCTCGCGGACTTCCTCGCCGAGGGCGTCGTCGAAGTCGGCGTCGACCCGCCGGACATCGCCGCCCGCTTCGCCGGCCAGTGTATCCAGTGTGGCGAGAGTGGCGTAACCGACTGGCTCACCGTCGGCCGCGTCATCAACCCCGAGGACGGCGAATTCTACTCCGTCGTCCCCGAGAGCGTTCACGTGCCCCGGAAGCGGACGCGGCTGGCGACGCCCGAGTAGCGGCAACAAGTTCTGGTATCCTGCAGAGGTGGGCAGGCTTGTCGGAGGTGATGGTAGTATATGTGTGACCCGCTAGAGAGTCGATATGCCGAGCAAGGTCGAGAACTGGAAATCGGAGGTGTACGGGAACGAAATCCGCGAGCACCTCATGCGCTTCGCCGAGGAGGGGTGGGACGCTATCCCCGACGACGAACACGACGCGTGGTTCGAGCGGTTCAAGTGGTGGGGCCTGTACCACCAGCGGTCCGGCCAAGAGAGCTACTTCATGATGCGTATCGGGACGCCCAACGGCGTCCTCGAACCGGGCCAACTGGAAGTCGTCGGCGAGGTGGCAAAGGAGTACGCCACCGGTCCCGCCGAGAACCCCGAGTTCGGCGGCGCGTACTGTGACTGGACGACCCGCCAGTCGATTCAACTCCACTGGATAAAACTGGAGGACGTGCCGGACATCTTCGAGAAACTGGAGGAACACGGTCTCTCGACCCAGCAAGCCTGTGGTGACTCGTGGCGCAACATCGTCGGCTGTCCCGTCGCCGGGAAGGACGAACACGAACACATCGACGCGTGGCCCGTCGCCGAGGAACTCCACGAGACGTTCAAGGGCAACGACGACTACGCCAACCTCCCCCGGAAGTGGAAGGTCAGCGTCACCGGCTGTGACCAGGGCTGTGGGCAGGGCGACATCAACGACCTCGCCTTCGAACCCGCCGAGAAGGACGGCGAACTCGGCTTCAACGTCCGGGTCGGCGGCGGCCTCTCCCGGAAGGAGGCCCGCTTCGCCCGCGACATCGACGTGTGGGTGCCCCCGGAGCAGGCCAGCGACGTGGCCGCCGGGATGTCCGCGCTGTTCCGCGAGTACGGTGACCGCGAGGACCGCTTCAACGCCCGCATCAAGTTCCTCGTGGACGAGTGGGGTCCCGAGAAGATGCGCCGCGTCCTGCAGGAGGAGTTCGTCGACTTCGAACTCCCGACCGCTGGCGAGGACATGCGCGAGGACTACACTTACAACGCCGGCCGCACCGACGAACACGGCGACCACGTCGGCGTCCACGAGCAACCCGACGGCAACTACTACGTCGGCCTCGACGTCCTCGTCGGCCGGATGGGTGCCGACGACACGCTGGAACTTGCCAACCTCGCCGACGAGTACGGCTCCGGCGAGGTCCGCCTGACTCAACGCCAGAACATCATCGTCACGGACGTGCCCGAGGAGAACCTCGACGCGTTCCTCGACGAACCCCTACTCGAAGACTACTCGCCGGACCCGCACCCGTTCATGCGTGGCTCTATCGCCTGTACGGGCACGGAGTTCTGTTCGCTCTCCATCACCGAGACCAAGAACCGACAGGTCCGCTACGCCCGTTGGCTGAAGGACAACGTCGAGTTGCCCGCCGGCGTCGAGGACTTCCACATCCACCTCTCGGGCTGTACCGCCTCGTGTGCCCAGCCCCAGATTGCGGACATCTCCCTGCGGGGGATGAAGACCCGCAAGGACGGCGACCCAGTCGAGGCGTTCGACATCGGCCTCGGCGGTGGCCTCGGGGAGAACCCCCGATTCGCCGACTGGGTGGAGATGCGCGTCGCCGCCGACGAGGTACCCGGCTACATCGAGAACCTGCTCGCGGCCTTCGAGGACGAACGCGCGGACGGGCAGTCGTTCCGGGAGTTCGTCGCGGCCCGCGACGAGGAGGAGTTACAGGCCCTCGCCGACCCCGAGGAGACCAGCTACGAGGACCCGTACATGCACAACACGAAGATGACGTGGTACCCCTACGCCGACGAGGACGACATGGGTGCCTCGCCCGCGCCGACGGACGGAGCCGGCGAACCGATTCCGTCCGACGACTGACGGCCACGCTTCACTGCGGCGGATTTCCTCGCTCGCGCTGCTTACGCGGATGTCAGTGTTCGGTACGGAGAAACGAGATACCACGGCAGTCAGAAACAACAGTCGTCTCTCGGTTGCCTCGGTCGAGTGGGGCTTCGATATTACCGGTGACCGCTTCCAGTAGGTCAGTGACAGTCACCAGTCCAATGACCACGCTGTCTTCGATGACGAGTGCCATCTCTCGTCGTTCTGTCTGGAACTGCTCGATCGCATCTGAAAATTCCACAGTTCGACCGGTTGTCGGGGGTGGCGTAACCGCTACTTTCGACTCAAGACGCCACCCACCGAAGTACTGTCATACAAGCACCGAGGCCGAAAAAGAGGATTACAAACGACTGCAAGGAGAGGAAATCGGTTACGCCGACCAACTCGGTGATTCCGAGCCCGAGAACCCCTACCAACAGCAGACCGGCCACTTGGCTGATTTTTCGCTCGAGCGTCTTCCCCATACCAACCTGTACAGGCAAACACCGCAAAACGGCACCGATATGTTACCACGTGTAGCGGCCAGAGCGTATCCGACACGGAGGATGGCCCGCCAGGGCTATTGCACCGTTTCACAGAGGGAAGCATACGCGCTCTGTTGACCAGTTCAGCCCCTCTTGGACATGCCGAGAGCTAGCGCGAGACACGCTGTCCATCTCGGACGCCCGTTTCGACGGTTACAGACACTGACGAAATCAGAGTGCAAGGTTCGACGGTGCTATGCGACGCTCAGAGTTTCTCACAGTGAATCAGTGCACGTCTTACTATACCGGCCCGCTGCATAGACAGATGCATGTCTCCGCAGGTTGAACCGCGCAGAGTCAGAGAATCCCCGGCTCTCAGCGATAGGATTCACACAGAAGAGAACACTTCACAGCGGAACAACCTGCCACGGCCCGCACTAGCTTCTGTACTAAAATTCGTCGCGCTGCTCATTACCTATGTTACTGCTCTCACTGTCCTCGGCATTTGTCGGGCCGGTCGTCGATTCTTGTCCCGTATCGCGCCGTAACCGGTTGCACATGTCTCTCTCGAACGATAGAAAAAGGTGGGTTGTAAGGGCCATCCGCCCCAACCGTGGTGTATGGTCGACCGAATCATGACGGTCAACGCGTACACAACCTTCGACCTGCTCGACGGCCGCGTCGAGGGCCACGGCTTCGAGGAGGACGCGATGGCCGTCCTCAACGTCTCGGCACCGCGCAAGGACCCCGACCACGTCACACTCCAGTTGGAGATGGACAACACGCAACTCTCGGCGGTGACGCCCCACGCCGACGAGGTGACGCTCTCGGCGGCACAGGCACGCGAACTCGCCGCGGAGTTGGAGGAGTACGCCCAGCAGGTCGAGGACGCACAGGAGTAGCACCGCCGGCATCGGCTGTGTTTCTGACACGGAAACTCGGCACGACGTTTTATTGGACGCGTCGGCGAACTGCCCGACGGACGCACTGCCGTCCGGTCTCACTATGGAATTCGAGTTCACTCACCGACCGTCGTACACGCATTTAGTCGTCGAACTCGCCGCCGGCGAGACGATTCTGGCCGAACCCGGGGCGATGGTCAGCCACTCTCCGTCCGTCTCGATTGCGACCACGTCCAGTCGCGACGGCCTGTTGAGTTCCGCGAAGTCGATGCTCGGCGGCGAGTCGATGTTCGCGAACGAGTTCACCGCCGAGGGCGAACCCGGCACCGTGACGCTCTCGCCGCCGACGCCCGGCGACGTCCAGCACCACGAACTCGCCGACGAGACGCTCTACGCCGTCGACGGCGCGTTCCTCGCGTCGGACCCGGCCATCGACATCGACGCCGAGTTCGGCGGCCTGAAGTCGATGCTTGCGGGTGCGAGCATCACGCCGCTGGCACTGAAGGGGCGCGGCAGCGTCTTCGTCGAGGCGTTCGGCGGTATCGAGCGTGTCGAACTCGACCACGGCGAATCCTACGTCGTCGACAACGAACACGTCGTCGCGTGGGAGGGCGGCGTCGAGTTCGACGCGCGTCGCGTCGGCGGACTCAAGTCGACCCTCCTCAGCGGTGAGGGCCTCGTGATGGAGTTCACTGGCCCCGGAACGGTGTGGTACCAGACCCGCGGACTCGACACGTTCGCGGAGACGATAGCCGACGTGATTCCCGGCTCGGGTGACGGCGACGGTGACGTGGACGTGGAGTTCTGACCGCTCGCACCCGAGTACCCAACTAGCACGGGAGACGGTATATGTGGCTTGGAACCGTATCTCACAGCCATGCCTCCGGGAAACCCGGCGTCGCGCGAACTCGGGTTCTGCCCCTGCTGTGGCTACCGGACCCTCCCGGCGGACCAACCGGGGTCCTACGAGGTCTGTCCGGTCTGTGACTGGATAGACGACCCGGTCCAGTTCCACAACACGGGGTACGTCAGCGACACCAACCACGTGTCGCTGTCCGATGCCCGGCGGAACTTCGAGCGACACGGTGCCTGCGTCCCCGCCGCCGCCGAGGACACCCGACACCCCCGCCACGACGAGGTTCGCGACCCGAACTGGCCGTACGAGGACGCCGACGGGTAGCCCGCTCCCGCCGAAATCCACACGAGAGACCTGACCGTCTGAGGTCCGTGCCGGGCCCGACCCGACGTTCGGCTTCGCCGGTGGCTTTCTGTAGCTGGCCGCTCTACGTCAGTCCATGACAGACGGGACGTGGACGGCCGACGACGTACCCAATCTCGACGGTCGGACTGTCGTAGTGACCGGCGCGAACAGCGGCCTCGGTCTCGCGGGCGCGCGCGTCCTCGCCCGGCACGGCGCGGCCGTCGTGCTGGCCTGCCGGAGCGTCGACCGGGGGGCGGCCGCGGCCGAGGACATCAGGCGGTCGGTCCCGGACGCCACGCTCGACGTGCGGGAACTCGACCTCGGTGACGGTGCCTCCATCGCGGCCTTCGCCGAGGGGTTCACCGACGAGTACGACGAGTTGCACGTCCTCTGTAACAACGCGGGCGTGATGGCCCTGCCGTACGGCGAGACGGCCGACGGGTTCGAGCGGCAGATGGGCGTCAACCACCTCGGTCACTTCGCGCTGACCGGCCACCTGCTCGACGTGCTGTGTGCCACGCCGGGTGAGAGCCGCGTCGTCACCCAGTCCAGTGGCCTCCACGAGCGCGGCGCGTTCCCGGACCTGACCGACGAGGATGCCGCGTCCTTGCTCCACGCGGAGGCCGCGTACGACAAGTGGGACGCCTACGGACGGAGCAAGCTCGCGAACCTCCTCTTTGCCTTCGAGTTGGACCGGCGACTCGCGGCGGCGGGCGAGGACGAGGTGGTCAGCCTCGGCTGTCACCCCGGCTACGCCGACACGGGCCTCCAGCGACGCGGCCCCGAACAGGCCGGGTCGACGCTCCGGTTGCTGATGATGAAGGTGGCCAACGCCGTCGTCGCACAGGACGCCGAGACGGGCACGCTCCCGATGTGCTACGCCGCGACAGCCGACGGCATCGAGGGCGGCGAGTACGTCGGTCCCGGCGGGTTCATGCAGATGCGGGGCTACCCGGAGCGACAGACGCCGAGCAGTCGTGCCCGTGACGAGGAACTGGCCCGCCGCGTCTGGACCGCCTCCGAGGAACTGACCGGCGTTTCCTTCGACCTCCGGCCGACGACGACGGCCGACTGAGCGGCCGCCCCGTATCGGACTGTGACAGCCCCCTCCGCCCGGCGGTCGGCATCTCACAGCCCCCGGAACGATATATGTGAGCCGACCGTACTCAGTTGCCATGGCGACTGTCACAATCGTCGGCGGCGGCCCCGCCGGACTGAGCGCGGCACTGTTCACTGCTAAGAACGGCCTCGAAACGACCGTCTTCGACACCGACGGGACGTGGATGCACAAGGCACACCTGTTCAACTACCCCGGTATCGGGTCGGTCGACGGCAGCGCGTACATGGCGACGCTCAGACAGCAGGCCGACGACTTCGGCGTCGAACGTCACCAGGGCACCGAGGTCACCGGCGTCGACGGTGACGGCGACGGCTTCACCGTCGCGACCGAGGACGACGACTACGACGCCGACTACGTCGTCCTCGCGACCGGTGCCAACCGTGACCTCGCCGAGAGTCTCGGCTGTGACCACACCGACGAGGGAACCGTCGACGTCGGCGTTTCCATGGAGACGAGCGTCGCAGACGCCTACGCCACCGGCGCGATGGTCCGCGCCGAGGAGTGGCAGGCAGTCATCTCCGCGGGCGACGGTGCCGCCGCTGCCCTCAACATACTCACGAAGGAAAAGGGGGAACACTTCCACGACTTCGACACGCCAGCGACGGCGGACGAGGTGTTCGGCGGGTTGGTCGAGGACGAGTGACGGGCCGGCGGACGCGGCGCGTCCGGCCGCTCACGCCGTGAGTGTCCGGCGCAACTCGCCGGCGTCGACGCGGTACTTGAACTTCGGCGTCCCGTCCACGAACACGTACGGAACGCGCTCGCCGTACTCCTCGCGCAGGCCCGCCTCGTCCACGTCGACGACGTCGACGGACACGTCGGCGTCGAGTTCGTCGGCGACGCTCCGCACGGTGTCGAGTGCCTCCGCACAGAGGTGGCAGTTCTCCCGGGAGTAGACGGTGACCGTCGGCACGGCCGACACTCGGGCCGCTGGCGGCATTAATCTCGCGTTCACAACCGGCCGTTCAGCACCTTCGCCGCGACGAGAATCGGGTCCCACACTGGGCTGAACGGCGGCGCGTACGCGAGGTCGGTCCGCTCCAACTCCCCGACCGTCATGTCGGCTTCGAGGGCCGTCGCCACGGTGTCGATGCGGACGGCCGCCCGGTCGGTGCCGGCGATGGTCCCGCCGAGGAGCTTTCCGGTGCCTTCGTCGGCAACGAGTGTCACCGTCGTCTCGGCCGCACCGGGGTAGTAACCCGACCGCGAGCGCGTCTCGATGGTCTCGCTCACTGGCTCGAACCCGGCGTCGCTGGCTTCCTCGGGGAGCAGTCCCGACCGCCCACACTCCATCTCGAAGGTCTTGACGACGGCCGTGCCGGCGATGTGGCCGACCGGTTCCGGGTCGCCCGCGACGGTCTGGCCGATGGCTCGCCCCGCCCGGTTGGCCGTGAGGCCGAGCGGCACCCACGCCTGCTCGCCGCTGACGGTGTGGGTGTCCTCGGCGCAGTCGCCGGCGGCGTAGACGCCCTCGACGTTCGTCCGGCCGTACTCGTCGACGGCCACCGCACCGGACTCGCCGAGTTCGACGCCGGTCCCCGAGAGCAACTCGGTGTTCGGCCGGATGCCGACGCCGACGATGGCGAGGCCCACATCGAGTTCCGACCCGTCGTAACACTCCAGACTCTCGACACGGCCCTCCTCGTCCCCGCGCAGACGAGCCACTTCCTCGTTCAGGTGGAGCGTCACGCCCTGTTCGCGGAGGTGGTCCTCGACTACCTCGGCGACGGCCTCGCCGAACGGCCCGAGGACGTGTGCCGACCGCTGGAAGACGTGGACGTCGAGTCCCCAGTCGGCGAGGGCTTCGGCCATCTCGACGCCGACGTACCCGCCGCCGACGATGGCCGCCGTCTCCGGCGGGGTCATCGCGCCGTATCGCTCGACGCGCTCGCGGTCCACGAACGCCTCGCCGCCCACGTCGGCGAGCGCGTCCACGTCGGGGTCGAGCAGGTACGCCCGGATGGCCGCCGCGTCGTCGAGGCCGTGGACCGGGAACGTGCCGCCGAGGTCGGCCCCCTCGATGGGGGCGGTGACGGCACGTCCACCGGTCGCCACGAGCAGGTCGCCGTACGGCTGTTCGAAGGTGCCGTCGGGTCCGTCGACGGTGACGGTTTGTGCGTCGGTATCGACGCCGGTCACCTCGTGACCTCGTCGGAGGTCGATGTCACGCTCGGCGACGTCTTCGGGCGTCAGCGACAGGAGGTCTGCCAGCGTGTCGACCTCCCCCTTGACGAAGTACGGTTCGCCACAGTGCGCGTAGGACACCCACTGACCCTTCTCGAAGACCACGACGTCGCGGTCCGGGTCTTCGCGTTTGCACTTGCTTGCGGCACTCAACCCGGCGGCGTCGCCGCCGACGACCACGAAGGGGGCACTCATGTCCACACCGTCGCCGCCCTCCCATGTAGTTCCTCTGTGAGTTCCGGGTAACCACACCGCGCCCGAGCGGCCCGCACCACGGAACATCGTAATAGGCAACAGTCCGTCGGCCGAAGCGTCACGTAGACGCCACGCCGCTCATGACTTCCCCGAGCCCAGTCACCATCGCCTACGAGTACGAGCGGCCGCGGTTCGAGTACACCGTCAGCGTCGACGGTGACCGGCGGACGGTCGAGGCGAACTACTGTGCCCGCCGCGACGGCCAACTGGCGTTCGTGGAGGTCACCGACATCGCCGCGACCGGTGGGAGCGTGGGAGTGCAACGAACCGTCGTCTTCGAGTGTCCGGCCGACGCCGCGGAGATAGTGACGACGGAACGGGTCTGTACCGACGTCTGGGACGTCCAAATCATCAGGTCGCCGTCCTTGCTCGAACGCCTGCTCCCGTGGCGGTGGCCCCCGGACACCGACCAGTCACCGTTCCACGATATCGCCGACGGCGAGCAGTTGGTCCACCCCGACGCCGACGACCTCTCTTCGTACGCGGGTGAAGTCCTCCACAGTCTCGACGCGGCCCCCGCGAACGGCACGCAGTGAGACGGCCGCCGCTCCGGCAGACAAAAAACACTTGCTCCCCGCGACATACGAGCCAACGAGAACTGCAACTGGATGGTTGACCCGCCTGAACGCGGCCATTCGCGCCGGTTCCGCCCACTGTCACGTCGCCGGTTCCTTCTCGGGACCGTCCTCGCAGTCGGTACTGTTGCTTCGCTCGTCAGCAACAGCACGGACGCGGTGCTACGTGACGACGGAACCGCCACTGCGAGCGTCGAAGCAGGCCGTGTGACCGTCGAGATTACGAATATCAAGTACGACCAAGGAAACCAAGGGCCGAACGGCGAGTACGTCGACTTCCAGAACACCGGCGGCTACCCTGCCGACATGACGAACTGGTACGTCGAGGACAAGGCCGGCAATCGCTACACGTTCCCGATGTTCACACTGGACCCCGGAGCGACCGTCAGGCTTCGGTCGGGGAACGGCACCGACACGAACACCGAACTGTACTGGGGTGGGGGGGCCATCTGGAACAACAACGGCGATATCGCGTACCTCTACGACGCGAGCGGGACACTCCGCGACCAGTTCCCCGAGTCGACGAACACGACGTCGCTCGCGGTCAAGCGGGTCAAAGCGGACGGCAATGGCTCACTCAATCGGGAGTACGTCGTCTTCGAGAACGACGGCCCGACGGCTCTCGACTTGTCGGGATGGACCATCGAAGACGAAGTCGCAAAGACCTACGCGTTCGACGATGCGAGTGTCGATATTACCGCCGTCGCGCCGGGTGCGACCATCACCCTCCGCACCGGAAGCGGGACCGACAACACGGCGAACAACGGCGACATAGAACTGTACTGGGGCAACGGGACGCCAGTCTGGAACAACTCCGGTGATACAGTCTTCGTCTACGACGACACCGGGACGAATGTCATCGAATACCCGTACTGACGCCGGGTACCGTTCCCCAGTTCCCGAGGCTCCTGACCACGAATCAGCCGCCCACCCGGTCGAACTCGAAGCCGTCGTAGTCCTCTCGGGCGACCCGGTCACAGATTTCGCGGTAGTTGTCGAGGCCGCCCGGGAAGGGCGTGAAGACCTGTGTCTTCCCGGGGACGTTCGCACCGCGATACCACGACTTCGCCTCCGAGAACAGCATGTTATCGGCGAGCATGTTGGTGTTCTGTACCCACTGTGACTCGGAGTCTGCGGTCGCTTCGATGCGGTCGTACCCGTGTTCGTCCATGTGCGCGATGCAGTCGGCTATCCACTCGACGTGTTGCTCGATGGACAGCGGCATGTTCGTCAGCACCGACGGGCTCTGGGGGCCGGTGATGGTGAACAGGTTGGGGAACCCGTGCGTCCCGAGGCCGAGGTACGTCCGCGGCCCCGCCTCCCACTTCTCTTCGAGCGTGCGGCCGTCCCGGCCCTCGATGTCCAGTGCGAGAATCGCGCCGGTCATGGCGTCGAAGCCCGTGGCGAAGACGACGACGTCGAGGTCGTAGTGGTCCGCCGTCGTCTGGATGCCATCGGCGGTCAGCCGCTCGATGGGGGTCTCGTCGACGTCGACGAGGCTCACGTCGTCGCGATTGTAGGTCCCGTAGTAGTCGTTGTAGTCCATCGGCGGCCGCTTCGCGCCGTAGGGGTGGTCGGTCGGCACCAGTTTCTCTGCAGTCTCGGGGTCGTCGACCTTCTCGCGTATCTTCCCGCGGATGAACTCGGCGACGGTCTCGTTCAGGTCGGCGTCCGAGAGAATCGTCCCCGGCTCGAAAGTGTGGAAAAACCGGAAGCCACCCTCCTGCCAGCGCTGCTCCAGCAGTTCCTCGATGTCACCCTCCGAGAGGTCGTACGCGGAGTTTGCCTCGCTGTCGAAGGGCATCCCGAGCCGGGAGTCCCGCGCCCGCTCCCAGATGTCGTCGTAGTTCTCCCGGATGTCCTCGTACTCGTCCTCCGAGAGCGGCCGGTTCCGCGCCGGAACCGCGTAGTTGGGTGTCCGCTGGAAGACGGTGAGGTGACCGGCCCGGCCGCCCATCTCCGAGATGAACTGGATACCCGTCGACCCCGTGCCGATGACGCCGACGTGTTTCTCCGAGAAGTCGGGGTCTTCCTCGGGCCACCGAGCGGTGTGGTACCACTCGCCTTCGAACTCCTCTATCCCCTCGAAGTCCGGGCGGTAGGGCTTGGAGAGACAGCCGACGGCTGTGACGAAAAAGCGTGTCGTCACGCGGTTGCCGTCTGCCGTCTCGACTGTCCACGTCCCCGTTCCCTCGTCGTAGGTGGCCCCCGTCACCTCCGTCTCGAACGCGATGTCCCGGCGCAGGTCCAGTCGGTTGGCCACCCACTGGAGGTACTCCAGTATCTCGGGTTGCTCGGGGTAGCGTTCGCTCCACTCCCACTCCTCGTGGAGGCACTCGTCGAATGAGTAACAGTAGATGTGGCTCTCGCTGTCACAGCGCGCCCCGGGGTAGCGGTTCCAGTACCACGTCCCGCCCACCTCGCCGCCTTTCTCGAAGACGCGAACGTCGAGTCCCTGCTCGCGCAGGCGGTGGAGCATGTACAGCCCCGAAAAGCCCGCCCCGATGACGACGGCGTCGACGTCGGTGTCCGTCTCTCCACCGCCCGTGTCCGTCTCCGTGCTAGACACTAATTCTCACTGTCCAGAGGCTAGGGATGCCCCTCATTAAATCCACTCCACCACACTATCGGCCGTATATGAGTGTGACCGGGCCGAACCGACGGACCCAAACGCGCCCGCCGCCAAGCCGTTCGTCATGGACCTGCGGTTCCTCGGCGGCGCGGGGGAAGTCGGCCGGAGCGCGATTCTCGTCAACGACTCGCTCCTGTTAGACTACGGGATGAAGACCGACACCCCGCCACAGTACCCCGTGGGCTCGGTCGACCCCGAGGCCGTCGTCGTCTCTCACGGGCACCTCGACCACGTGGGGGCGATTCCCACGCTCCTCTCGGGGGACCGCCGCCCGCCGATTCACTGGACGCCACCGACGCGGGAGTTGGCACTGACGCTGGCCCGCGATACCCTCAAGCTACACGGCGGGACGTACGACTGCCCGTTCACCGAGACGGAGGTCAAGCGGGTCACCCAAGTCTCGGAGGCCCACGGTTACCGGGAGACGTTCACCGCGGCGAGCCACGAAATCACCTTCTACAACGCGGGCCACATCCCCGGGAGCGCGCACGTCCTCGTGGACGACGGCGACACGCGACTCCTCTACACTGGCGACTTCCACACGGAGGACCAGCGTCTCGTCTCGGGGACGACTGCCCGCCCCGACGCCGACGTGGTCCTCTGTGAGAGTACCTACAGCGACGTGGAACACAGCGAGCGCGCGAACATCGAGGAGCGGTTCGCCGAGAGCGTCCGGACGACGCTGTGGGAGGGGGGCACCGTCGTCGTCCCCGCCTTCGCCATCGGGCGGACACAGGAGATGCTCCTGATTTGTGCGGCCCACGACATCGACTGCTACGTCGACGGGATGGGAAAACAGGTCACCGAGATGCTCCGCCGCCATTCCGAGTTCGTCCGCGACGCCGACGCGCTCAAGCGGGCCAAATCACACGCTCGCTTCGTCACCGGTCGGGACGGCCAGCGAAAGCGCGTCGCCGACCAGAACACCGCGATAGTCACGACCAGCGGGATGCTCTCGGGCGGCCCCGCGATGACGTACATCCCCGAAATCCGGGACCGCCCGACGAACAAGATAACGATGACGGGCTATCAGGTCGAGGGGACGCCCGGCCGTGAACTGCTGGACACCGGGAGTGCCGAAATCGACGGGCGCGTGATGCCCGTCGCCGCGCAGGTCGAATCGTACGACTTCTCCGCCCACGCCGACCGGACGGGCCTGCTGGCGTTCCTCGACGCCTACCGCGAGACGCCCGTCCTCGTCAACCACGGCGACCGCTGTGGAGCCTTCGCCGAGGAACTCACCGCCGACGGCTACCGGGCGTCGGCCCCGGACCTCGGCGAGACAGTGACGGTGTGAGTTGTCGGCGATAATTCAGTGGGAACGAGACACAAACTAAAAGCGACATCTCACCGTCCGCTGGGGTTATAGTTCTCTGGCTCACAGCATCGGTAGCGGATTGGTCCCCATGGTGCTCGCAGACGCGTTCGCTACCCCGCTCGGGTTGGCCGCGGTAGCCGCCGCCATCCCGCTCGTCGTTCTCTATCTCATCCAGCCGGACCCGCGTCGGATGCAGTTGCCGACGATGCAGTTCCTCACCGACGACCCGGACGAGGGCGGGTCGAACCCGGTTCTCGAACGACTGCGCCGGAACGCGCTCCTGTTGCTCCAGTTGCTCGCCATCGCCCTGCTGGCGGTGGCACTCGCCGGCCCCGCCGTCACGACCACGCAAGCGACGAGTACCCAGCCGACGGTGGTCGTCCTCGACGCCTCGGCCAGCATGGCGACCGAGACGGGCGACGGGACGCGCTTCTCGCGTGCCGTCGCCGCCGCCGAGTCGGAACTGGGGCGGCCGACGACGCTGGTCGTCGCGGGGGCGGTGACACGGGTGCCGGTCGAGGCCGACTCGCCGTCGGCGGTCCGGGACGTCCTCGACGGGGCGAGCGTGACCGACGCGCCGGGTGACCTCCGGGCGGCCATCAGCAGGGCCGCGTCGCTGGCCGGTGACGAGTCGCGGCTGGTCGTCGTCAGCGACTTCGCGGCCGACGGTGACTGGCAGGGGGCCGTCCAGACCGCCCGTGCCGCCGGCCTCGACGTGTCGCTCCGGCAGGTTTCGGGCGGCGGCGACGGGAACGTCGGCATCGTCGACCGGCAGTTCAGCGGGAATCGGGTCACGCTCTCGGTGAAGAACACCGGCGGGACGGCGGCCGACCGGACGCTGACGCTCGGCGACCAGTCCCGGTCGCTGTCGCTCCAACCCGGTGACGTGGCCACCGAGACGCTCACCCTCCCCGCCGACGGCGGCGAGGCACGGCTCTCGCCGGCCGACGACTTCCCGACGGACGACGTCGCGTACGTCGCCACACCGGCCGACAGCACCGTCGACGTGTTGCTCGTGACCAACGGCGACAACCGCAACCTCGAAACCGCGCTGTCGGTCATCGAGACGGTGTCGCTGACCGTCGCCCGCCCGCCGGCCGCCGTCGACGACCCGAGCGACTACGACGTCGTCGTCTTCGCCGACGTGGACGGGGACCGACTGCTGCGTTCGACCGTCTCTGTGGCCCGTGACGTGGCCGCCGACGGCGGGGGCGTGGCGATTCAGGCACAGGCGGACGTGGGGTCGGTCGGCTACGGCGACCTGCTGCCCCTCCGGTCGGAGGGCGTGCGCGATACCGCGGGTGTCGGCGACGCCGCGCCCCATCCGCTGACTCGCTCGTTCGAGTTCCCGCGACCAGACCGGCACTTGACCGCGAACTTCACGGAGGGGACGACGCTCGTTTCGACGGCCGACGGGTCCCCGCTCCTCGCGGCGGCCGACCGGCGGGCCGGGCGCGTCCTCTACTACGGATACCTGCCCGACCAGACGGCCTTCCGATACAGCTACCGATACCCCGTCTTCTGGAAGCGCGCCACGAACTGGCTCGCCGAACGGCCGTCGCTGTCCGAATTGAACCGGCGGACCGGCACGACGCTCCAGTTCGCGGAGCGAACGACCGTCGAGACGCCGACCGGGTCGCGGACGGCCGCGACCGTCCGCCTCGACACCGCCGGCGTCTACACCGCGAGCGAGCGGCGTGCGAGCGCGAGTCTGCTCTCAGCCGCCGAGTCGAACGTGACCGCGCCCGACGCCGACGTGGCCGGCAGTGCGGGCAACGGGACAGCGGCCAGCGACCCGGTCCGGCAGGACCTGACGCCGTTCGCCGTCCTCGCCGTGCTGCTGGTCGTCGTCGGCGAACTCGGCTACCTCCGCTACCGGGGTGACATCTGATGGCGGTCGAGACGACCGTGGCCGGTGTGCAGGTCGGACTCGCCCGCCCGCTCCTCTTGATCGCGGTGCCGGTCGTCGTCGCCCTCCTCGGCGTCCTCCTGTTGCGAGGCCGCGACGGGACCACCTTCGACCGCCGGACGCGCACGCTCGTGTTCGCCGCTCGGGTGGTGGTCGTCGCCTTGCTGGTCGTGGGTGCGGCCGGGCCGTACACCGCCGACACACGCCAGACCACGGGTGACCCGTCGGTGACGATGCTCGCCGACCGCTCGGCCAGTACGTCGGTGACGGGCAACATCTCCGGTGACCTCGCGGCGGCCATCGAGGACCGCGGGGTCGACGTGTCGACCCGTGTCGTCGCGGACGGCGACCGCTCCCCGGTCGGCGACGGTATCGCCAACTCGCTCGAAACCAACGGGAGCGTCCTCGTCGTCTCGGACGGACAGGTCACCGACGGTCGTTCGCTCCCGGCGGCCGCGAGCATCGCCCGGCAGGTCAACGCCACCATCGACGCGGTGAACCTGACCGCGACGGCGACCGAACGGGCGGTGTCGGTCGCGGGCCCGGCGAAGACGTCGACCGGCGTCCGCAACAGCTTCCTCGTCTCGCTCGACGGTGTCCGCCTCAACGACCCGGTGACCGTCACGGTTAGCGTCGACGGCGAGACAGTCGCGGAGCGGGAGGTTACCGGCGGGGGGTTCGAAGTAGCCGAGACGTTCGCGACGACCGGGAGCCACCGCGTGACCGCCCGCATCGAGAGTGACGACCGCTTCGACCGCAACGACGTGGCCCGCAAGACGGTCCGCGTCGTCGAACCGTCGCAGATTCTGTACGTCGCCCGCGGCGACTACCCCCTCGAAGAGTTCCTCGGGCAGGTGTACGACGTGGACCGCGCCCGCTCCATCCCCGAAGATGTCTCCGACTACTACGCCGTCGTCGTGCAGGACGTTGCGGCCGACGACCTCGGGAACGTCGCATCGCTCCAGCGCGCCGTCATCGACGGGACGGGACTCGTGACCGTCGGGGGCCGGAACTCCTTCGAGGCCGGCGACTACCGGGAGTCCCTGCTGGCAGACATGCTCCCCGTCAGCATCGGCGAGGGCGGCCGAACCGCACGGGTCGCGCTCGCGGTGGACATCTCCGGGAGTACCCGGGGAACGCTGTCGGTCCAGCAGGCCCTCGCGCTCGACGCACTCGACCAACTGGGCGACGAGAACCGCGTCGGCCTCGTCGCGTTCAACGAACAACCCTATGCCATCGCGGGGCTGTCGCTACTCGGCAACAACCGCGAGGCACTGGCGACCCAGATACGACGGCTACAGAGCAGCGGCGGCACCGACGTCGCCGCGGGCATCGACGGGGCCGCCGAGATGCTCGGCGAGGGCGGCGGGACGGTCATCCTCATCAGCGACGGCCGCGACGACGGTGGCGCGCCGGCGACGGCGGCCCGTGTCGCCGAGGACGGGGTCCGGGTCATCACCGTCGGCGTCGGTGGCATCGTCGACGACGAGTACCTCCGTCGCACCGCGAACGCCGGCGGCGGCACGTACCTCTCTGCCGACGAGACGAACCGCCTCCGCATCCGCTTCGGCGGGGAGTCCCGCGAGTACGAGGGTACCGGCCTCACCGTCGTCGACGACGACCACTTCGTCACGAGCGGCGTCCAATTCGAGTCCAACCCCGGCCAGAGCAACGCCGTCGCCGTCGAGGAGCGCGCCGACTTCCTCGTCGCCGGCCCGTCGGGCGCGCCCGCCATCACCGCGTGGCGGTACGGTCTCGGGCGGACCGTCGCCATCACCGCCTACGGCCCCGACGGCACGCTCGACGGCCTGCTCTCCCGGCCCGACTCTCTCGGCGTGACGAAGGCGGTCAACTGGGCCATCGGCGACCCCGAACGCCTCGAAACCGGCGTCACCAGCGTCGACGGTGCGCGCGTCGGCTCGCCGACAACAGTTACCTACGAGGGCGAGGAACGGCCGAGTGCCGACGGCGTCCGGTTCTCCCGAGTCGGGCCACGGGAGTACCGCGCGACGTTCGTCCCCGAGTCGCCGGGGTACGAGTCGGTCCTCGGAGCCGAGTACGCCGTGAACTACCCGGCCGAGTACGCCGATTTCGGCATCGCGCCGGCACTCCGAGACGCCGTCGACCGGACCGGCGGCCGGGTGTACGAACCCGCACAGGCGGCGACCATCGCACGGGAGGTGCGCCAGCGCGCGACTCAGGTTCGGACGGTGCGGACCGACTGGACGTGGCTCGCACTCCTCGTCGCACTCCTCGCCTACGTGGCCGAAACAAGTGCCCGCAGACTGACACGCATCAGAACATGACGCTCATCGGAACCAGACTCAACGTCGTCCTCGTCGCGCTCGTCGGCCTCAGCGTCGTCGGAACCGCCGGTGCGACGGTGTACTACCAGCAGTCCGTCGAGGACACGAGAGGACAGACCGACCAACTCCGACAGGAGAACGCAGCTCTGGAGAACCGAACCGAACAGTTACGGTCCGAACTGAACCGGACCAGAGACCGCCTCGAATCCCTGAACCGGTCGCTCCAGACACGACAGACCGACCTGCAGGACCTCCTGTCGCGGCTGGAACGGACCGAGCGGCAACTGGCCGACACCCGCGAGGAACTCAACGGGACTCGCACCCGATTGGACCGTTCGCGGGCCGAGGCCAACCGGCTGGAGGAGGAAAACCAGAACCTCCGGTACAACATCTCGCAACTCGAAGACGAGAACGTCCGCCTCGAAAACCGTGTCGACGAACTGGACGACCGTATCGAGGAACTGAACGACAGAATCACCCAGCGGGACAACCGCATCGACGAACTGGAAAACGACGTGCGTTACTTCTGTAACCGCGTCAACCGCACCCGCGTCGACGTTTCGGGACGGTGTCCGCCGTGACCGACACGGAGACCATCCGGCAGGCGGTCCGCGAGATACGCCACGAGGGGTACAAGGCGGCGTTCGTCCACAGCCTCGTCGACGCTGTGGTCGTCGCGCTGGCGGTCAACCTCGTCGCCGGTCCCGTTCTCGGCCTCACCGTCCCCGGTCCGTGGCCCGCCGACGGCGTGCTGGCGGTGGCGGGCCTCGTCGGTCTCCTCGCGTTCGCCGCCGAGTTCGGACTGCGTGCCCGCCAGTACACCGTCGAGCGGTTCGAGGCCGAGAACCCGGTCGTCGCGGACGCCCTGCGGACGGCCCGCGACGCGACGACGGCCGACTCCGACTCCGTGATGGCCCGGCGGCTGTACGCGGACGTGACCGACCGCCTCGGCGACACGTCGGCGACCGGCTTCGTGAACGCCCGCCTGCTGGCCGCGAGCGTCCTCGCGGTGCTCGTGTTGAGCGGGGCGACCCTCGGCGTCGCGTCCGTCGGTGTCGACATCTCGCTCGACGGGTCCGGGAACGACGCGACCAACGGCCCCACCACCGGCACGACGAGTTCCTCGAACAACACCGACGGCGGTGGCGGTCAGCCGTCACAGACGCGACTGCAGGACGGCGGGTCGGTACTCGGTGACCCGAAAGACATCGACAGCGGCACGGAGGATATCTTGGCGAACGTCTCCACGTCCGGCGGCGGCGAGTCGGGCGAGGACACGACCCAGTACGAAAACAGCGGGCTCTCCGCGGACGACACGTCCGTCAGCGCGCAGGAGGCGGGTTTCGACGACTCGGAGACAGTCGAGGACGCGGACCTGGTTCGCGAGTACAACGTACGACTCAACGAGGACGATTCAGATGACTGAGGACGACACGACCGACGAGGTGGACCGACTGCAGGACAGACTCGAACAGGCCCGGACGGAGGTGCAACGCCGCCTCGTCGGGCAGGAGCGAGTGTTAGACCAGATTCTCGCCAGCCTGTTGGCCGACGGGAACGCGCTGCTCGAATCGACGCCCGGCCTCGGCAAGACGATGCTCGTCCGCACGCTGGCGGAGGTGACGGACATGTCCTTCTCCCGCATCCAGAACACGCCCGACCTGATGCCGAGCGACATCACCGGGACCGAGATAATCCAAGACACCCGCGAGGGCCGTGAGTTCACCTTCGAACCTGGCCCGGTGTTCGCCAACGTCGTGCTGGCCGACGAAATCAACCGCGCGACGCCGAAGACCCAAGCCGCGCTTCTGGAGGCGATGCAGGAGCGACAGGTCACCGCTGGCGGGGAGACGCGCGAACTCCCGGACCCGTTTTTCGTGCTGGCGACACAGAACCCGATAGAACAGGAGGGGAGTTTGCACCCTGCTGAATCCGTGTACATGGACGGTCAGCTGTGGACGGCATCAGAGGCCCTTGAGCACGCAAAGACGGAGGGGGAACTCGTCCACGACTCGGGGTCGACGAAACTGTACGATGTCGACGCGACGACACAGGCTCTGACGCCGGACGGTGAGATGACTGAAACCGAGTGTCTGGTGTACGAGACGGAGTACGAGGGCGAAATATACACCTTCGAGACGAAAACGGGGCGGACCATCGAGGTGTCCGGAAACCACCCGTTCCTCGTCAACTGTGCTGGAGTAATTCGATGGAAGAAAGCCAGCGAACTGGAATCCGACGACGCGCTCGTGACGCCGGCAGAACTGTCACTTCCGACACGGCAACTCGGCGGGCACGAGACGGCACTGACACAACTCGAATCGAACGGGTACACGGTGGTTCGACGGGACGAACTGCGCCGAGCGAAAGCACGACTCGATGCCGGCGAACCGCTCGACGTGGGTACTCTCGACGCGCTCCGAATCGCAGCCGACCTCTCGAAAAAGGACCTCGCCGAACGCGCCGATGTCAGTTACGACCGGGTCTGTAACTTCTTCCAAGGCGTCGACAACGGTATCGACTCACAGTTGGCCGACACGCTCCAAACGCTCGCTATCGAGGTCGGCGACTACGTCGAGGCGTTCACGCGCCACCGCATCGACGACCGACTCTCCGGCGCGGATGCAGGGTTCTTCGTCGGGTTCGTGCTGGCGGAGGGGCATCTCACCGACAAGTCCCTCGACATCACGCAAAAAAACCTCTCCGAGGCGTTCGATAGATGGGTCGCCATTGCGGAGGACATCGGTCTGGATGTTACAGTCGAGTCACATCCAACCGGTCGCGTCGCACGTATCGACTCAAAGCCCTTCGTCGACTACCTCGACGAGCGGTTCCACCTGCAGGAGCCGGAGCGACTCCTCACTGCTCCCGAAGATTTCAGACGCGCGTTCTTGGAGATATTCCTCCTCACTGAGTCTCACTACGATACCGAGCGACGGCGAATTACGTTCGTTCAGAAAGACCGCGAAACAACGAACTTGATTGCGCATCTGCTACTCGGGGAAGGCATCGTTCCGTGGGTGTACGAACGCGACGACCGATACGAACTCAGGATTCAGGGCGAGGACACCGAACGCTACGTTGAGAGATTCGAGTGGCGCGGCGAAGTACCGGACGTCACCGAATTCGAGTCTGCACATCGGACGATACCGCTGTCAGCGGACGATACATCCCGTCTCGTGTCGGTGCTCGGGATGAAATACGACGGTGCTCTGTCGGAGCGACCGTGGTACAACTCCCACGCTGCGGTCTCCGACCGCGGCAGGATGGCCGTCTCACACTTCGACACGTTCCTCAGGGATGTCGAATCGACCCTCGAAGAGCGGAAATTGAGAAGTGTTCGCCGAACCGCCGAGAACGACATTCAGTCCACTGCGAGAGCCTGCGGCCTGTCGATGACTGATATTGTCGACGAAACATCGCTCACGAAACATCGTGTCTGGCAGGCGTACCAGTCCGAAGCGCAACCACGGGAGGCAACCGAGTACGTCGTAGAGGAATACACGTCCCGAATCGAGGAAGCGGAGGCTCTGACCGAGTACTACCGGAACCTAGCTGATGGTGAGGTATTCTTCGACCGCATCACGTCCATCGACTCTAGACCGTACGACGGACCCGTTATCGGCCTCTCCGTTCCCGAGCACCACAACTACGTCGCTGGACTCGGCGGCTGTGGAATCAGTCACAACACCTACCCGCTGCCGGAAGCTCAGACCGACCGCTTCCTGACCAAAATCCTCGTGGACTACCCCGGCCGGGACGCAGAGCGGGAAATCGTGGACCGATACACCGGGCGACTCGACGCCGACATCCCCGTCGAGCAGACGCTCTCGCGGACGGACCTCGTAGCCGCACAGGAGTACGTCAGGCAGGTCCCCATCGCCGACGACCTGACCGACCGCGCCGTCGACCTCGTGCGGGCGACACGTGAGGCCGACCGCCTCGAATACGGTGCCAGTCCGCGGGCGAGTATGGGGCTGGTCGTCCTCGCGAAGGCACGCGCGTTCATGCACGGGCGCAACCACGTCGAGAGCGAGGACATCGAGGCGATGGCACCGCCGGTGCTTCGTCACCGCGTCGTCGTCGACTTTCAGGCCGAACGCGACGGCGTCACGCCGGACGAGATTATCCGCGACTTGCTATGATAGACCCGGCCTTCCTCGACGAGTTGGCGCGGTTCGACGCCTCGCTCCAGCGGCGCGTCGAGTCACGCCTGCAGGGCCAACAACAGTCGACCGCTGTCGGGGAGGGGCTGACGTTCAGCGACCACCGCCGGTACTCGCCGGGGGACGACACGCGCCGCATCGACTGGCGGGTGTACGCCCGCACCGAGGAACTGTACGTCAAACAGTACGAGGCAGAGCGGAACCTGACGGTCCACGTCCTCGTGGACGCCAGCGCGTCGATGGACTATCCGGACCGTGACGACCCGGCACACAAGTTCGAGTACGCCGCCAAACTCGGGTTGGGGTTCGCGGTGCTGGCCGCCGCCGACCACAACGACTTCCGGGTGTCGCTGGTCGGCGATACCTTCGAGCGAATCGACCGTGACCGCTCGACGTTCGGGGAGGTCCGCCGCCTGCTGGACACGTTCAACGAGACGACGCCCTCGGGCGAGGCCGACCTCGCTCGCGCCTGTGAGGACTACGCCTCGACTATCGACTCGAAATCGCTCGTCTTCGTGGCCAGCGACTGTCTCGACGACCCCGGCGCGATAGAGGCCGGTATCCGCGCGCTCTCGAAAAACGACGTGACGCTCGCACAGGTTCTCTCGCCCGCGGAACGGGACCCGCCGGTGCAGGGCGACACGATTTTTAGCGACCCCGAACGCGAGCGAGAGCGCCGCACGTACTTCGGGAACCGCGTCCGTCGGCAGTACCGTGACCGCCTCACCGGCCACCGCGACGCGGTGGAGGCCGCCGCCGACCGGACCGGGACGCGCTACGTCGGTGTCGACACCGGGACCGACTTCTTCGATGCTTTCGCCGCGGCGTGGGTCGAATGACTCACTCCTCGCCAACGTCCCCGTAGGCTTGGGCGTAGCCGCCGTCCACCTCGTCGGCCCGGCCGTCCTCGCGCGCCCGGAGGTTCTGCCGGGTGAACTGTGGGGTCGCGCTGACACCCGACCGCGTTCGTCCGAGCCAGACGACGCCGAGGACGGACAGGCCCGCGCCGCCGCCCGCGAGGAGGGCCGCCGTCGACTCGCCCGCGAGCGCGAGAACCAGCGCGGCGAACACGAAGCCGACGAAGCCCAAGCCACAGACGACGAGGCCGGCCACGTCGTCGAACAGGCCGCCGTCGTCGGTCAGGTCGGCTCGGACTGTGAGGTCGCCGCGGTTCGTCCGGTCGAGGACGCGCTCCAGTGTCGGGCCGCTGGTGACCAGTCCACGGGCGAGTGCTTCGAGTTCGTCGCCCGCCCTGTCGAGCAGTTCTCGGACGCCCTGCTCGGCGTACCCCTCCTCGCGCACGTAGTCCGTGACGAGGGCGATGAGGTCGAAATCTGGGTCGAGCGTCCGCGAGACTCCCTCCAAGACCGTCGTGACGCGGACGATAAGCGCGAGTTCCTGTGGCAGTCGGAGCGGGAACTCGTACAGTTCCGCCTGGAAGTCGGCGACGAGTTGCTGGACGCGGTACTGGTCGACGTCCTGTCCGCGGAAACTCTCCAACACGATTTCGAACATCTCGCGCAGGAGCCGTCGGTCGGCGGTGGGGTCTAACGCCCCCATCGCCACGAACGAGTCGATGACGCCGTCGATGTCGTCGCGAGCGATGGCGACGTAGAAGTCGAAAATCTGCTCCTGCAGTCGGGGACCGATTCGGCCGGTGATGCCGAAGTCGTAGAACACGATGGTCCCGTCGTCCTGCACCGCGAGGTTGCCGGGGTGGGGGTCGGCGTGGAAGCGGCCGTCCTCCAGTATCATCTGGACGTAGGCCTCTTCCAGACGGACGACGAGTTCCTCGCGGTCGATGCCCTTCGCGTTGAGGGTGTGGATATCGGTTATCTTCGTCCCCTCGACGTACTCCATCGTGAGCACACGGTCCCCGCAGGCTTTCTCGATGGCGCGGGGAATCCGAATCCAGTCGTCGTCGGCGAAGTTGGCGCGTATCGTTTCGAGCATCCGCGCCTCGTGGCGGTAGTCCATCTCCTCGCGGATGGTCGCGGCGAACTCGTCGGCGACGTTCTCCAGGGTGAACGCCTGCCCGGGTTCGGCCCCGCGAATCAACAGGGGGACCACCGCCTCGATGACGCGCAGGTCGGCGGCGACGCGGGCGCGGATGTTCGGGCGGAGCACCTTCACCGCGACGCGTTCGCCGTCGAGCGTGGCGGTGTAGACCTGTCCGAGACTCGCGCCGCTTATCGGCTCCGTGTCGAACTCCTCGAACGTCTCCTCAATGGGGCCGAGTTCTGTCTCGATAACCGGTTTCACCTCTGCCCAGTCGGCCGGCGGCACACGGTCCTGTAACTCCTGTAAGACGGCGATGTACGGGCCGGGGAGAACGTCCGGGCGGGTCGAGAGAATCTGGCCCACCTTGATGAACGTCGGTCCCAGCGCGACCAAGACGTTCAGCAGTCGTCGCGCCCGCTCGACCTGTTGCTCGCCGGTCACCTGTCGGCCACTGCCGAACAGGAGGAAGCGGCGGCGGTCACGGGCGTACGTGAGCGCGAGCGGCAGGAACCGGTAGGAGACGACCAGCAGTCGCCAGAGGACGCGCGTTCGGAACCACGTCACGTCCTCGGGGCGGGTGTGGGCATCGGACTCGGTCGTCGCGGGCGCGCTCGCCATCGACCCGTCGTACGGCCCCGAGCGTCAAGGCGGTGGCGGTCCGGGTCAGTCCTGTACAACGTCGGGCCGTACGCGGAACCGGTTGTAGCCGCCCTCGGCGAGTTCGAGGGACCCGAGCCACCAGTTCCACCGCTCGACCAGCGAGTAGTCGTCGGGCGCGTCGTCGAGGTGGCCGACGATGTCTTTGGCTGTCAGTTCGCCGCCCAGCAACTCCTCGGCGGTTCCGGCGTCGACGAGGTCGCGGGCTTGCCGAGCGATGGTCCGACAGGCCCGTTCGCTCCCCCCGAACGATTCGGCCAGTTCGCGTTCCAACACTGCTCTGTCCACACCGGCACTGGGAAACGACGGTACTTGACCCTCTCGAAGCCGAGACACTGGCACTCCCGCGGGTCGGACACCCGGAGGGCGGCGGCGTCCCGCCGCTCGGCCGGTGGGCGCGCCGGTAGTTCGACAGGGTTTTTATGCGGGACCGACTGGGTTCTGCCACCAATGGCAGATTTCACCGTCGTGGTCGCGGACCCCGAGAACGGGGAGACGCGCCAACTCGATGCGGAGGGACAGGACGCCAACCGATTCATCGGTCGTGACATCGGTGACGAGGTCGAGGGGAGTGCCGTCGGCCTCGACGGGTACACGCTCGAACTCACTGGCGGGTCCGACACCGCCGGTCGGCCGATGCGCGCCGACGTTCGCGGGCCGAACCTGACGACGCTCCTCTCGGACGGCGGCACCGGCTACGAGCCGTCCCGTCCCGGCGAGCGACGACGCGTGACCGTCCGCGGCCGCGAGGTCAGCGAGGACACCCGCCAGATAAACGCGAAGATAGTCGAGCGCGGCGACGAGTCCGTCGCCGACCTGCTCGACGAGAGCGACGACGAGTAGCGTGGCCGACCGCGTCCCGAGTGACCACGACAGCGTCGAGACGGTCCGTGCCACCCTCGAACGGGTCGGCCGCACCGACCGCCGGAAAGTGGCAGTGCCCGCCGACTCGGCCGTGACGCTGCCGACCGACGAGGTGGTTCGCCTCGTGCTCGACGGGGACACCTACCACAGTCGCGTCGAGACGGACTTCGACGGGCGGCCGGAACTCCGGGGAGCCTACGACTCGCCGACGCTCGCTCGCGACCCCGGGGCCGGAACCGACCGCCTCGCCGAGTGGGTCGCGGACGCGGACGTGTCGCTCGAGGGGTCGGTCCTCCTCGACGTCGTGACACCGGAGTACAAGTATGGCCTGCGCGCGCCCGGTGACCGGGCGGTGTACGACGCCACCGACGCCCCGAGTGACTCCCTCGCGTCCATCGCCAGCGATGTCGAGGAGTGACCGTCCGAGCGACGCTCTGCCGATGCAGCGACCATCAACGCGGGAACAAGACTTTTTTATTCGCCACTCAGAGTGTCGAATAGTCCGCTGTACGCGTCTACGACACTGCAACGATGATTGAACTCACAAAAACGGGGATCGACGGACTCGACGAGATTCTCAACGGGGGTATCGTCAAGAACTCTACGACACTGATAAGTGGGAATCCGGGGGCGGGGAAGAGCATTCTCGCACTCCAGTTCATCTACAACGGCGTCGAGATGTTCGACGAACGTGGCATCTACCTCTCGTTCGAGGAGAACGAACAGGACGTCCGTGAGGCCGCCGAATCGGTCGGCTTCGAGAACTGGGGAGAGTACGTCGAGGACGGCAAAATAAAGATCTTCGACAAGCAGGTGCTGCTCCGGGAGAACGACTTCAGCGCGTCGCTCGACCTCTTGCTCGACGACATTCAGGACGACGACTACGACCGCATCGTCATCGACTCGCTGACGATGTTCCAGTTGTTCTTCGAGGACGAGACGGAAAAGCGGACGTACCTCCTGAAGTTCACCGACATCCTCCGGCAGAACGAACTGACGACCCTGATGACCAACGAACAGGCCGCCGTCTTCCCGGAGACGGACATCGGACTGGAGAACTACCTCACCGACGGGAACATCTACCTCATCCAGACGCCCACCGAGTCGGGCGTCAACCGCTACATCTGGGTCGCCAAGATGCGAAAGCAGAACATCGAAACCGACATCTTCCCGCTGGAGATTCAGGAGGGCGGTATCAAAGTCCACCAGAACGCGAGTGCCTTCTCGATGATGAGTGGCGACGACTCTCCTATCTGAATATCACTGCTGATAACGAACTTCTGCCCGGTTTGAACTGGCGGAGACACCGTCTTTTTTGCGCATTTTCCGCCAGTGCTTTCGGATATTTGCACCGTCCCGTCAATTTTATAATACGGAGAGTATAAATGCTGATATTAGATGCCGCCTGCAGAGCT
Organism: Halorientalis litorea; assembly: GCF_023028225.1. Lineage (NCBI taxonomy): Archaea > Methanobacteriati > Methanobacteriota > Halobacteria > Halobacteriales > Haloarculaceae > Halorientalis > Halorientalis litorea. The sequence goes on from NZ_CP095482.1 coordinate 1,684,377, forward strand.
ACTTCGGGCACTGGGGAACAAGTACAGCGCGGAAATCCTCGATGCGACAGACGAACCGCTGTCGGCACAGACACTCAGCGAGGAGTTGGACATCCCGATAGCGACGTGTTACCGCCGCATCGACGAACTCACCGACCACGACCTGTTGGAACTCCACGACAGCGTCCTCTCGGACGACAGGCGGCGCATCAAGGTCTACCGGCGCAACGTCGACGAGGTGACCATCGACTTCTCGGAGTCGCTCTCGGTGGCCGTCGAGGAACGCGCCGACGTGACGAACCGGCTCGACGAGGCGTGGCGGAGCGTCTCACAGAGCTAGCGGTTCCACGCCTCCGCGTGTCGCGTCGCTTTTGTATCCGCGTCGGCGACCCGGAGTATGCACGAGACACGCGAGCAGTTCCTCGCAGGCGACCGCCCCGACGACGTGCTCATCTTCTTCAGCGAGACTGCCGTCGAGCGACTCGACCGCCTCGCGGAGGTCGGCGAGTCCGTCTCCGGCGGCGTCGTCCTCGTTCTCGCGGCCGAGAAGGGCCGGACGGCCTTCCAGCAGGCGACCGACGTGGACCCGATGTCGCTCGCCGGCTCCGCGATGGGCGTCGAGGGTGAAATCGCCCCGGACTGCACCGGCGGCGACTGCCCGGCCGTCGTGGACGAGGGTGAACAGAGTGCCGTCCACGACCCCCGCTTCATCTTCGCGTTCGCCGAGGCCCAGAACGAGGAGGTCGGGGACCTCTACGCCGAGGGCGACGTGATTCACGCCTACGCGCTCTGTGAGTGTGGCACCGCCTACTCCCAGAAGTGGGTCGCCGGCGAGCGGTAGGGATCGCTACTCGCTGGCGTCTACTTCCTCGCCGCTCTCCGCTCCGCGCTCCTCGTCCGCCGCTTCGACTTCGCGCTTCACGTCGTGGAACGCCTCGATGATGACCTGCCACCTTTTTCGCCTCGGGCGCGCTCCGCGCACCGCTCGGCGAAAAACGTGGGCGAAAAAGCAGCCACTCGCTCCGCTCGTGGCTGTCCTACTCCTCGTCCGCCGCTTCGACTTCGCGCTTCACGTCGTGGAACGCCTCGATGATGACCTGCCACCTTTTTCGCCTCGGGCGCGCTCCGCGCACCGCTCGGCGAAAAACGTGGGCGAAAAAGCAGCCACTCGCTCCGCTCGTGGCTGTCCTACTCCTCGTCCGCCGCTTCGACTTCGCGCTTCACGTCGTGGAACGCCTCGATGATTACTTGCTTGGCCACCGCACCCTCCGTCGTCCAGTGGTGGGCGTAGTCGAGCATGTCGTCGTAGATGTCGGGCTTACAGCCCGCGGCCTTGGGGTGGCCGCCGCCGTTGACCTTGCCGGCGACTTCGTGTGCGTGCTCGAAGGAGTCCGTCCCGCGAATCGAGGCCGACCCGGCGGGCTTGACGATGACGGCGGCGTCGGTCCCCTGCTCGCGCAGTGCTTCGGCGACTTCGTTCTGGGAACAGCGGCCGTAGGTGATGCCGACGGTCCACGGACCGATGTCCCGAATCTCGGCGCGGTCGACGGCGAACTCGATGAGTGCTTCCTTCTCGACGCGCTGTTCGGCGAGGAACTCCTCGACCGCCGCCGGGAGGTCAGGGCCGTGTTCGCGCACCACGTCGACGTACTCCTCGGGGTCGGCCCAGTAGGCGTAGTCCGCGAGGTCGTCGCTCCGGGGGTCCTCCCGGAGCCAGAGGTCGTGGTCGCGGGTCACGACCGCCAGTGCTTCGAGGTGGTCGGGGAAGTCGTAGTCCAGCGACCGCACCGCCACGTCGGCGGTACACTCCTCCTCGGACTCGCCGACGACCCGCCGCGTGACGTGGTCGTCCACGAGTTCGCCGAGGGCCTCGTCCCACTGGTGGTGGTCGAACCAGTGGACCTCGCTCGCCAGTTCTGCGACGGCACCGAGCGGGTCAACGTCCTCGGGCGAGTCCGGGCAGAGGTCACAGACGAACACGGGAACGCCGGCGTCGGCGTACTCGGTGACGAAGGTGAGTGCTTGCTTGATGTCCCGCGGTCCAGCGGGGAGCAGTGCGGCGTCGGCGACGGCTTCCCGGACCAGCGCGGTACAGGCGAGGCCGTCGGCGTCGGGGTCGGCGACGACGACGGCGGGTGCGTCGGTGAGCGTCGCCTCGGCTTCGCGCTCCCGTTCGACCTCCTCGACCGAATCGGGGTGGAAGAAGCCTTCTCCGGGGAGGCGGGATTTCCGCGAGAGAGAGAGTCTGTCGTCGTCGATGAGCCAGTCGTCCATACTCCTCGGAGTGGTCCCCGGCCAATGAAGCCGTCGGCTACGGCCGGACGCCCGGCGGCGGTTCCTCGTCGCCGTCGAGTTGCCTGACGGTCAGCACCGGCACGGGGCAGCGTCGAACGATGGCCTCGGCCACGCTCCCGAGCAGGAACGAGTGTTCGCCGTGCCGGCCCCGCGTCCCGGTGGCGATGACGTCCGCGTCGACCTCCGTGACGTAATCGATTATCTCCGTGGCCGGGTCGCCCTCCCGGACGGCCGTGACGACGTCCCGGTCGGCCCGCCCGGTGATGGCGTCCAGAGCCTCTTCGCCCGTCTGGGTCAATGCGTTCCGGAGGTCGTCGCTCACTTCTTCGGGTGACCCCTCGATGTCGCCCTCGTCGAGGACGTACAGCGCGTGTACAGTCGCGTCGAACCGCTTCGCGAGGTCGAGCGCGACGGCGACGGCCCGCGCGGCACTCTCGGACCCGTCCGTCGCGATGACCACGGTGTCGAACATTGGGCGTGTCTATCGCCCCTCTCGGCTTAAATTCCACGCGTCCCCGTAGCGCGCGCTGGTCGCTCGGTGGCTTTTTGCCCTTCCCCGACGGACAGCAGGATATGACCGGCGTGGCTATCGACCGTGTCCTCGTATCTCTCGACGGGGGCGAGGCGGCACTCGACGCCGCCGAGTTCGCCGTCGCAATCGCCGCCCGCTACGACGCGGCCGTCCACGCGCTGTACGTCCTCGAAGAGTCCGTCGCCCGCAGTCTGGAGGCGGGCGAACTCGACGACGACGCCGTCGCCGCCCGGACACAGGAGTTTATGGACGACGTGGACCGACTCGCCAGCGACCACGACGTGCCGCTGAACCACTCGACGGCACTCGGCTTCTCCGAGTCACGACTGAGCCACCACCCCGGGAACGTCGTCCTCGACACCGCCGACGCCGTGGGCGCGGACTTCCTCGTCGTCCCGCGCGAACCCGTCACCGGTGCCCCCGAGGCGGTGCTGGGGAAAGCCGCCGAGTACGTCCTGATGTACGCCAGCCAGCCCGTGCTCTCGGTCTAGAGCCGGATTCCCATCTCCAACTCGAAGCCCTCGGTGCTGGCCGTCTCGAACCCCACCTTCTCGTAGAGGGTGATGGCCGGCTTGTTCCACCGTTCGACGGTCAGCCAGACCAGTTCGATGCCCGAGGCTTGTGCGTGCCCGAGCAACCGCTTCAGCAACACCGTCCCGATGCCTGCCCCTTGGTGGGTGTGGAGGACGAAGATAGCGAGTTCGTACGCCTCGCCGCGGTCCGGGACCAGCGTCGCGTGGCCGATGGCACTGTCGCCGTGGCGGGCGACGACGTTCAGACAGTCGGAGTCGAGTAGTGTGTCCAGCCACTCGCGGATGCTGTCCTCGCGGACCGGCGGAATCCCCTGTGCGCGGTCCTCCGGGTCGAACTCCACGTACATCTCGACCAGTTCTTCGAGGATGTCCGCGTCGGCGACTTGGACGCTGATGTCCCGGTCCTCGCCGTCGGTGAACGTCGTCGGCGGTTCCGGGAACTCACCTGCCGACTCGTCGGGGAATATCTCCGCTCTCATCTGACGAGAGTCACCGTCGTTTCGGAGTTGAGGAGGACGAACTCTATCATCTCGTCGAGCTGTATCTTCCCGAGTGAACTGCGCTCTCCGCCGGTCAACACCAGTCGGTCGAACCCGCCGTCGTCCGCGAGTTCCACTAATTGCGCGCCGGCGTGTCCATCGACCCGACGGACCGCCGCGTCCACGTCGCTCTCGGCTACCCGGTCCCGGACTGCCGCCTCGATGTCCTCGGCAGTCGCGCCCACGTCGTCGCGTTCGACGACGGCGACGGTGAGGTCGTCACCCGCCTCCGCCGCCCGCGCGATCGCCTCGTCGAGTGCGGCGTAGGACCCCTCGGTGCCGCCGACGGCAAGCAGGACCTTCATACGTCATCTCTCTCGGCCGGCGGTCAAAAAACGCTCGCTCGGGGACCGGCGGTGCCCGAAACACCGTCGTTCGCGCGTCAGACACCGCCGATACGCTTTTTCGCGTCCGGTGACGATAGCCGCTATGCCCGACTCTTCCCTGCCGGACGGTCAGGAGACGCCCGCCGACGAGGACGACGCCGACCCGGAGACGGTCGGCGGCGGGGACGACGACCCGGAGACGGCGGCCCCGCCCGCGGACGTACAGAAGTACGACCGGTTCAAGAAGATAGAGGGCGGGACCTACGACCGGGCCAACGAGTTCCTCCGGGAGCGGACATACGTGACCGCCCGCGAGTGGGCCATCGCCCGCCTGTGTGCGGACTTCCGCACCGAGACGGGCGTCGAGATGACGAAAATCGGCGAGAACCTACCCGACCTCGTTCCCTTCATGACGGACACGTACACGCCCCAAGCGGTCAATCAGGCCCGGGCGTCCTTCGAGGAGAAGGTCCGAAAGGCCGGAGCTACCTTCCTCTACGGCGCGATGTGTGACTTCTTCACCGCCGAGGAACTGGACGACGTGATGTACGAGGCCACCGAAGTCGCCAAGTTCCTGCTGGAAGTCGAGGGCGTCGAACTCTCCGTCGAGGAGGAACTGGAGGCCGAGGACCGCATCTCCGAGGTGATGCGGGAAGTCCGCGAACACAGCACGCAACTCCGCCACGACGAGTGTCCACACTGCGGGGGCGACCTCGACGGCGAGGACGCCGACGGCGGGACGACCGCCGAAGCGGACGATTAGAACGTCCCACGTCTGAACTCTTCTATCGATGCTACGTTCGAGCAATCGTGCTGAGTAGCGCGCGTGCATTCGTGGTCGAACCGGCTCCTGACTCGGTGTAACACATCGAGACGCCGATAGTATAGTACGAATATCAACCACAGGTGACTTTACATTATAGCCCCTACCGTAGACGATGGACCGTTCCAGTCTTCGCTACACGGCGGAGTTCGTTGGAGACAGACAGTCTCCGGGGTTGGCCACCAGTGCCCAGTGAACCTGCCGGGGCTGTCGGTCGTGTTCACCGCTCGAGCGTCGTACTGTCGCAGTACTTCCGGCGGCTGTTGACCCCCCCGCTTCCGGGCGATGGACTGCTGCTGTTTGGCTTCCTCGAGGGAGTGCTCGGCTGGGGACTGTCCTGGCTGTTCAGCCAGAACCCGAGCCTCGCTCCGGTCGGACTGATTCCGTCTATCGTCCTCACGTGGATCGGCCTGACCGGCGGGATTATCTTCGTCGGCGTGACCTACACCGCACCGACCGTCAGACGAAACCGGGTCTGGTTGGTGTGGGGCGGGCTCAACGTGGCCGCGACCGTGGTCAACGTCGCCGCCATTGCTGGAACGCTCCCGCCGCAACTGCTCACCTACGCGTACTGGCACCCGTGGTTTGCAGTGATGGGGACGGGCTATCTCGTAACGGGGCTGTACAATTGGCAGAGTCCACAGATTCGGCCCCAAGAGCGATACGTCTACATCGCCACCGGACTGGTTACGCTCGGACTGCTGGCCGCGAGTACGGGACCGCTGCTCGGGTTCGTGACCGCCAACGTGTTCGTACTCGGTGGAGTGCTACAACTCGCCCCGATCGGCCACGACGTGCTCGCCGACGCAGTGCTCATCGCTCGCGCACAGTAGGTCCCTCACCGGAGTAACAGAATGACAGAAGCGCAACCGACCGACGAGCCAACTCATGTACGACACCATCCTTCTCCCGACAGACGGTAGCGAGGCAACGACCGACGCCGCCATCCACGCGTTCAGCCACGCCGAGCAGTACGACGCCACGATACACGTGCTGTCGATCGTCGAACTCTCCAGTGGCCCCGGGACCGCCGGGCGAGACGACGAAGAACTCGACCGGCGACGGCGTGAACGGATGGCAGCAGCCGAACGACTCGTCGAGGCACACGCCGCCGAGGGTGTCGACTCGACCACCGCTGTCAGGGTCGGCAGCCCCGCTCGGGTCATCGCGGAGTACATGACGGAGGCTGGGGTCGACCTCGCAGTTATGAGCACCCGTGCTCGGTCCGGTGCCAAGCGGTTCATCTTCGGCAGCGTCACCGAGCAGGTCATCCAAGCCAGCGACACACCCGTCTTGGCGGTCCAACGGTGATACCAGTCGACGCCTCGTCACTCCGGTGAACTACGACTGCGTCCACGCACGGGAGCCGACCCACTACCGCGACCATCTCCGCCGTTCGAGGGGTCGCCCGACGGCGCGCTGAAGTAGCCACGGCCTGAACCGCAGATATGGACCCGACACGGAGGGTACTTCTCACCGACGGACTCGTCGGCGTCCTCGCGCTCGCCACGGGGATGGCCTTCGCAGTCCCCTTCCGGTGGTGGTTAGTCCCGCTCGCAGGCGTGACCACGCTCGGGACCGCCGCGGTGCTGTTCTCCGAGGAGCGAGACGCGCTCGCGAGCAGGGGCTACGCTGTCGTCCTCATGGCACTGTTCGTCGGCCTCCCGGGCTTGCTGGCGTTGGGCCTGTTGTGGGTCCGGCCGCCACTCGGGTCGGCACTGGCGTTCGCGGTCTGTCTCGGCCTCGGCGGTGCCGTCGTCGGGTACCGCTTCGTCTTCGGCGTCCTCAGACCCGTCCCGGAGAAGCGACTCGCGCGTGCCCGCGACCGAGCCGTGTGACGATGTGACCCGGCGGCTCAGTGCTCGTCGCGACGCTCGCCGTCGGCCGTCTCGGTCGGTGTGTTCGCCGCCCCCGCCGTGTCGGGGTCACGCGCGAGTGTGCGAACGTTCTCGCCGACTGCGGTCCCGAACCGCTCGCCCTCTTGCTCGCCGGCCGCCGCCTTCTCTAGTGCCGAGTCCGGGCCGACCCGCTCGTAGACGACTTCGCCGCGGACGACCGTCAACTCGGGGAACACGCCCTCCATCCCCTCGAAGGGCGTCCACCCGCACTTCGAGTGGAGGGCGTCGCCGCGAATCTCGCGGGGCCGGTCTGGGTCGACCAGCACGAGGTCGGCGTCCATGCCCTCAGCGATGGTCCCCTTGTTGGGCACGTCGAATATCTCGGCAGGATTCTTGGCCGTCAGGTCGCGGACGCGCTCGTAGGAGAGTTCCCCCGCCGCGGCCCGTGCCAGCAACAGCGGGAGGGCCGTCTCGACGCCGGGGACACCCGAGGGCGCGTCCCAGATGCCCGCGTCTTTCTCCTCGCGGGTGTGGGGAGCGTGGTCCGTGGCGACGATGTCGACTGTCCCGTCCACGACGCGCTCCCACACCTTGCTCCGCAACCGCTCGCGCCGGAGCGGCGGGTTCATGCGGCCGAACGTCCCCAACTCGTCCAAGTCACGCCGCGAGAGGAACATGTGGTGTGGTGCCACTTCACAGGTCATGCCGTGTTCCGTGGCGGCGTCGATGCCCTCGGGGGTGGAGGTGTGGGCGACGTGGAGGTGGGCCTCGAAGCGGTCGGCGACAGCCCCGGCGGCCCGGACGGCGGCGGCCTCGGCGCGGGCGGTGCGGTAGGCACTCCACGCGTCGGCGTCGTCCCGCTCTTTCGCGCCGGGTTCGAACTCCGTGGCGTCCTCGGCGTGGACCGTGACGACGGTGTTCTGCCGAGCGGCGGTCTTGACCGCGCTGGCGAACAGGTCCACGTCGATGCCCATCTCGCCGGTCGAGTCCGCGAGGAACACCTCGCCGAGCGCGAACATCGGCCGCTGGAAGAGCGCGCTGGGAACCCACTCCGCGGTGACGCCGCCGTTGATACCGTAGTCGACCAGCGATGCCCCGGCGAGGTCTGCCTTCTCGTCGAAGGCCGGGCCGTCGACCGTCGGCGGGTCGGTGTTCGGCTGGTCGACGACGGTGGTAACGCCGCCCGCCGCGGCCGACGCGCTCCCCGTCTCCCACGTCTCCTTGTGGGCAAAGCCCGGTTCGCGGAAGTGGACGTGGGTGTCTATCATCCCCGGCATGAGCCGCAGTCCCGTGGCGTCGATGAAGCGGGCGTCGGCCCGGTCGGGCATCGGCAGGTCCTCGCCGACGGCCGCTATCTCCTCGTCCACGACGCGCACGTCGCGGACGCGGCCGTCCGGGAGGGTCGCGTTCCGAATGAGCATACACCCTCTCCGTCCCGTGGGGTTCTAAATCTCGGGGACTACTCGCCCGCCCACTCGACGGCGGCGAGGTCGTCGACCCACTCGACGCTCCCCAGCGTGTCCCCGACGAGGGCGTCCTCGACCCGGAGGATGATGGCGACCGGGTCGACCTCCCCACCGGCGCGGTCGATACTCCCGACCGACTCGGGGTCGAAGGCCACGCCCAACGCCTCGTACACCGGTTCGAGGACCGCGGCGATTGCCTCGTGGCCGTCCACGACGAGGATGCCGGCGACCAGTGCGGCGTCCCCGGTGACCCGCTGGGCGACGCCGACGAGTTTCCCGCCCGTCGCCTGTAGCGAGTAGCCGCCGGGGCAGAATGCGTCCTCGGGTTCCCCGCGCTCGGCGTCGACGCCGAGTTCCCGCAGGGCGTCCCGCACGTCGACCCGGACGCCCGCGTAGCGTTCGTCGAGGCCAGTCCGCTCGTCGGCGACAGGTTCGATGCGGGCGAACGCGATGGTGTCGCCGGTGTAGGCGACGGGTCGGCCGCCGACCTGTCGGTCGTGGACGGCGTACCCGCGCTCTTTGGCCGCCGCAACGGCGGCCTCGTACCCGGCTGCGGTCCGGTCCTGCGGGCCGAACGCGACCTGTCGGTGGGGTCGCCAGACGCGCACCGCCGACTCGCCCGTCGTTCCCACCCACTCCAGCAGTCGCTGGGTGACCGCTCGGTCGGTGTCGGCGTCCTCGCCGCGGCCACGGACCACGCGCATACTCGGGAGAGGGATGTCACCGGATAAGGGCTTGACGGCTCACACCGGGTCGTGAGGTTCAAGCCTGCACTCGCCCAACGTCGGACGATGGCAGTTCGCCTCTCGGCCGACGTACTCCGTCGGTATCCGCGCTTTTCCCTCTACAACTCGCCGTACACGGCCCACGACGCGGGGGCGGCGGTCGACCTCTACCCGGAACCACACGACGAGGCGTCCCACGTCGGCACCCCCGCACCGTCCCCGGTCGCCGGGGAGGTACTCGACACCCGGACCGTGGACGCGCCGCCCAAGCCCTACGCCGCCGACCACGACCACCTGATACTACTCGACACCGGCGAGTCCGTCGCGCGCATCCTCCACGTCGACCCCGCCGTCGCGTCGGGCGACAGCGTGAGCATCGGGGACTCGCTGGGGTCGCTCGCACGCTCCGGGTTCTTCGCGCCGTGGGTCGACGACCACCTTCACCTCGGGTTCCGGGCGGCCGACGCGAACCCGTACCGCGCCTCGGGGTCCGTCCGGATGACACTCGACCCGGCACTCGACCTCCGACCGGTCGGATGGGACGGGACCGGGACTGTCGTCGAGACGGGCGAGACGTACGCCGTCCTCGACGCGCCGACCCACCCTGCACCCGGCGACTGCTTCGCCGGCCTCGACGGCGGCGGGTGCGTCCTCGACGGCGGCCTCCCCCACTACGACGGGGGCGGCGCGCTCGGCGGCCCGGACGGTCCGGTGTCCCTCTTGGACACCCGCGTCGGCGTCGCCGAGGACCGAACCGTGTCGTGGACCGACCCGACTGTTCGGGTGCGGCGGGGGTCGCCGGACTCGGACGGACCCGCCGGCGACCCGATTACCGGCCTCTCGCTGTTCTGTGGGCGCGAGACAGTGGGCGTGAAACTGGTCTGTCCGGACCACGGTTTCGCGGTCGGGGACCGGGTGACCGTAATAATCGACCACTGAATTGCTAACACGCGACAAGTAGTCTCGCACTAATTTACACGCTCGTGTGAATGAACCAACAAACAAAAGACCGTGCTGACGGTACGCTATTACATGGCAAAGGACTTGCCGGAGGGTGCACCGGTGATGCTCCGAATGTCCGTCGAGCGCGAGAAGGGCTATCTCTCGCGGTTGGACGTCCATATGGAGGACCTGCAGTACGGTGGCGCGACGCTGGTGATTCCGTTCGACGAGTCGCTGACCGACGACGAACGCGACCCGCCGACCGTCCACAACGGCATCGCGGCGACGCTGTTGGAACAGGCCGCGGAACTCGCCATCAGGACGACGATGCCGGACCCGGTCAACGACACGGTCGAACCGCTGAGTCTCGACATCAACTTCCTCTACGACGCGGTGTACGACCTCACTGCGACTGCGGAAGTCGTCGACACGCACGATACCAGTGCCGTCGCCTCGGTGACCGTCGAGAGCAAGACGCCCGAGGGCAACGTCGAACCGATGGCCACCGGGCAGGGTGTCTTCCGCGCCGAAACGGACTAGAACTGCACCGCCTCGCGAGCCGTCACCTCGCCGAACAGCCAGTCGGCGTGGTCCAGCGCGTACTCGCGGTGGGCCTCCTCGATGTAGCCGATTGCGTCCTCGACCAACACCGGACGGTAGTCACGGAGGCCGGCACTGCCCGCGGTGTGCAGGACACAGACGTTCGCCAACGTCCCGCAGATGACCAAATCGTCGATACCGCGGGCCGACAGCCACCCGTCGAGTTCCGTCCCGTGGAAGGCGTCGTAGGTGTGTTTCTCGACCACGTGGTCGTCCTCGCCGACCGGCAGGTCTGCGACCAGTTCGGCCTCCCAGGACCCCTCCGTGACGTGTTCGCCCCACCGCTCGAACTCGTCGTAGTAGTGGGCGTCCTCGAACTGCTCGGGCGGGTGTACGTCGCGGGTGTAGACGACCCGCACACCGGCATCGTGTGCCCGCTCGACGAGACTCACCACCGGGTCGATTGCCGCCTCGCTCTCGGGTGCGTAGAGGCTCCCGTCGGGGTGACAGAAGCCGTTCTGCATGTCCACGACGACGACTGCGGTGCTGTCGGTGTCGAACTCCATGCCTGCGTGTAGACGACGCACTCGAAAAACCGTTTCCCGGCGGCCGGACACATGCGCGGGGCTTTTGGCCGCGCGGGCCGTGGCTCGTGGTATGCGATTGGTCCCGGCCCTCGCACTCGTCGTCCTCGTCGCCCTCGCGGGGTGTAACCTCCCCGCAGGCATCGGCGGTACCGACCCCGGTGCGGACGAGGGCGAGGGTGCCACCCTGCCGGACCCGGAAACCGACCGGGTTGGCTGGGAGAACGGCTACTGGCACAACGAGACGCTCGACGTGACCAACGAGGACGGCCTCGCCGCCGACGAACGCGAGGCAGTCGTTGCCCGTGCGATGGCCCGCGTCGAGTACGTCCGGGACGCCGAGTTCGAGGAGACGGTCCCCGTCGACATCATCTCTCGCGCGGAGTTCCGCGAGCGCGGCGACTCGAACCACTCCGCGGCGTTCCGAACCTTCGACAACGCGAAGTTCGAGGCACTAATGTTGATCGGCGAGGACACCGACTCGCTCGCGGTCCAAGAGGGCAACAGCGGGTCGAACGTCCTCGGCTTCTACGCTCCGGGCAACGACTCCATCAAAATCGTCGCCGAGTCCGACAGCCCGAGTCTGGACGGCGAGGGAACGCTGGCACACGAACTCGTCCACGCCTTACAGGACCAGCGACACAACCTCTCCTCGCTCCGCGGCGACACCCGCGACGGCGTCAACGGCCGGAACGGCCTCATCGAGGGCGAGGCGAGCGTAGTGCAGGACCGATACACCGCCCGCTGTGGCGGCGCGTGGACCTGTATCGAGAGCAGCGAGGAGAGCCAGTCCGGCGTGGGCGAGGACTTCCACTGGGGCGTCTACTACCTCAACTTCTTCCCGTACAGCGACGGCCCCGGATTCGTCAGGCATCTGGTCCGGCAGGGTGGATGGGACGCCGTCGACGCGGCCTTCGAGGACCCGCCCGAGAGTGCCGGGCAGGTCATCTACCCGGCGCGATACACCGACCGCGACCCGCCAGCGAACGTGACCCTCACGGACACGGCGACGGGCGAGTGGGCGCGCGTCCGACCCGACCGGGACCGCCCGGACTACGCGGTGTTCGGCCAGTCGGCCCTCACGTCGATGTTCGCCTACACGCTTCACGACGAGGACCGACAGCCGGTCGTCGACCCGCGCTCGTTCGTCAACGTCGAGGACGGGAGCGTCAACTCCTCGGACCCGTACGACTACGCGCTCGACGTGACGAGCGGGTGGGAGGGCGACAGACTCCACGTCTACCAGCGCGACGCCGACACCAACGAGACGGCCTACGTCTGGCGTCTCGAGTGGGACTCGCCCGGCGAGGCCCGCGAGTTCGCCCGCGGCTACCGCGCCCTGTTGAACTACTGGGGCGCGGAGTCGGCCGGCGGGCAGGCGGACACGTACCGCATCCCCGAGACGGACGCCTTCGGGGACGCCTTCCGGGTCGACCGGTCGGGTGCGACGGTGACGATAACGAACGCGCCGACAGTCGGCGACCTGTCGGCCGTCCGGCCCGAAGCGTAGTTTTTTCGGCGCGCCACCGGTAGCGCACGGTATGACTGAGTTCGACATCGTGCCGCCCGAGGCCATCGCGTCGGGGCGGGCTACCGACGCCTACTTCGAACGGACGACGGAGACGCTCGCCCACGCCGGGCGGAACCCACACGTCGTCGCGGAGGTCACCGCCGACCAGTTCCCGACCGGCGAGTTCGAGGTTTTCGGTGGCGTGAAAGACGCCGCCGCACTGCTCTCGGGGCTCGACGTGGACGTGTCCGCGCTCCCCGAGGGGACGGCCTTCGACGGCGGTCCGGTGATGCGTATCGAGGGCAACTATCGGGCGTTCGGCGTCTACGAAACTGCTCTACTGGGCTTTCTCTCACACGCCTCGGGCATCGCAACGAACGCGATGCGCGCCCGCCGCGCCGCGCCGGAGACGACGATTGTGAGTTTCGGGGCGCGCCACGTCCACCCGTCCATCGCCGCCGTCGTCGAGCGCAACGCCCTGGTGGGTGGACTCGACGGCTTCTCGTCGGCCGCGGCCGGCGATGTCCTCGACCGCGAAGCGAGCGGTACGATGCCCCACGCTCTGGTCATCTGCTTCGGCCGGGGCGAGCAGGAGGCCGCGTGGCGGGCGTTCGACGAGGCCGTCGCGCCCGACGTGCCCCGCGTCACGCTCTGTGACACCTACAGCGACGAGGTGGACGAGGTACTCCGGGCCGTTGAGGCCGTCCCGGACCTCGACAGCGTCCGCCTCGACACCACCGGGTCCCGCCGGGGTGACTTCCGGCACATCGCCCAAGAGGTCCGCTGGGAACTCGACGCGCGCGGCCACGAGGATATCGGTATCTTCGTCAGCGGCGGCCTCGGCCCGGCCGAGTTGCGCGAGCTACGCGACGTGGCCGACGGCTTCGGCGTCGGCGGGTACGTCAGCAACGCCGACCCGGTGGACTTCGCCCTCGACATCGTGGCAGTCGACGGCGAACCGGCCGCAAAGCGTGGCAAACTCTCCGGGGCCAAGCAGGTGTACCGTACGGCCGACGGCGGCCACCACGTCGCGCTGGCCGACAGCGATGCTCCCACGGACGGCGACCCTCTGCTAGAACCGGTCGTCGAGGACGGGACAGTCGTGGCCGACTTCGACATCGACGCCGCGAGCGAGTGGGCGCTGACCGACGCGGCTCGGGTCGGACTCGGCGCGGCCGAGTGAGTGCCCGCCGCTCGGGGCCACCACGCGACACCGTGCTCGGACCGCCACTGTTCGTCCCGATTAATCCGAGTTAACTGGCGTTAAACCGGCCCGAAAACGCCTGAATCCGCCGAAATTTGTCTTCGGCGTCGCACCCCTTCAATACCCACTGGCCGTTGGACTCGGGTGGAGGCAACGATGAGAACCAAACTACTCGTCGCGGCAGGACTCGCCGCGCTCGTGTTGACTGCAGGTACCGCCGCCGCGCTCCCGGGGAACGCCCCCGTGGACGTTGGCGCGAACGACGACGCGGCCGACAACGCCGACGAACGGGCGGACGCCGCCGATGCCGACGAACGGGCCGACGACGATGCCAACGACACTGACCGCGCGGGCGGCCCCGACGCCGCACCCGTCGAACAGGGTGACCGCGGCCCGCCGGTGAGCCTGCCCGAGCAGGTGCCCGACCACGTGAGCCAGATTCACGACACCGTTCGGCAGTTCCTGAGCGGCGACCTCTCCGGGTCGCTCGGTGACGCCATCAGCGACGTGACGCCCGACGACGACGGCAACGAGACGAGCGGTACCGAGACGAGCGGCAACGCAACCGCCGCGTAACGCGGTTCCCGCTGGCGCGCCCGGCACTCTGTTTCTTCGGCCCGCCGCCCCGAGAGCGGCGGTGCCGTCGCTCACCGGTCCGGTCCACAGAGAGAGACTGCTGGGTCGGTTACGTGCGTTCCTGAATCGTGCCGCCCGGTTCGCGCTCCTCGAAGACGCGGCCCTCGAACAGCGTGACCATCGTGTCCTCGTCCTCCCACGCCGTCGGTGCGAGGCCGGCCGTCCGGCTCACTCGGTCGAGGTACTCGCGGGCACTCCAGCCGTTCTCGACGGGGACGGTCGGGTAGAGCCACCCACTCTTGGCACCGCGTTCGACCGCGACGCCGTGTGTCCCGAGTTCGAGGTCGGCGAGCGGGTCGTCGGTCAGCACGACGTTCCCGACGATACAGACCGACACCCGGAGCGAGTCGAGTTCCGCGGCGTCGACGACCGAGCCACAGGAGTCCTCGCTCGCGGCACCGATGGCGGCGTCCACCAGTGCCTCGCCGAGGTGGTCGCTCCACTCGTAACTCCCCGCACAGCCGCGGAGACGGCCGCGGCCACGGTCTTTCTCCAACCGGACGAACGCACCCGTTCGGGTGTAGAACGCCTCGCGCATACTGCCCAGTTGCTCGCGTGCTCCGTTCGCCACGAACGACGTCACGGCGTTCCGTGCCAGTTCGACGGCGTGCTGTCCGTCCGCTGGCGTGAGTTCGCCCATTGCCCCTGCCATTGTACCGTCTATGTGGACCAGCCGTTTGAATACTTTCATTTCTCGCCCCTGAACGTGAACATCTCACGACCCACGACCGCTGGGAGCCACCCCGACCGAACGGCTTAATCCGGGTCACCGAGTAGAGCTAGCCGGCAGAGGGAGCCCGGCCCCCGTGGGCACTCCGTGTGCGGGTCGGCGGCCGACGCCGTCCCCGCCGTCGGAGACCACGCCCATGAGGAAAGTCCCCCCACCGTCCGGGCAGGTGACCGGGCGCAAGCCCGGAGCGGAAGACCGCTGGCACTGGAACAGAAACGATACCGCTTCGCGGAAGCGATGAGGCGTGCGAACCCGAACCGCAAGGGACGGGGAGTTGACCCGCCGAGCGCGTGGTGGTCCTGCCATCACACGAACCGCGGAGAACGGATGGAACGGCGAATCCTCACTGGTGCAAGTCCGCGCAGTCTGGTAGCCCGGACACCCGCGCGGACGCTCAGCCGAATGCCGGGCCGAACAGAAGGGGGCTTACTCCCCTCAGCCACGTTCCCACGACGAGCGGCCGCGCCGCCGATAAGAAAACCAGTCGAGACCCGTCTCTTACTCGAAGCCGTCCTCCCAGCGGAACGTCCCGCCCCGCTGGACGACTTCACCGTCGACGGTGAGACGTGACCCCTCGCCCATGTGCCTGATGAGGTCGACGTGGACTGCAGACTCGTTCCGTTCGTCCTCGTGACCGGCCGGGAAGTTCGCGGCGTAGGCCCGCCCCAGCGCGAGGTGGACTGTCCCACCCATCTTCTCGTCGAAGAGGATGTTGTCCGTCACGCGGTCGATACCGCGGTTCATCCCGACGCCGAGTTCGCCGAGGCGACGCGCTCCCGCGTCGGTGTCGAGTACCTCCTCGATGGCCGCCTCCCCCTGTGCCGCCCCGTAGTCGACGACGGTGCCGTCCTCGAAGGTGAGCGACACGTCACGCACTCGACGGCCGTTGACCGTCATCGGCACGTCGAAGGTGACGGTCCCGTCGGCGTCGGCGGGAGCCGTGAACACCTCGCCGCTCGGAAGGTTGTGTGAGTCGTAGTCGACGGAGGCGGCACTGTTGACGGCCACGCGGTCCGCGATGGACATCGTGATGTCCGTCCCCTCGCCGACGAGTCGTACCTCACTCCCCTCATCCAGAATCTCCTTCAACCGCGCCATCTCCTCGGCGAGTGACTGCCAATCCCGGAGGACGGCATCGTACACGAAGTCCCGATACTCCTCGTAGGCCATCCCCGCCTGCTGGGCGAGCGAGCGCGTGGGATGGACCGTCGACACCCAGTCGGTGTCGAGCCGCGCCTCTCTGATACCTTCGTGGGCACGAGCCGCAGCCTGTCGGCGGTCGGCGGCCACGTCCGCGAGCGCGGTGGTGTTGCGTCCGCCCCCGAGCGAGAGGACGATGTCCGCATTCTCGTACAGCGCGAGTTCGTACTCGGGGTCGGTCTCGAAGTCGTCGTCGTGTGCCCGCAGATACGCCCGCTCGACCTCGTCAGAGCCGTACACGGACAGGAGATTGGCGCCACGGCCACCGACTTCCTCGGCGACGGCGACGGCGAGGTCGTGTGTTCCCTCCGACACCCGGAGAACAACGTCGTCCCCCCGATGGACCCGCCCGCTCCAGTGGACGAGCGTCGCAGCGTGGTTGCGTATTCGTTGGTCCATGTCGACCCTTTCACCGGTTGCATTATAACTTCCGTGGCCACTTACCGCCGGTCGCTCCGACTGGCCACACCAGTCCTTCCGAACCGCCGAGCGGCCCGGTCCGGCGGTCCTCGCTCACTCGGGCCGTTCCGCGAGGAAAAAGAGCGCGGAACTGCCCAACGGGTCGTCGACGGTCCGCTCCCACCGTATCTCGAACCCGGCCGATTCGAGTTGCCGTCTGGTCGCCTGCTTCCCGGGCGTCGAGAAGAACATCGACGCGTCACTCCCCAGCCAGCCCCGGCGGGTCGTCTCGTATCCGGTCGTCCCGACCGTCGTCAACACGAACCCACCGGGCCGGAGGACGCGGGCGAACTCCGCGTACACCTCGGGGTGCCGCGCCTTCGGGACGTGGAACACCGAGTGGTAGGCAGTGATGGCGTCGATAGTTCCGTCCGCTATCGGCAGTGCGGCCATGTCGCCCTGCACCAGTCGCGCGGCCGGCACGTTCGTGGCTGCCAGTTCCAACCCTCGACGGGCGAAGTCGAGGCCAACACGGTCCAGTTCCGGCATGTTCGCCAGCGTCCGTCGCCCGTCGCCACACCCGACGTCGAGCACCGTCGCGTCCGCCGGAAGCAGGGCCGCCAGTTCTTCGAGGAGGTCGACGTCGTTGCCGTCGGTCGGCCGTGTTCGCGCGTACGCGTCCGAGAGCACTTCCCACGACTCCTTGACCTGCTTGCGGTCCATGCCTCGGTGACGGGCTACACCGACTTGACCCTTGGCCGGTCGGTGACAGCGTGTCCGCCCCGGACTGCAGGGCCGACGTGCTCTTGTCCGTTCGTCCCCGAACTGGGCGCGTGCAACTGGCAACGCCGCATCACCTCGGCGGAGACTACTACGTCACTGCCGTCTCCGTCGGTCGCGACCCCGACGCCGACACCGTCCGGGACTGCCCGACCTGTGGCGGATACGTCGCCGACGACGAGTGGACCGTCGCCGCGACAGTGGTCGACCGGGCCGACGACTCCCGGGCCGAACACGTCCACTGCGGGACGGCCTGCCTCCGGGAGTGGCTCCGACTGTGTGCCCGAGGCGCGGCCTGACAGAACGTAACTAAAGTCGCCGTTTGAGGCTTGAGTGGGTACTTTTTTCGACGGGAACGAGGAGTAGGTATGCAACACGCTCGGAACCGGCACGACGACGCTCCGCGCGGCGGTGACCCGACGGTCCGCCGGACTGCCGCGGACCTCGCCGTGCGCAACCACGACTTCGACTGCGGATACGACCTCGCGGTGACGGTAGAGGACGGCGAGTAGCCACGGACTCTCGAGCAACTGCTGGGGCCACGGTTCCGTCGTCCCGTCTGTAGGATTGCTATCCGACGGCATACTCTCCCTCCATGTTCGGGACTGGATTCAAGAGCGGATTGAGCCTATCCCCGAACGTGTTCGTGCGTGGCTGTTACACGAACGCGGCGGGCTAGACGCCATCCGTCACTCGAAGAAATCGGCCGCTTCCGTGACGGTGAGCGGCCGCTCCTCCCGGCCGAGTCGGTCGAACAGTTCGACCACCTGCGGCGGGCGGAGCCCACACCGCTCCAGTAGCGCGCGGTCGGTCAGCACCTCGCGCGTCGGACCGACGCGGATTACCGACCCCTCGGTGTCGAGCAGGTACACCCGGTCGGCGACGCGCGGGACGAGTTCCGTGTCGGGCGTCGAGACGACGAGCGTCACGCCCGCCGCCGCGAGTTCGTCCAGCACGTCGAGGATGGCCGCCCGGTGTGTCGCGTCCACGTTGCTCACCGGTTCGTCGAGCAGGAGAACGTCGGGTTCGACGGCGAGCGCGCTGGCGAGGGCGGCCCGTCGCTGCTCGCCGCCCGAGAGCCTGAACGGCGGCTTGTCGAGGAGTGCTTCCAACCCGAGTCGGTCGGCCAGCCGTGCGACGCGCTCGTCGGCTTCCGCAGGGGGGATGTCCAGTTGCGCCGGGCCGTACTCCACGTCCTCCCTGACCGTGGGGTTGAACAGGTACTCGGCGGGGTCCTGCGTGAGGACCGTCAGTCGGTCCCGCAACTCGTCCGCCGGGGCGTCGGTCCCGAAGTAGCGTCGCTCCCCACTGTCGGGGTCCAAGACGCCGCCCAACACCTGCAACAGCGTCGACTTCCCGGCCCCGTTCGGCCCGAGGAGCGCGACCCGTTCGCCGCAGTCGATGGACACGTCCACGCCGTCGAGGGCGAGCGTCCCGTCGGGGTAGGCGTAGCGCAGGTCCCGTGCCTCGATGGCCGTCACGCCACGACCACCCCGATGCCGACGAGGGCAACGACCAGCGCGAACGCCGCGTCCGCGACGCCGGGTCGCTCGCGCCGGTCGTACCCCCGCACGTCGCCGCCGCCACGGGCACGGGCAGCCCGCTGGACGCGTTCGCCGCGCTCGATGCTCCGCAGGAAGAAGGTGCCGAGGAACCTGCCCGAGTCCCGCCACGCGCGCCGGAGCGTCGGCTCTCGAATCGTCCGGCTCCGGCGGGCGCGGGCCATCCGCCCGAGTTCGGCGAAGAACACGAGCAGGTAGCGGTAGGTGATGGCGACGAGCGTGACGGCGATGTGGGGGACCCGGAGCCGTGCGAGCGCGCCGAGTACGTCGCTGAACCGCGTCGTCGCCAGCAGTAAGGCGAGGAAGCCGACGCAGGCACCGACCCGGACGACGAACGTCAGGACGTACGCCGCTCCGGGAACCGTCACCGGCCCGGCCAGCGTCGCCCCCTCCATCAGGATGGCCTGCGGGGCGACGACGACGAACGCGAGTGCCGGTGGCCCGACCGTCCGGCCGAGGAAGGCACGGGCCGGGACCCGCGAGGCGACGGCGAGCAGAGCGGCGACGGCGGCCAGCGCGGCCGCCTCGTGGGGTGTTCGGCGGGTGGCCGCGAGACCGACGAGTACGAGGAGGCCGACGAGCGTCACGCTCGGCGTGACGGCCTGCAGGAAGCCGTTCCGCTCCGTCGTCCCCTCGGCGAGCAGGAACCACCGCGCTTTGGCCGCAACCTCCGCGACGGTCCGGCCGAGCAGGTCAGTCCGGGTCATGTTGCCCGCCCAGAACACGCCCGATTCCGGTGGCGACGGCGAGCGTGAGGGCCGTCCCGACGGCGGCGGCGACCAGTGTCCCCGCCGCTGACCCGAGGCCCGGAACCCCATAGTCCGGCAGGAGGCCGTCGTGGACCGGGCGCGCGTCGTCGGCCGCCCCGGTCTCCTCCGCGGCGTTCTCCAGCGGTTCGGCGTAGCCGACCTGTCCGGCCGCCCACGCGAAGACGGGTGCCAGTGCGACCAGCACGACGAGTGCGACGACGGCCAGCACGCGCGTGTCACGGAGCCACGCGTCCATCAGGCACTCACCTCCGCACTGGTCGCGGCGTGGCGCAGGTCCGGCCGTGCGTCCGTCAGGTAGCGGTAGACGACGGCGGTAACCGCGCCCTCGACGACGCCGAGTACGAGGTGGCCGACGCCCATGATGGCGAGCGTCGTCCCGAGTTCGTAGGCGAACGCCGAGGACACGCCCAACTGGACGCCGGCGGCGACGGCGGCGGCGGTGATGCCGAGCCACCCGGCCGCGAAGGCCCCGGCGAACTCGTTGTAGGGTGCGACGACGCGGTACACGGCGTAACCGACGTACACCTGCACGACGGCCATGTTGAACACGTTCGCCCCGAGGACGAGGACGCCGCCGTCACCGAACACGAGTGCCTGCACGACGACGACAGTCGCCACGCACAGCGCGCCCAGATGTGGCCCGAGCAGGATGGCGGTGAACGCCCCGCCGACGAAGTGGGCACTCGTACCGCCTGGAATCGGCCAGTTGAGCATCTGCGCCGCGAACACGCCCGCGGCGACGACGCCGAGCAACGGGGCGCGCGCGCCCGCCAACTCGCCGTCGGCGCGGCGCGCCGCGACGGCGAGGACGGCAACCGAGAGCGCGGCGAACAGTGCCGCGACAGACAAATCGAGGAATCCGTCCGGGATGTGCATCTCGTCACAGCCGTCACACACGCAGACAATAATACTTTCTGTCGATACAGTATTACTGTGGGCCGCGGTGTGTGCCGCCGTGTCGCCGTCCCGGTGCGGGAGTCAGGGCTTTTACCGGCCGCCCGTGTAGCCGCCGGTATGAGCGAGGACTTAGACCGTATCAGTCTCACTCTCCCGCCGTCGATGACGGACCGACTCGACGGTATCGTCGAGGACTGGGAGTACGCGAGTCGGTCCGAGGCGATACGGGACGCGCTCCGTGATTTCTTCGCCACTTACGAGTGGGAGTCGGACGAGACGGCGCGCCACCACGGAACCATCGTCGTCGTCCACGACCACCACGCCGAGGGCATCGCCGACCGCCTCCAGACGATTCAACACGAGATGGCCGACATCATCACCTCCGTCCAGCACATCCACCTCTCACACGATACGTGCATGGAGACGCTGGTGGTCGACGGTCCCGGGACGGCCATCACGGAACTCGCCAACCGCCTCCGCGCCCTCGGCGGTGTCCAGCAGGTGAAAGTCGTCGTCGTGGACCAGTGACTCACTCCGCAGCGTCGCTCGGGAAGTACGCGAACACCGACCCCTCGACCGCCTGCCGCTCCAGCGCGGTCAGCACTTCGAGGTGCTGTCGCGCGTCGGCGAGTGTCGACTTGGCGTCGGCTTCCCCCCACGACCCGAAGTCGTAGAGCAGCTCGTCGCGGTGCCGGCGCGCCTCCTGCATCTCGGAGACGAGGTCGTCGTCAACGTCGGTACAGCGGAGCAGCAACTGCTCCCGGTCGGCCTGTGGCATCCGCCAGAGCCACCGCCCCGTCTCCGTCGTGTGTCTGTGGCCGTCGGCGACCAGCTCCTCGTGGACGATGCGCAGCGTGAAACTCTCGACGAGCAGTTGCGCGAGGCCGTGGAACCACACCCGATATGTCGTCTCGGCGACGCCGGTGAACGTCTCCAGCGAGAACGGCCCGTCGAACGTGGCGGTGTCGAACAACTGCTTCCACGTGTCCATCGACCCCTCGTCCAGTCCCACGAGTACGGCGTACAGCTGTCGGATGGCACGTTTCGTCCCCTCCTCCGGCGACGCCGTCCCGCCGCCGCCGGCCAGTGACAGCGGCGACAGCGGCCCCATCGCCGTCAGCACGTCGCTCCCCGTGTCGAACGCCTCGAACAAGTTCGTGAACGGTGCAAGCGGGTTGTTGTCGTTACCCATTGCCGTTCGTTCGGACGCGGGTCACCTTATTCTATCCCTGCTGTCGGGAAATATACACGCTCGCGCTCGCCGGCGGCACCATTGCCGTCGTCTCGGCCCCGAACGCGAGCAGTCCCTCTCGAAGAACGTCGGCGAAGACGGCCGTTGGACCGCCGAAGAAATCGACGCGCGGTGGGCCGAACTCACCGACGGCGTCGAGACGATGCGGATGGACTCCGGGTACTGACGCCCGCCTGTCACGGCCGCTCGTCCCGTCGCCGTTCACGCACCGTCGGGGTTGGATTCCGGCGTCCGCCACGCCAACACGAGGCCCGCGAACAGGAGGGCGGTGACGAACGAGAACGCCGCCGCGTAGGTACCGAATCGCTCGATGAGGGCGCCCGTGACGACGGGCGCGCTGGCCGCACCCACCAACCCGGAGAAGGTGAGCAGAGAGAGTGCCGTCGTCGCCACCACGGGGTCGGCAGTCTCCGAGACGTACGTGAAGTAGATGCCCATGGCCACCTGCATACAGAACCCGGCCGCGAGTGCCAGCGGGACGACGACCAGCGACGTGCTGACGGCGACGACCAACACCATGCTGAGCGCGCTCCCGAGGAACGACAGCCGGGTTATCGGCCGACGGCGCGCGCCGAACACGGTCCCCGAGAGGACGCCGCTACTGGTCCGGCCGACGAGGCCGATGAGCGGGAAAAGCGCGACGAACGCCCCGCTCTGTGCCAGCGACACGTCGAACGTCTCCGTGAGGAACGTCGGCATCCACGAGTTGAAAAAGAGGAACACGGACGTCGAGACGAACCCCATCAGGCAGATACTCCACACCGCGCCGTTCGAGAGGATTTGTGCGAAATCCCCCAGTCTGGGCGTCGAGGAACGCTCGCCGTTCGCCGGTGCCGACCAGTCCGGCGCGAGCAGTTTGAACAGTAGGTAGCCGACGACAGTGGGGACGGTGAACACGGCGAATATCCACTCCCACGAGAGGAGGTCCGCGACGAGCGGTCCGGACAGTTGCCCGACGACGAACCCCGCGGGGATGCCGGCCGTGAACAGGCCGAGCGTCGTCGCCCGCGTCCTGACGGTGACGTGTCGACGGATGAGTTCGAGGTAGGCCGTCCAGATGCACACCGACGCCAGTCCGCCCGCCGCCCGTGACTGTAACAGCAGCCAGTATCGGCCGTCCACGGCGGCGACGTACCCGCCGACGCCGGCGACGACGAACAGGGCGGTGGCTCCGCCGACGAGCGAGCGCGTCCGGAACCGGTTGAGGAAGATTCCGACCGGAATCGCGACCACCGCCTGTGCGGCTATCGAGGCACTGATGACCGTCCCGGCGGCGGACGGTCGGAGGCCGAGGTCCGCCATGAGGACGGGCAACACGCTCGCCGGGACGATTTCGTAGGCCGAGACGGCGGTGACCATCACCCAGCCGCCGAGGACGAGCCGCCACTCGAACAGCGACAGCGTGGCAGTGATGCGGTCGACTACTGGGGGAGAGTGCCGCTCGCTCATCGAGCGGTTACTCCCAAATCCCGCCGGTGGCGTAGTCGACGGCCAGCGCGAGCACTGCCGTGATGAGGATGATGACCACGCTCGCGGAGGCGACCAGCGGTGAGTAACTGTATCGGAGCCCCGCGAACACCTTGATGGGGACCGTCTTGATGCTGAATCCCGCCAACAGCCACGCGATGACGTACTCGTTGAGCGAGAGAATGAACACGAAGATGGCTCCGGCTAGTACGTTCGCTTTGATGATGGGGAACGTGACGCGGCGGAACGTCCCGAGTTTTCCCTCCCCGAGAATCATCGACGCCTCCTCGTAACTCCGGTCGAACTCGCCGAGGCCCTGCGAAATCAGGATGAACGGGAACGGGACGAAGAAAACGCTGTGAGCGAGGATGACGCCCCAGACCGACCCTGTCAAGTTGAGCGTGTAGAAGAAACTCACGAACGCCACGCTGATGACGATGGGCGGGAGCATTATCGGGACGACGTAGGACGCGCCGAGCAGGTTCGAGAACCGGAAATCGAGACGGTCGATGACCGTCGCCGCGATGCCGCCCACCGCCGTCGAGATGACCGTCGCACCCGCCGCGATGAACAGGCTGTTTTTGGTCGCGTTTATCCAGTCGGGCGAGCTGAGGTACGCCTCGAACCACCGAACCGAGAACCCGGTCGGCGGGAACGAGAGCGTCTCCGTCGGCGTGAACGCCACGACGCAGATGACGACGATGGGCAACAGCATCAGGAACAGGACGATGCCAACGAACGACTTCAGGGCCGGTCCGTAGAACCGCGCGTACGAGGTCACGCCTGCTCACCCCCGAGGCCGCCGAGGTCCACGTCGGTGACGCGCAACACCACGAGGAGAGTGGCAAGCACCGCCCCCACGAGGACGAGGCCCATGACGGCCGAGAACGGGATGTTCAGGTTCTCGTTTATCTGGCGGCCGATGAGGACCGCGATGGTCCAGTTCGACGGGTTCCCGAGCATCCGCGGCACGACGTAGATGCCCGCAGTCAGGATGTACGTCAGGAGCGCGGCGGCTATCAGTCCCGACTTCGAGAGCGGGAGCGTCACGCGGTAGAACGTCCGGAGTGGCCCGGCACCGAGGTTCTTCGACGCCTCGATGAGCGACTCGTCGATGTTCCGGAGGCTCGGGTACAGCGTGAGCACGTAGAACGGCAACAGGATGTACACCGACCCGACTACGACTGCCCAGTACCCCGGAACGAACGCTGTCGGTTCCGCGAACACGCCCAGCGCGACGCCGACGGTGCTGACGACGCCCTCCTTCGAGAGCAGCACGGTCCACGCGTACGACCGGACGACGTACGTCGTGAACATGCTCACGAGGAATATCATGATGACCGCCCGGCGGACCAGCAGGTTCCTGATTCTGGTGAGGAAGTACGTGACCGGGTAGCCGATGGCCGTCACGAGCAGGGTGACGAACAGCGAGAGCTGGAGCGTGAAGACGAGCCGGTTGTAGTACAGCTCGGTGGTGAAGAAGTCGACGTAGTTCGATATCGTCAGCACCTGCTCGATGCCGCCGACGACTGGCGTGAAGAAACTGTACACCACCAGAAAGAGGAAGGGTACGGCGAAGAAGACGAGGATGAACGAGAGCGGGAGGCCGATGGCGATGGCTCTCCCGCGGTGGGCGACCCGGCCGGCCGTGGTCTTGAGGCGCGACGCGACGGTCGACGTGAGCGTCGAGAGTAGCGTTGACATGTGGTTTCACCCCGGTATCAGCAGGCAGTCGTCCGGGTCGACGAGCAGGTCGACCCGCGCGCGCTCGTCGAACACGGAGTCGCGCCGCTGTGACAGGGCGAGCATCTCGCGGCCCGCGTCCGTCTTCACGTGGTACTGGACGGCGTTGCCGAGGTTCCGTTTGAAATCGACGGTGCCGCTGATGACGTTCGCGCCGTTGTGTTCACCGTCCGGCGGTGCGATGCGGACGTCCTCCGGGCGGACGACGACGGTACTTCGCTCCGTCGTCGGGCGGCTACCGACCCGGAGTTCGATGTCCTCGGCGACCACGGTGTCCGGGTCGTCGAAGGTGGTCGTCCCCTCGAAGATGTTCGACGTGCCCAGGAAGTCCGCGACGAACTCGCTCGTCGGGTTGTCGTACACCTCGGTCGGTTCGCCGATCTGCTCGAACTCCCCGTCGTTCATCACGACGAGGCGGTCGGACATCGCCATCGCCTCCGTCTGGTTGTGGGTCACGAACAGCGTGGTGATGCCGACGCGGTCCTGTATCTCCTTGAGTTCCTTCTGCATCTCCTCCCGGAGTTTCTTGTCGAGGCTCGCCAGCGGTTCGTCGAGCAACAGGACCTCCGGTTCGGGTGCGAGTGCCCGGGCGAGCGCGATTCGCTGTTGCTGGCCGCCGGACAGTTCGTCGGGCTTCCGGTGGCCGGTGTCGGGCAACTGCACGAGGGCGAGCATCTCGCGCACGCGGGTCTCGATTTCCTCGTCGGTGTACTCGCCCGAACTCCGCAGACCGTAGGCGACGTTCTCGCCGACGGTCAGGTGCGGGAACAGCGCGAAGTGCTGGAACACCATCCCGATGTCACGCTGGTACGGTGGCAGGGTCGTTACGTCCGTCTCGCCGATGGAAATCCGCCCGCTCGTGGGTTTGACGAACCCGGCGAGCATCCGTAGCGTCGTCGTCTTCCCGCAACCGCTCGGTCCGACCAGCGTGACGAATTCGCCGTCTCGAATCGTCAGTGACTCGCCCTCGACGGCGACTGTCTCGCCGTTGTAGACCTTTCTGACCTCCGAGAGTGTAATCTCGCTCATATCGTCGCTCCTACTGAACGAGGAACTGCTGGAAGCGTTCGCGTATCTGCTCGCCCGAGTCGCCGATGTACAGCGAGAAGTTCGGCGAGATGGCGGCGTTGGGGCCGGGGCCCGCGATGTTCTGGTACACCTCGTCGGACAACTCCGAGTGCTGTGACTCGATGAGCGGCGAGGTGAACAGGTTCTCCGCGAGGCCGTCCTGAATCTCGGGCCGCATCGAGAACTCCATGAGGGACGCCGCGTCCTCCTGTCTGTCGGATGTCTTGAGCGCGGAGAAGTGGCCGTACGAGATGACGGCACCCTCCTCCGGGAAGACGCTCGTGATGTCCGCACCGCCCTCCGATTCGAGGAACATCGTGTCGTGGTAGTACTCGCCGGCGGGCACGTCCCCCTGCTTGAGTCGCTGGATGAACGTCGCGCCAGTCTCGAACCACAACTGCACCTGCGGGCGGAGTTCCTCCATCTTGCCGAACACTTGGTCGAGGCCGTCTTCACTCTGCAGCGTGTCCGCACCGTCGAAGAACACCTCCGCGGTGATGTCCGGCAGGAAGTTCGAGGCGATGGAGTTCTGGACACCGAGCGTGTCCTCGTAGGTGCTGTCCCACATATCCGCCCACGCCGTCGGCGGATTCGACATCTCGTCGTTGTGGCCGAGCGTGAGGAACCACCCCTGTGCCGGCGCGCCGACGACCTCGCCGTCGACGCTCTCGACGAAACTGTCGTCGAAGTACTCCAAGTTGCTGAACCGGTCGGACGGGTACGAGGCCCAGATGTCGAGGTTCGTGCCGCGAATCGTCGAGATGGCCGTGTTCAGAATCATGTCCGCCGGCGCGTCCCCGTTCTGGACCGCCGTCGCGAACCGCGGCAGAGCCTGTGTCGGGTTCGATATCTCGATGGGTTCGGTCTCGATTCCCGTCTCTTCGGTGAAGGGGTCCAGCACGTGCTCGACGTACATGTCGAGGAAGTTCGTCGAGGTAAGCGCGACTTGGAGGGGACCGCTCCCGCCGGACCCACCGTCACCGCTGGCACTCCCCGTGCCCTGTGACCCGCCGCCGTCACTGCCGCCGTCACCGCTGCACCCTGCGAGTGCGACCGCACCACCGAGACCGAGCCCGGTCGTCTTGATGAACGTCCGACGTGTTCGGCGACCGCTTCCAATCTCCGATGATTCTTGCATCAATGCGAAACAAACGCACACAAGTATTAACTTTTACTCTTCATACAACCAAGTTTTGGACTTTTAACACTACGTTCGGATGGAAATGAGGCGAGACACAACAAAAAATAAGATTAAATCCTGGGATTGCACGAACATACAGGTAATCAACACAATCCTTGGAATATGGAACTAAGACAAAAGGTGTAATCTTTGTACAATACAATCTGAAATACCAGCGAAAAGTCGACGTGAGTTCCCCTCCGGGGTCGGGGCTATTCGGCGAACCGCCGCTCCAACAGGGTCACGAGGAGGTACGCGGCGAGTCGTTGCGTCCCCTCACTGTCGTCGAAGTTCGGGGCCACCTCCATCAGGTCGGCCGCACCGACGGCGTCGTGCGTGCCGAGGGTCTCTACGACGGTCAACGCTTGGTCGGCTGAGAGCCCACCCGGTTCCGGCGTGCCAGTTCCCGGCGCGACGCTGGGGTCGACGGCGTCGATGTCGAAGGTGACGTACACCGCGTCCGTCCCTGCGGCGGCCGCGTCGATGGCCTCCGTGACGACTGGCCCGATGCCGCGCTCGTTCACGTCACGCATCGTCGAGAGGTGGAGTCCCGTCTCGTCGGCGAACTCGAAGAAGCCGGGGGCCTCGTAGCCGCGGATGCCGACCTGACTGACGTGTTCGTAGTCGCTGTACGCCGAGTCGGCTATCAACGCGGTGCTCGACCCGTGGAACTCCTCGCCGAAGATTGGACTGCCGCTGCTCGTATCCGTATGTGCGTCTATCTGGACCACCCCGACCGTCTCGTGGCCCGACCCGGCGGCGAACCCGCGGAAGGAGGGTGCGGTGCAGTAGTGGTCGCCACCGAGGACGAGGGGGAAGGTTTGCTCCGCCACGGCCGCGACGTGGGCCTCGATGCTCTCGGCCGTCCGCTCGTGGTCCATCGGGAAGACCGGCACGTCACCGCAGTCGGCCACCGAGAGGTCACCGAAGTCGACCTGCCGTCCGGTGCGCATGTTGGTCAGTCCTCCCTTGTACCCCGAGAGGTACGCCCACCAGCCGCTGGCTCGCCGGATGGCCCGGGGACCGTAGCGGGCACCCGGGCGGTTGCTCACCGCGCCGTCGTAGGGCACACCGAGGACAGCAGCGTCCGCGTCGGCCACCTCGTCGATGGCACGCGCGTCCCCGTTCAGGAAGGTATCTACGCCCGCGTAGGGCAGTTCCGCGCCGGGATGGGCTTCGGCCGCACGGCGGACGAACTCGCTCGGGTCCCCCGTCACGCTACCACCGCCCGGAGGGCGTCTTCGAGCGCGTCGACTCCGTGTGCGAGTTGGTCGCGTTCGATGGTCAGTGGTGGCTGAATCCGCAACACGTTCCCGTGGTACCCACCGACGCCGACGATGACGCCGGCCTCCCGGAGGTGGTCGCCGACTGCCGTCGCGAGTTTCGGGGCCGGTGCCGGAGCGACGTCCATCGGTCCGCGCTCGCCGTCCGGGGTGACCAGTTCGACGCCGTGCATCAGTCCCAGTCCTCGGGTGTCGCCGACGGCCTCGAACTCGGATTCGAGAGCCGCGAGGCGGTCTTCGAGCCACGCACCCTGCTCGGCGGCGTCGGTGACGATGCCGCCTTCGAGTTCGTCGATTGCCGCCAGTGCCGCCGCACAGCTGACCGGGTTGCCCCCGAACGTCGAGAGGTGGTCGCCCGCCTCGAAACTGTCCGCGACCTCCGCGCTCGCGGTGAACGCACCCAATGGGAGGCCGTTGGCGATGCCCTTCGCCTGTGGCATGATGTCGGGAACGATGTCGAAGTGCTCGGTGGCGAACATCTCGCCGGTCCGGCCGTAGCCGCTCTGTACCTCGTCGACCACGAGCAACGCGTCGTGGTCGTGTGTAATCTCCTGGACCTCCCGAAGCCACCCCTCCGGCGGGACGACGATACCGCCCTCGCCGAGGACTGGTTCCACGACGACAGCGGCCAAGTCCCCGGACGTGTGGGTGCCGATGACCCGTTCGAGGTCGTCCGCACACGCACAGGAACACGGGCCGCCGGTACACAGCTGGCACCGGTAGGCGTACGGCGGTGCGACGTGTGCCACGTCGTTGATGGTGGGTGCCATCTCGCTCTTGTAGGCCTTGTTGCCGGTCAGTCCGAGGCTCCCCAGCGTCCGGCCGTGAAACCCCATCTCCAGCGCGACGACCTCCGCACTCCCCGTGTGCTTGCGAGCGAGTTTCAGCGCGCCTTCGACGGCCTCGGTCCCGGAGTTACAGAAAAACGACTTTTCGAGGTCCCCCGGCGTGATGTCCGCGAGACGCTCCCCGAGTTCGGCGACGGGGCCGCTCGGGTGTACGTACGAACACCCGTGAACGAACTCGTCGAGTTGTGCCTTGGCCGCCTCGACGACTGCCTCGTTGTTGTGGCCCACGTTCGCGACCGAAATTCCGGCGAACAGGTCCAGATACTCGTTGCCGTCGTAGTCTTCGAGCGTACAGTCCGACGCGCGCCGAACCGGTACGTCGAGGTGCTTCCATATCGGCATCACGTAGTCGTCGTACCCGGCGACGACAGCGTCGTTCCGCGAGTGAGTCTGTTTGTCTGACATTGTGACCTACGCGACCGTGAACCGACACGGCGTTACATTTGGACTATTGACGAAATGTATTAAGCATTTTCACAGAAATGACTAACAAATGCGTGGATATTGTATTCAAAATCACTCTATCCGACGAATTATTATGGGGGCTTTTCGAACAGAGCGTATGCGACACCGAGACCTCTCACACACCGTCGAGACGGACATGCCCGTGTTCCCCGGCGACCCCCCTGTGGTGGTCGGCCCACACACCACCGTGCCCGAGGACGGGTACCGCGTCTCGGCGGTCGAGTGCGGGAGTCACGCCGGCACACACGTCGACGCGCCGAGCCACACCGAGAGCGACGGCCGGGCTATCGACGCCGTCGGGGTCGACCGGTTCGCGTTCGACGCCGTTCGGGCCGACTGCCGCGGCCTCGACCCACGGACCCCCATCGGCCCCGACGCACTCCCGGCGACCGACGCCGACCTGCTCGTCGTCCAGACCGGCTGGGACGCACACTGGGGCGACTCGACGTACTTCGACCACCCGTTCCTGACGCCCGAGGCGGCCGCGTTCTGTGAGGGGCAGGGGTACGACGTCGCCGTCGACGCGCTCAACGTCGACCCGACGCCGACCGAAAACGCCCGGCCCGGCGAACCGGACGGGTTTCAGGCCCACCACACACTGCTGGGCAACGACTGTCTCATCTTCGAGAACCTCACGGGCCTGTCGGGACTCCCCGAGCGGCTCGAGGTGCTCGCGTTCCCCCTGAAACTCGGGGGCTGTGACGGCGCGCCCGTCAGGGCAGTCGCACGCTACGACTGACTGGCGACGGCGGCAGTGTCAGAGTCGCCCGGACCCGCCCGGGTTCGCTCTGACGCCCAGAACGTCCATCGCCAGCCGGACCGCGACGCGGGCGGACATGTTCGCGATATCGTGGACGGGGCTACACTCGACGATGACGTGGGCGTCGATACCGCCCTCGGCGAAGACACGCATCATCTTGAGTGCCTCCCGCGGCGTCAGACCGGCGGGTTCGGGTGTCGTGACGCCGGGGACGAACCCTTGGTCGATGACGTCGAGGTCGGTGTGGAGGACGACGCGGTCGGTGCCGTCGCTCGCTACCTCGATGGCCTCCTCGGCGACGTCTTCGATACCTCTGTCGTCGATGTCCCAGATGGACCGCATCGTGATGCCCGTCTCCTCCGCGAACTCCCGGCCACCCGGTGGGTTCAGCGGCCCATTCATACCCACGAGGGCGACGTTCTCGGGCGAGACGTTGTCGTTGTCCATCGCCCGTGTCACCGTCGTCGCGTGGTTGTTCTTCATGCCGCCGACGCTCTCGGCGGTGTCCATGTGCGAGTCGACGTGGATGTACCCGACATCGCCGTCGGTTTCGCCGGCGACGGCGTTCACGATGGGAATCGGGCAGGAGTCGTCGCCGCCGAAGACGACCGGGAAGGCTCCGGCCTGTACGATGTTCCGAACGCACTTTTCGGCCCGGGCGAACGTCTTGGGGATGCTCCCCGGGACGATGCCGATGTCGCCCGCGTCGACGAGGTTCAGCGACTCGTGGAGGTCCGTCCCGTACTCGGCGTGGTACCCCAAGTAGTGTTCCGAGGCGAGACGGACCGCACGCGGTCCGTAACTCGTCCCGGGGCGACACGTGTTGGTCGCTTCCCACGGGAACCCAAGCATCGCCGCCTTCACACCCGCGTCCTCCATCATGTCGGTCTCGGGCGGGAGTACCTCCGACTTCAGGAACGTCGGGATGCCGGAAATCAACGACGAGGGAAACGACTCCCCGCCGCCCTCCGTGTCAGTGACGTAGTCGCCTTCGACCTTTCCGGTCGTGTAGTAGTAGTTCTCCAACTCGTCTACTTTGCCCATGTTTGAACTCGTAGCCGAGTAATCAACAACTACACAAAGAATTTTCGGTAAAACACGTTCAATTGTCTAACATTATGGCTAAATGACCAACAAAGTAAAGTAAAGCCCGTCTATTGTCGGACGTGGATGCAAGAGTACAGCATACCCAAAAAAAGCGGGGCCTCGTTCTACGTGGACGAGGGGGAGTGCTTCGAGGTGAGCAACCCGGAAGGCGAGCAGATAGCTGACCTCGTGGCGTTCACCCGGGAGGACTTCTCGGAGAAGTACTCCCAAGCGTACACGAGACACCTCAACGACAAACTGCGCATCTCGGAGGGCGACTCCCTGTACACGAACGAAGGGAACCCGATTCTGACCATCACCCACGACGACTGTGGGGTCCACGACATCCTGTACGGGCCGTGTAACGAGTGGCTGTTGAACGACCTCTTCCAGTCCGAACCCGGCGGCTGTCGGGAGAACCTCTGGGTGGCGGTCCAACCCGAAGGTATCTCCGAGGAGGAGGTACCGAACACGCTGAACGTCTTCCAGAAGTCGACTATCAGCGGCGACCAACAGGAACTCGAACTGGGCCGGAGTCCCGCCGACCCCGGCGACGTGGTCGAGTTCGAGGCCGACCGAGACGCGCTGGTCGCGGTCTCCGCCTGCTCGGCGGCCGACATCGCCAACGGTGACGAACTGACCGGCATCGACCTCCGGGTCCCCGACTACACGACGATTCACGGCGCGTCGATTCAGAACGAACACAACCACTGACGGCGGCCCGACCGTCTCGACACGAACCGACCGGCGACCGACGCCGAGTTCCCGCCCACCCCCTCACTGTAGCCCCGCCGCGCGCGTCAACTGACTGCCGCCGACGCACGGGCGATAAAAATATGATTACCAACTCCTATAGCGGCAATAAAACAATGCATGTTCGGGTATACCGAGGTAAATTGGTTGAAAACTTTGAATATGCGTATATTTATGTTCACACTTTGTCTCTGGACTAGACAGTATGTCGGAGATTCCACCGAACATTCACGCACCGACGCCCGAGGAAGTTCGGGAGAAAGCGGCGAAACACCACATGGACCTTTCAGAGGAGGAAGTCGAGGACTTCACCGCGGCCATCGCGGACACGCTCGCCGGGTACGAGCGGTTGGACGAACTCGCTGACCCGAAACCGGGACTTGAGTACACGGACCGTGACCCGGGGTATCAACCCGGTCCCGACGAGGACCCGCTCAACGCGTTCGTCCGGAAGTGTACGGTCGCGGGTGCCGACTCGGGGCCGCTCGCGGGCTACGAGGTAGGCCTCAAGGACAACATCGCAGTCGCCGGCATCGAGATGACGTGCGGGTCGAAACTGTTCGAGGGATACGTCCCGGAGACGGACGCGACACTCGTCACGCGGCTGCTCGACGCTGGCGCGACGATTACTGGCAAACTCAACATGGAAGACATGGCGTTCTCCGGGAGCGGCGAACTCTCGGCGACGGGGCCGGTACGCAACCCGCGTGACACCGACTACATCGCCGGTGGCTCCTCCAGCGGGTCCATCGCCGCCGTCGTGAACGGGGATGTCGATGTCGCCATCGGCGGCGACCAGGGCGGGTCGGTCCGGATTCCGGCGTCCTGGAGCGGCGGTGTCGGACACAAGCCGACCCACAGCCTCGTGCCCTACACCGGCATCGCCGGCCTCGGCCGGACGTTCGACCACACCGGCCCGATGGCACGAACCGTCGAAGACTGCGCCCGCGTTCTCGACGTTATCGCCGGGAAAGACCCCGCCGACCCCCGACAGGGTGCCGTTCCGACCGACCAGTACACGGACGCCTTGGACGACTCCGCATCCACCCTCACCGTCGGCGTCCTCGAAGAGGGGTTCGGCCACGACCAGAGCGAGCGCGGCGTCGACGCCACGGTCCGGGACGCACTCGACGAGTTCGAGGAACTGGGTGCCGATGTCACCGCCGTCTCGGTGCCGATGCACCTCGACGGCCTCCCCATCTGGAACGGCGTCGCCATCGAGGGGACCACCGCCACGGTCAACGGCGAGGGCGTCGGGTACGGTGGGTCCGGTAGATACGACACGCAGTTCATGGAGGCGTTCGCCCAAGCACGCCGCACCCGTGCCGACGACTACCTCTCGACGGTGAAGTTGACGCTCATCCTCGGGCAGTACCTCGCCGACGAGTACCGGAGCCACTACTACGCGAAGGCACAGAACCTCAGCCGCGACCTCGCGCGGACGTACGACGAGGCCCTCGCCGACGTCGACGTACTGGCGATGCCGACGACGCCACAGACGGCCCACGAACACCGCACCGACCTCTCCCGGTTGGAAGTCATCGACAGGGCACTGAGCATGCTCCCGAACACTGCACCCTTCGACGTGACCGGCCACCCGGCACTGTCGGTACCTGCGGGCGAATCTGACGGCCTCCCGGTCGGCCTGATGTTCGTCGGCGAGCGGTTCGACGACGCGACTGTCCTCCGGGCGGGCTACGCCTTCGAGCAGGCCGTCGACCCGGACATCCAGTAGTTGCTCGGCGGCCCCGTCGCTGGACTGGCGTCGGTTGTCGGTCGGCGTGTGGTTCGCGGCCACCGAGTGGGGCGACGACAGGGGTGTTCGTCCCGTCGTCAGTACCCTAACTGTTCGCGGACGAGAACGACCGTCGTCCGGCCATCCTCGAGTTCCTGCCGGAAGACGAGCTGCTTGGCGATGGCCGAATCGACGCCGTAGGCCTCCTTCGCCCGCTCGTTCTCCAGCGGGTACGCGACGGATTCGAGTCGGGCGAAGGCGTCCGAGAGTGTCGGGACGATTTTGTTCACGCCGCTGACGATGACGACGTTCCCGGCGGCGAAGGGGTACGCGCCGATGCGACTTCCCGACCGGTCGGCCGCCACGAGTTCACCCGTCGACGCGATGGCGTTGATGCCGCCGAGGAAGTAGTCCGCCGTCTGTGCCTCTCGACGTGCAGTCTGGCGTTTCTCGTCGTCGTCGATGCCCCAGATTTCGTCGGGGAGACTCTCCCACTCGTGGTCTCCTTCGTTCAGGTAGTCGACGAACCCGACCTCTTCGAGGGTCGTCGAGTGTCCGTTCATCACGGACGCACCCGCAGGGATGTGGGACTGGATGGTGTCGAGTGCTTCCGCGGCCGACTCGACGACGACGACCTCGAACCCGTTGGCTTCGAGGTTGGCGACGGTCTCTTCGAGCGTCTCCTCGTCCGGCTGTTCGTCCAGTGCTGTGTCGATTTCTGCGTCGTCTACGTAGTCTGACTTTTGTTGTGACATGGGGAATTGGTTCGCATACACCCGTAGTGGCGGGAACCACATAGTCGCTCGCGGACACCTGTGTCCGGTGGTTACGCGGGTGTTACCGTCCGTTTCGGTACCCCTTCTCTCTCTCTGCTTCGAGAGCGAGCGAACTCGGGACGCCGTGGTCGCGATGCTCGTCGGATTCTTCGTGGTCTGTGGCTGGCTGGTGCCGTTTCTCGTGGTCGGGCAAGTCCGGTGGCCGCAACGGGGCACCTGACCGGGTTGTCACTCGTCGAGATAGGGCTGTTCGATGCCGGAGTCGCCACCGAGACGTGCGTTTAGCCACCGAGTGATGAAGTCGAAGACGGCGACGAGTGGGTAGAGTAGTCGCTCCACGAGGGAGATGGGGACCGCGACTCTGCGTGCCCACTGTCCAGCGTTTCCGAGACCGTACGATTTCGGGACTATCTCGCCGAATACGAGAACCACGAAACTGGCCACCACCGTCGCCACCGTGACCGCACTCCCGGTTGGGAGGAACTCGACGTCATAGGCGACGTACACCTGTTCTGTCATTCGATAGTACACTTCGGCTGTCTACACGCAAAGCCCGTGCTGACTTCAGAGGATGTATGCAGCACGGCGTCAGAGAATGTCACCGATCCAGTCACACCACTGCTGGAAGTCCTCAGCCCCACATTGATTGGCGATATTTCGGAGCGTGTCGCCACTGTTCAGAGCGTGTCGCCACTGATTTCTTTACCCATAGGTATTGTGACGTTTCAGACTTCACTAGTCTCTGGATGGATGTACCGGAGTTTGAGATGGCTCCCCGCTCGGTCGACTGGTTGATATCCCATTTCGGTAAGTGCGTTCACCAGTTCCCGGGACGAATACGGGGCCGGCACAGCTACTCAGAAAACCACGGTGCGTCGGGCTCCTGCGGTTCGTCCGGGACAGCGTCGGGAGCGACCCCGAGATCACGCAAATCGGCATCCGTTACTGGTTCCCCGATATCTCCCCTGTGCAGTGCGACTGCTTCGTCCAGATTGGCAAGTGCCTCGGAGCGTGTCTCGCCCTGACTCGCCACGCCCACGCCTTCGTCAATTGCTGACCACCGGCCGTCTTCCTCCTCGACGAGACGGATCTTCCGCTGTCCCGAATCCGAATCGCCGGCGTCAGCCCGTGCCATGTGCCTCAGTACTTGACCGAACCTGAAAACGCCTCGGGAGTCCGTGACTGTTGGAGACGCGCTCTGTATACAGCAAGCGTGCTGAAACTTCTCACCGAGTGCGGGCGTTCACCGGGGTTGCGCTGAACGAAATGAAGACCACTTCGCCAGCAGTCACAGGAACCCCACAGAGAGTGGCTGCTGGGCCGAAATTTCGGCGATACGCTGTCGACGGGCGGCGAGGGATTTGAACCCGAATGCGAGACTTCGCTTCGCTCGTCTCGCGTAATTCAAACCCTCGCGGCGCACATTTGCGCCTCACGAGTTGTTCGGCGCAAAATCGAGCGGGCGGCGAGGGATTTGAACCCCACTCGTTCCGCTCCCGTCGGTCGCTCCACTCCCTGCTTCAAATCCTCGCCGGAGACCGTTCGCTGCTCGCGGATTGCTCGCAGCAGAACGGAGCGGGCGGCGAGGGATTTGAACCCCCGACCATCTGGTCCGGAACCAGGCGTTCTGTCCGCTGAACTAGCCGCCCTCGAATGTGGGTAACAGAAGAGCCGGTATAACCGTTGTGAACTCAGGGCTGTTCGCCCGTCTCCAGCGTGAAGTCCGCGGTCGGGTAGGCCGTGCAGGTCAGGCAGTAGCCGTTGTCCATCTCCTCGTCGTTGAGGGTGTCGTTGTTGGAGTGGCGGATGTACTCGTCGGCCGCGCCGTCCTCGATGTGGCCGGCACAGGAGAGACACGACCCTTCACGGCAGGCGTAGGGCAGGTCCCAGCCTTCGTCCTCGCCGATGTCGAGGATGTTCTCGTTGTTGGCGATTTCGATAGTTTCGCCCTCCTTGGCGAACTCGATTTCGTAGACTTCGACCTCGTCCTCGGGGATGGCGTCGGGGTCGAACCCTTCCTCTTCCTCGGTCTCCTCGCCCTCCGCGAGTTCGCCCTCGCTCCCGGCCTCGACGGCACCGGCGGGGACGCCGCCACCGCCGATGGAGCGGTTCATCGGCTCGGCGAACTCCGTCTCGGGAACGCTCTCGGCACGCTTCTCGAGGACTTCCTGTGCGATGTCCTCGTTGGGTTCCCACCCGGTTCCCGACGAGTAGTGCAGGGCGACGACGACCGCCGTCAGCACGGCCCCGGCTGCGATACCCAGTGGATCGACCATACGCGCCGGTATGGAGTACGGGTTTAACTAACTGACGCTCTCCCGCCACGCTCGCCGTCGCTCGCTCGCGGACCCCGGCGGACACTCACTCTCGGCGTGCGACTTCGTGCCGTCCGAACCCGTACCGGAGGCGGTTAGCGAGACGGCGGGCGAACCGACCAGGCACTTCGCCCTCGCCGGTGGCCCGACTGCCGAACCGCTCGGCGAGTGCCTGATAGATGAGCGGCACGGGGACCTCCTGTTCGAGTGCCTCCTGGACGGTCCACGTCCCGGTCGACCCGCCGGCGACGTGGTCGGCGACGTCGCCGAGGTCGCTCCCCTCCTCGCGGAACGCCTCCTCGCAGAGTTCCAGCAGCCACGAGCGGATGACCGCCCCGTTGTTCCACGTGCGCGCGACGGCCTCTAAATCGAGGTCGAACCGGCCGTCGGCCAGCAACTCGAACCCCTCACCGTAGGCCTGCATCAGCGCGTACTCGACGCCGTTGTGGACCATCTTGACATAGTGGCCGGACCCGGCCGGTCCCATCCGGTCGTGGCCGTCGGGGCCGGTGGCGACGGCGTCGAAGACGGGGCACAACTCCTCGTAGGCCCACTCGGGGCCGCCGACCATCAGCGAGAATCCCAGTTCCGCGCCCGCGGGGCCGCCGGAGGTCCCACAGTCGAGGAACGCGGCCTCGGTCGCCTCGGCCCGGCGCAGGGAGTCGTGGAAGTTCGAGTTCCCGCCGTCGACCACGATGTCGTCGCCGTCGACGTGGGGTGCGAGTTCGTCCAGCGCGGCGTCGACCGGGTCGCCCGCCGGGACCATCAGCCAGATTCGTTTCTCCGAACCGAGACGCTCCGCGAGGTCGCCGATGGAGTCGGCGGCAGTCGCGCCCGCGTCGGCGGCGTCCGCGACGGCCGCTTCGTCGACGTCGAACGCCGTCACGTCGTGGCCTGCGTCGAGGACGCGGTCCACGACGATTCGTCCCATCCGTCCGAGTCCGATGACGCCGAGGTGCATACTCGCGGCGTCGGTGCCGGCGGTGGTAGTGGTTGCGGTTCGCTCGAAGCGAAAAGTTATACACAGGACCGACCGAACCCTATGATATGGGCCTGATGTCGTCGGTAGTACGGTAGCGTACGGTCGCACTGTTTTCGACCGCCACACGACGCATCAGCGGAGTCTGAATCATGAGTGACTTACCGGATACCTACGACCCCGACCGGGTAGAGCCGAAACGGCGTGAACAGTGGCAGGAGACCGACCTCTACGAGTACGACGAGAGCGAGTCTGCCGACGGGAGTACCGACTACGTGGTGGACACGCCCCCGCCGTACCCCACGGGGAACCTCCACATCGGGAACGCATTGGGGTGGTGTTACATGGACTTCGCCGCCCGCTATCACCGCCTCGTCGGCGACAACGTTCTCTTCCCGCAGGGGTGGGACTGTCACGGCCTCCCGACCGAGGTGAAAGTCGAGGAGAACAACGATATTCACCGGACGGACGTGCCCCGCGACGAGTTCCGCGAGATGTGTATCGAACACACCGAAGAGCAAATCGCGGCGATGAAGGACACGATGCACACCCTCGGGTTCTCACAGGACTGGTCCCACGAGTTCAAGACGATGGACCCGGAGTACTGGGGCGAGACCCAGCGGTCGTTCGTCCAGATGGAAGCGTCCGAGTACGTCTACCGCGACGAACACCCCGTCAACTGGTGTCCGCGATGTGAGACGGCCATCGCCGACGCGGAAGTCGAGACGGAGGAGGGCGTCGAGGGGACGCTGTACTACGTCACCTTCGAGGGCGTCGGCAACGACGACATCGAAATCGCCACGACCCGCCCGGAACTGCTGGCGGCGTGTGTCTCGATGGCGGTCGCACCCGACGACGAGCGATACGAGGACCGCATCGGCGACACGTTCGAGGTGCCGCTGTTCGGGCAGGAGGTCGAACTCATCGCCGACGATGAGGCCGACGCCGACTTCGGGACCGGCGCGGTCATGATCTGCACCTTCGGGGACAAACAGGACGTGAACTGGTGGATGGAACACGACCTCGACCTGCGGATGGTGTTCACCGAGGACGGGCACCTCACCGACGACGCGGGCGAGTACGCGGGCCTCTCCATCGACGAGGCGAAAGCGGAGATTGCGGCCGACCTGGACGCCGAGGGGTACCTGACCGACACCGAACCGACCGAACAGAACGTCGGGCAGTGCTGGCGGTGTGACACACCCATCGAAATCCTCTCGAAAGAGCAGTGGTTCGTCGAGGTTCGGCAGGACGAAATCCTCGGCCGCGCCCGCGAGGTGGAGTGGATTCCCGAGCACATGTACGACCGCCTCGAAGACTGGACCGAGGGGATGGAGTGGGACTGGGTCATCTCCCGCCAGCGCGTCTTCGCCACGCCCATCCCGGCGTGGTTCTGCGGCGAGTGTGCCCACATCCACGTCGCCACCGAAGACGAACTCCCCGTCGACCCGACCGACGAGGACCCCGCCATCGACGCCTGCCCGGAGTGTGGCGGGACCGACTGGCACGGCGAAACCGACGTGATGGACACGTGGATGGACTCGTCCATCACGCCGCTGTACGTGCAGGGCTGGCCCGAGGGCGACTTCCAACCGGCCAGCCTCCGCGAGCAGGGACACGACATCATCCGCACGTGGGCGTTCTACACTATCCTCCGAACGGCGGCACTGGAGGACGAGATTCCGTGGGACGAGGCACTCATCAACGGGATGGTGTTCGGCGAGGACGGCAACAAGATGTCCAAGTCCCGCGGCAACTTCGTCCAACCCGAGGAGGCCGTCGAGGAGTACTCCGCCGACGCTTTCCGGCAGGCGATGGCGATGGGCGGCCAACCCGGGAGCGACATCCAGTTCCAGTGGAAGGAGGTCAAGTCGGCCAGCAAGTTCGGCACGAAGGTCTGGAACATCACCCGCTTCGCCGCCGACCACCTCGACCCCGACCCGGCCATCGAGGACCCGGCCTACCGCGACGCGGACCGCTGGATTCTCTCGCGGGCGTCGCGGGTCGCCGACAGCGTGGCCGAGCACATGGACGAGTACCGCTTCGACGCCGCCCTACGCGAACTGCGGGAGTTCGTCTGGCACGACCTCGCCGACGACTACCTCGAACTCATCAAGGGTCGCCTCTACGAGGGGCGTCCCGGCGAGCGCAACGCCGCCCGGCAGGCACTCTCGACCGCGCTCTCGGCGTCGCTGCGCATGCTCTCGCCGTTCGCCCCCTTCCTGACGGCGGAGGCGTACGACGCTCTCCCCGACACGGAGGGGAGCGTCCACGCCGCCGACTGGCCGGACATCGACATGGCCGACGAGGCGGCCGAGGAAGTCGGGGCACTCATCGCGGACGTGGCGTCGACGGTGCGTGGCTGGAAGTCCGACGAGGGGATGGCACTGAACACCGACCTCGAAAACGTCGAGGTGTACCCCGACGACACGCCGGAGAATCACGTCGACACCTACGACTTGAGCGAAGGGGTCAACGCGCCCGTCCACGTCCTCGAAGGCGAACCCGCCGTCTCGCTGGTCCCGGTCGAAGTCGACCCGGACCACTCGGTCATCGGGCCGGAGTTCCGTGACCGCGCCGGTGCTGTCGTCGGCGCGCTCGAACGAGCCGACCCCGAAGACATCAAACAACAACAGCGGCTCGACGGCGAGATAGCACTCGACGTGGACGGGGAGACGGTGACCGTCCCCGGCGACGCCGTGGAGATAGTCGAGGAACACCGCGCCGAATCCGGTGAGGAGGTCGCAGTCGTCGAGAGCGACCTCGCGACGGTCCTCATCTACGAGTGAGTCGGTCCACACCCGACACGGTCGGGATACACTGAGCGCGGACGGCGCGGGTCACCGGTTTGTTTCGGACCCAAAGTTTCATACGTTTTACCGTCGCCACTGAAACGTAGAACCGACCGATGAGTTACCGCACACGCCCGACGACTGCATCTCTCGCTGGACGGCACCGAACTGCCGGAGGAGGTGCCGATGGTCTTTAGCCAGGCGGCACGGATACTGCTCGACGCGTCCATCGTCTTGCTCATCGTCGCCTCGCTCGTGGAGGTGTACATCGACGTATCTGACCGGTCGCCCTCCTCGTTCCTGCCGCCGGTGCTCGCCCGGTATCCACCGTCGGAACCGGCGACGGCCATCGCACTGGGCGGCGGTGTCGTGTTCGTGCTCGG
This sequence comes from Halorientalis litorea, assembly GCF_023028225.1. Lineage (NCBI taxonomy): Archaea > Methanobacteriati > Methanobacteriota > Halobacteria > Halobacteriales > Haloarculaceae > Halorientalis > Halorientalis litorea. Next base: position 1,726,072 of record NZ_CP095482.1, read on the forward strand.
GTTCGCCGTCGAACTGGCAGTTGCCTACGGCGCGCGTGGTGCGATAGTCCCGCCGGGTGGCCGGATACTCATCTTCCTCCTCGCGCTCGTCTCCTTCCTGTTCGCCGGCGGGTTCGTCGTCGACGAGGACGATGCAGAGCCGGAAGTCGAGAGCTAACCGGCCCACTCGACCCGTTCGAGCGCGTCGGTACTGCAGTACGGACACGCGGGGTCGCGCAGGTCGGCCCGGTAGACGAACTCGCGGCCACAGTTCGGACAACGGTACCGGACGGCCTCCTCCCGGGACGGCGAAAACACGCGTCCGAGTGTCTCGAACAGTCCCATACCGGTGTGTACGCCGGTCGTGGTGTTAAGCCACACGCCGCCCGCGACACGCGTTCCGTACCGTTTTCCACCGCGCCCCCGTAGTCGGCCGCGATGACCGACTCGGACGACACCGTCGCAGATATCGACGACGTACGTGACCGACTCACCGACCTGTTCGCCGACGCCGAGGCGGCCGGGGTCGAACGGGACGCGTTGGTCGGCTTACTGACCGCACACCTCGCCGCGATGCGGGGGAGCGTCCGCCTCCCGCTCTCGATGCCGCCGGACCGTGCCCGGGAGTTCACCGACCGGGCGAGCGACCACCTCGGGGAGCGGGTGGAAGTCGAACTCCTCGTCTCCGAGGACGTGGTGACCGACCTCGAACTGCAACTGCAGGTGTTCGAGGCCGAGGAGTGACTCACGCCGTTTCGAGGTCGTACTCCCACTCGTCGTAGCCGCCGCTGAGACTGGCGACGACAGCATCGTCGTCGACTCCCTCGTACGATTCGAGGATGCGGCCCGCCTGGACCGAACTCTCCCCTTCCTGACAGACGAGAACGACCTCCTCGGCCCACTCGATGTCGTCGATGCGGTCCGCGAGTTCCGCGTACGGGAGGTTCCTCGCGCCGGGGATGTGCCCCGCCGCGAAGGCGTCCGGCGACCGCGTGTCGACTACCTGCACGTCGTCACCACGCGCGAGTTTCTCCTGGAGCGTCGCGTCGGATATCCGCTCGACCATCTCGTCTCTGCCTTGGCCCCTCCGTCGCTAAAGCCCATCGCTAGCACCCCTCGACGCTCGTGTGTGGCACAAGAGCTATATGCTGGTGTGGTATAGCATACCATGTATGGCGTCAGCACCGAGCGACGACGATATGTTCGACCAGTTTCTCTCGAACCGTGGCCACGAAACCGAAGCAGTCGGCTGGGACCAGAGCTACAACAAACTCCAGTGTCCCGACTGCGGCGGACTCCACGACACGGCGGCGACAGAGTGCTCGGTGTGTGGGTGGGTCCCGGACGAGTAGGTACCCCCCCTCTTCGTCGTCGTGTCGTTCGTAGCCGATGGACTGACTCGTACGTCTACGGAGAGCAGCCGCTCGAGCGTCGCGCGAATGGGAGAATGGGGGGAGGGGCGTACCGCTACAGGTCGTCGAGCGAGTCGTGCAGGAACAGGCCCAGCGCGAGGTGATGGTACATCGCGTTCTCGACGCGCTCGCGCGCGTCGGTCGTGTCGTCCACGGAGTACTCTTTGGTCCGAACGAGTTCGTGCATCGAGAGGACGCCGTCGCTCTCGATGTCGTGCAGTCGCGGGTAGACCGTTCCGGGGCTGAGTTGTGCGTCGAACAGCCGCGACAGGTCGTCGATGAGTGCCTTTCCGTGCGTTCCATCCCGAAGCGTTATGAGCGCGACCAATATTTCGTCGAGATTCTGTTTGACGATCTCGTCGTCGAACGCGAACGACTCCTCGACGGCGAGTGTCTCCATGACCGAAGACAACACCTGCTCGGGCTCTCTCTCGTCTGCTCCCGGCTCACCGGGCGACGCGGTGTCGCCGCCAGCAGAGAGTTCTCGTATCAGCGTGTTCACCAGCCGACTCGTACTCACGTTATCTCCGGACATGACACATCACGTGGACTCGCACCACGTCTTCCCCTCTGCCCCCGACACACATAACCCCCATCCCGCAACTTCTCCCCGCGAAAACGGGTATATAAAGGCGATTTCAGCCGCTGAAAACACCCCGCCTTTGATGTAGCTAGGCTCGGTCGGTGACCGGCTGAAGGGGGGCGAACCCATACGCAATATCTTTTTACGCGGGTGGCCAGTATGTCCCGATAGTGGACGAGGAACGTAGCATCGAACAAGTCCTCGACACCATCGGGGACGAACACGCACGTGCGATACTCGCTGCAATAAGCATCGAGCCGCAGTCGGCGAAGGAACTCGCCGAGGAGACTGGACTGTCGCTGCCGACTGTCTACCGTCGCATCGAGATACTCGAAGAACACGAACTCGTCAAAGACCGGACGCTGGTCGCCGACGACGGCAACCACTACAAGATATACGAGTCGAACTTCGACTCGACCGTCATCTCGCTCGAAGAGGAGGGCGAGTACCGCGTCCGCATCTACCGCGAAGAGAACCTGCCCGACCGGTTCAGCCAACTCTGGGACGAACTCAATCCCGACTGACCCGACCCGTGGCTGAACTGCTTACAGACTGACCTGACTCGCGGCCGAACTGCTTATATTTATACCGGGCGCACGAGCAACCAACTGTATGGTCGAGGTGGTGGCAATCGCCCGCGGAGTCTTGATTCTGATGCGGCTCGTTACCTTCGGACTAACGCTCGGGCTGACGCTCATCAGTTTCCAAGCCTATCGCAAGAAACGCTCGGACAAACTCCAGACGGCTTTCATCGGCTTCGCGTTCATCAGTATGGGCGTTGCCGTCACCAACGTCATCACGCAACTCGGTGCGGAGGCTGGCGGAAACGAACTCCCGCTCGTGTTCCTCCAGATGACGGAGACGATTCCGTTCATCGTCGGTTTCACGATGCTGTACCTCTCGCTGTACCGGTAGCGACGCCAAGCCACGCCGTTTATGAGTTAGCAGGCCTATAAATGGTTCAATGACCGACGCAACGCCCGAAGTAGTCCGGCTGTTTGGGGGGCCGGGGAGTGGGAAGACGACGGCTCTCTTGGACCGAGTCGAGGAGCTACAGGCCGACGGTGTCGACGTGCGAGACATCCTCGTCGTCTCGTACACCCGCGCCGCCGCCGCCGAGATACGCGAACGACTGGCCGACCGACTCGACACGACGCCCCGTGCCCTCCGTGGCAACGTCTGCACGATGCACGCCAAGGCCTACGAACTCCTCAACCTCTCCCGCGGCGACGTGGTGGGCGAGTCCGACAAAGAGGAGTTCTGTGAGGAGTACGGCATCGAGTACGAGGACGAGAACAAGGGCGCGCGCCGCCGGAGCGCGCGCTCGACGACCATCGGGAACAAGGTCATCGCCACCAGCCAGTGGCTCCAGCGGACGCGCCGCGACGTGGCCGACTGGTACGACGTTCCGTTCAAGTGGGACGAGGAGGAGGTTCGGCTCCCGCCGGACATCGACCAGAACGCCCAGACGGGGAACAAGTACACGCCGACGTGGCCCACCGACGACGACCGGACCGACGTGCCGGAGTCGATTCGCGCGTGGCGCGCCTACAAGGGCGAACACGACCTCATCGGCTTCGCCGACATGCTCGAACGGGTCAAGCAACGCTCCATGCTCCCGAACGTCGACTATCTGGTCATCGACGAGTTTCAGGACATCACGACACTCCAGTACGACGTGTACGAGGAGTGGAAATCACACATGGAGAAGGTACTCATCGCGGGCGACGACGACCAGGTCGTCTACGCGTGGCAGGGTGCCGACCCGGACCTCCTGCTCGACGAGGACGTGACCGAAGACGAAGTCCTGCCCAACTCCTATCGCCTGCCCTCCAGCATCCTCAACGTCGTCAACCGGGAGATAAGCCACATCGACAAACGCCAAGAGAAAGACCTCGAACCGCGAAAGGAGGGGGGCCGAGTCACGGCCGTCCGTGGCCCGTCGATGCTCGATTTGGTCCGCAACGTCCGTTCGACCGTCGAGGAGGACGCCGACGGGACGGCCATGATACTGTTCCGCGCCCGGTACCAGATGTTCCAGTTCATCGACGAGTTCATCGGCGAGGGGATTCCGTTCCAGTGTCTCACTGACCAGCGGATGTGGACCGACCGCCTCACCCAGTACGTCGACGCCGTCGAGGGGATGGCGGAGGACGAACCCATCACCGCCCTGCAGGCCCGCAGGCTGGCGGACATGCTCGCCGACTCGGCGTTCGGCACCGGCGAACGCGACGACTTCTTCGACGCCATCGACGAGCGTCAGGAGGCGGCCGACACCGACGACCTCGCCGAGATACTCGTCGACCCCGAGTTCGTCCGCGACCACGTTCCGTTCGCGCCCGACCCGCGCTCGGCCGCCGACATGCTCCGGAAAGTCACCAACTTCCAAGAACGCTCCGTGGACGCGTACTTCTCGGGCGAGTACCGCGACGTGGACCGTGACCGAGTGCGTCTCGGTACCATCCACTCCGCGAAGGGTCGCGAGGCCGACCACGTGTTCGTCGCCACCGACCTCACCGAGAAGGTAGTCGAGCAGATGGCTGCCACCGTCGAACAGGAGGACCGGGAGGTACCCGGGACCGACGAGTTCACCAAACACACCGACCCCGTTCCGACGTTGACCGACAACGAACGCCGCGTATTCTACGTCGGGATGAGCCGTGCCCGCGAACGCCTCGTCCTGTTGGAGGGGTTGGTCGACGGCGCGCCCACGCTCCCAATCGACGTGTTGCTGGAGAACGAACCGAGCGAGAAATCCATCGAGCAACTCGTCGACGAAGCCGAGAACGCCGTCGCCGTGAAGTAGACCGCGTTTCGGGCCGTCTTTTCTCCGTCACTCCCCGTCGTCCGGTTCCTTGACCACCGCGTCGACGACCCGTCCGGCCACGAGTCCCGGGAGGTCGCCGGGCGTCAGGACGTACTCCTCGACTGCAATCATCAGCCCCGCGAGGAGCAGGAACCCGGCACCGAACAGCGTCTCCCCGCGGAGCAGGAAGTCGACGCCGACGAACGCCACGTGGGCGGCGAGGACGAGCGTCACCAGCAAGCCGACGCTCCCGAGGATACCACGACCCATCTCGGACGGGCGTTTGCGGTCTGCGGGCAAAAACAGTTCGACCGCCCCGCAACGCTGACAACCACCCGCGCCGAGAGGCCGGTATGGTCTCCCCCGCGAACCGCACGATACTCAGTTCGTTTCTGGCTGCCCTGTTCGTCGTCGTGGCCGACGCCGCCCTCGGCATCTCGGCGTCGTTGCCGTTCGGCGAGTTGCTCGTCGGCTTGCTCGTGTTTCCGGGCTTTACCCTCCTCCTGCCACAGGCGTACTTCGCGTGGCGGAGCGACGACGAGGCGATGGTCCGCCGGCACGTCTGGGCCGGCTGTGGGCTGTCGGCACTGGTCGTGTTCGGGACGGCGGTCAACACCGGCCCGCCGGAGCGGTGGGGACTCCTCGGCGTGGCGTGTGCCCTCCTCGCCGTCCCGGTCGGCATCACCGCCCGCGAGCAGTACCGGGCCACCCTCGTCGGGGACGAATGAACAACGCGTTTAGGCACACACTCCCTAGGCCGGGTATGTTCACTGGCATCGTCGAGGAGACAGGTGAAATCGTCGACGTGACCGACGACGAGGGTGGGCGGCGGGTCCGCGTACAGGCCGCCCTCGACGGCCTACACCACGGGCAGAGCATCGCCATCAGCGGTGCCTGTCTGACCGTCGAGGAGTTCGGGACGGGTGCCGAGTCCGACGACTCGGCACGTCGGGAGACGGAGTCTCCCGGGAACTGGTTCGACCTCTTTCTCTCCCGAGAGACCCTCGAACGGACGTATCTCGGCGAGTTGGGCGTCGGGGACAGTGTGAACGTCGAGCGCGCACTGCCCGCCGACGGGCGACTCGACGGCCACATCGTGCAGGGTCACGTCGACGGGACGGCGGAAGTGACTGCCGTGGAGCAACTGGGGGACGACTGGGAGTTCCGGTTCTCGGTCCCGGACGGACTCGGCCGGTACCTCGTCGAGAAGGGATCGGTGACCGTCGACGGTATCAGTCTCACCGTCGCGGACCGCGGGGCCGACGACTTCGGTGTGGCCATCATCCCGGCCACCTACGACCTCACGACGCTCTCGGCGAAGTCGGTCGGTGACCCGGTCCACCTCGAAGTCGACGTGGTGGCCAAGTACGTCGAACGACTGCTCACCGCCGGCGAGGACGTGACGGCGAGTCAGACGCCCTACGCAGACCGGGAGTAGTCACTCGAACTCCGTCCGGTCGGGCTGTATCGCCTCGCCGCCGTTCGGATGGTTGACCTGCCGATAGGCGGCGTTGTACTTCGCGAGCTTTCGGAGCAGGAGATAGCCGAACAGTCCGTCGTAGAGGACGACGAACCCGAGGAACGCGACGAACTCGCCCACGGCGAACAGTTCGGTGATGCCCGGAACCAGTACCGTCGCCGAGACGTTGTACGTTCCGTGGACGGCGGCGGCGACGATGATACCCTTCACGACCAGCGGGCCGGCGTGGTCGCGGTTGAACTTCGCCAACCCGAGGTAGTAGCCCGCGAACGCCGAGTAGATGACGTGGCCTGGCCCGGCGAGCGCGCGGACGGCGGCGATGTCGCTGCCCGCGGTGACCACCCCGACCATCTGTGCCGCGCCCTCGATGGAGCGGGTGATGTACAGCGCGTTCTCGATGGTCGCGAAGCCGAGGCCAGCGACCGCGCCGTACACCGCGCCGTCGATGACGGCGTCGAACGACGGCGAGCGGTAGGCGTGCAGGCGGACCGCGAGCAGTTTCACTGCCTCTTCGACGGGGCCGACGACGAGGAAAAAGAGCGCGAAGGCCCCGAAAATCGGGACGGCCCCGAACCCGGAGCCGATACCGGCGACGTACGGTCCCAACTCGGTGTTGAGGATGCCCGCGAAACTGGCGAAGAGGACGCCGAGTAGGAACGTCGCGACGAGCAGTTCCAGCGGTTCGGACGTCGTTACGTCGGCGTACCAGAGGTACGCGGCGAGCAAGCCCGCCGGGACTGCCGAGAGGACGACGAACGCCCCGACGACGGGGTCCGTCACGAGGCCGAGGCCGCCGAGCGCGAACTGGCCGACGAGGATGAGGACGGCGAGGCCGACCACGAACAACCGAACTGCGGCGACGGCGGTCCCGTAGAGCCAGACGGAGAATCGGTCGAGCCGTGACCGGACTTCCCACTGGGATATCTCGTAGAGGTCCATCGTCCCGTCGTCTCGGGCCTCGACCGGGTCCCGTCGCTCGCCCATGGTTCGCCGGACGGGGGGCGCGCACCTAACGCTTTGGTCGGCCTGTTCCGACGCGACCCACGCCGGAAGCGGAGCGGTTTTTGACGTGCCGCCCATACACTGGGTAATGACCGTCAAAGCAGGCGTCGTCGCGGTCCAAGGCGACGTGAGCGAACACGCCGCCGCCGTCCGCCGTGCGGCCGAGGCCCACGGCGAGACGGCCGAAGTGGTCGAAATCCGCACGTCTGGACTGGTCCCCGACTGTGACATCCTCCTGTTGCCCGGCGGCGAGTCCACGACCATCTCGCGACTCCTCGAACGCGAGGGTATCGACGCGGAAATCCGCGACCACGTCGCCGCCGGGAAGCCAGTTCTGGCTACGTGCGCCGGTCTCATCGTCGCCTCGACGGACGCGAACGACGAACGCGTGGACACGCTCGACATCCTCGACGTGACCGTCGAACGCAACGCCTTCGGCCGACAGAAGGACAGTTTCGAGGCACCGCTCTCCGTCGCGGGTCTCGACGACCCGTTCCACGCCGTGTTCATCCGCGCACCCCTCATCGGTGAGGTCGGTGACGGCGACGACTCACGCACGGACGCCGACGGCGTCGAAGTACTCGCGGAGTGGGACGGCCGCCCCGTCGCCGTCAGGGATGGCCCCGTCGTCGGCACGTCGTTCCACCCCGAACTCACGGACGACGCGCGTCTCCACCGTCTCGCCTTCTTCGACCGCACGCCCGCCTGACCCGGAAGTCGGGAGGGTTTTTGCCCCGCGTCGCCGTGACTGTGGGTATGGATGCTACTATCGAGGCCGTGCGGGTCGCCGGAACGCCGACCGGCCCCGTCCCCGTCGTTCTCCTCGCTACCCCCGAGGAGGACGACGTACTCCCCATCTTCGTCGGGTTCGACGAGGCAGTCAGTATCGCCCGCGGCCTCGACGCCGACGGCATCGGCCGCCCGCTGACCCACGACCTCACGCTCGACATCGTGGAAGAACTGGGCGGGCGCGTCACCCGCGTCGTCGTCTCGGCCGTCGAGGACGGCACCTACATCGCGGACCTCCACATCGACAGCCCCCGCGAGGAACTCGTCGTCGACGCGCGCCCGAGCGACTCACTCGCGCTCGCGGCCCGCACGAACGCCCCCATCGAAGTCGCAGAAGCTGTCTTCGAGGACGGCCGCCGCGACCCCGAAGAGTTCGACGACTTGGACGACATCCGGGAGGCGATGGGCGGATGAGCGACACCGACGAGGTACTCGACGAACTGTTCGCCGTCGTCGAGGACCGCAAGGAGACGCTGCCGGAGGACTCCTACACCGCGTCGCTGTTCACCCACGAGAAAGGGGAGAACGCGGTGCTGGAGAAACTCGGCGAGGAGACGACGGAACTCCTGCTGGCTGCGAAAGACGACGACCACGAAGAAATCGCCCACGAGGCTGCCGACATCGTCTATCACATGCTCGTCTTGCTCTCGATGAAGGGGATGGACGTGGCGGACTTGCGGGCGGAGTTGCGGGACCGGCGGTAGGTCTCAGGCGACGAGCGCGCCGACGACGCCGCCGATGGCAGAGTCGATGGCGAGCGCGAGCGCGACGAACAGGCCGACGACGACGGCACCGGCACCGAGGAGGCCACCGACGGGGCCGAGGCCGACAGAGCCGACGAGAGTGACGACGAGGCCGAACAGGAGTGCGAGGACGATGCCACCGAGCGCGCCGGCCAGCAGGCCGTGCCACGCGCCGCGCCCGAGGCCACCGTCGGCCATGTAGCCGGCGACGACGCCGCCGAGGAACCCCGCCGCGGCGTGGCCGATGACGGGGATGGCGAACGCGAAGATGCCCACGACGACTTCGACGCCAAAGCCCACGAGAACTGCGCGCCAGTTGGTCATACCCGGTGCTACCACGGCCCGGCGCAAATGGCTATCGGTGGGGCCGAATCGCCGGCCGGAGTCGGGCCGAGGGCCAAAGCGTGTGCTTTTATGTGCGGCTGTGTTACCGCTGGCACATGATTCTCGAGGACCTGCCGACCACGCCGACGTCGGCGGAGCTAATCGACCAAGCCTTCTCCCGGGCGGCCCGGTCGGGGCGAGCGAAATCCGGGTTCGAGGCCCAGCAGTCGATGCTCCAGACGGCGGCGAACGTCCTCTCGGACAACCTCGAGAACGTCGTGACGTCGTGGCCCGACTTCGACGAACTCGACCCGTTCTACCGCGAACTCGTCGACGCCGTCGTCGGTGTCGACGAACTGCGCCAGCACCTCTCGGAAATCGGGTGGGCCTCGCGCAAGACCAGCGAGATTCGCGACGAGTACCAGGCCCGTTTCCGCGGCGTCGACGCCGAGGGCGCGAAGAAACTCCGCAAACAGGCGTTCGCCCGGTTCGCGGACGTGGTCGAGGAAGTCGAAGCCGACCTCGAAGCGGTCGGCGCGGCCAGAAACGACCTCCGTAGCCTGCCGGACATCCGGCCCGACGAACCCACTATCGTCGTCGCGGGCTACCCGAACGTCGGCAAGTCCTCGTTCGTGAACGAGGTCACGAACGCGCGCAACGAGACGGCTTCGTACCCGTTCACGACGACGGAAATCCGGGTGGGCCACATCGAGCGCGACCACATCCGCTACCAGTTGGTGGACACGCCGGGGCTGCTCGACAGGCCCCCGGAGGACCGCAACGAAATCGAGTCCCAAGCCGTCAGCGCGCTCGAACACCTCGCCGACGCCGTCCTCGTGTTGGTCGACGCCAGCGGCGAGTGTGGGTACCCGCTCGACGTGCAACTCGAACTGCGGGACGCCCTCGCCGCTCGCTTCGACGCGCCCGTCCTCACGGTCTGTAACAAGGCCGACCGCTCGCGGGACGTCGAGGCCGACCACTACATGAGCGTCACCGAGGACGAGAACGTCGACGGCGTGCTGGACGCGGCCGTCGACGCCGTCGGGTACGAACCCGAACTGCCACTCGACGACCGATAGCTGGCTACGCCGTGCTTCGTTCTGTCGTGACGTACCGGACCTCCGCCGAGATGTCGCGCCCGGCGGCCGCGTCCACGCGGCGGTCTATCTCGTCGGCGAGGCCGCCGACGCGCTCCCCGGGTGGGACGCCGACGGTGACGACGACGCCCGTGGGGGTTCGGCGGATGACACCGCCGTCGTACTCGATGTCCGTCTCTAAGAGTGCCGCGTCCGGCGTCGCGGCCACGGCCCCCTCGACTTCGACGCGGATGTCCTCCTCGACGGCGGCGTTCTGGAAGGAGTTGACCGTAACGCCGCCGAGAAACACTGAGAGGACGGCGATGGCGGCGGCGAGGACGGCGACACGCTTGAGCGTGCTGGTGCGTGCTTCGTCCTGCCGGAACCAGTGTTCCGGCCGGTAGCCGTTGTACCACAGCACGAGGAGCGCGGCGAGGTTGATGGAGAGGCCGTTGACCAACGCGAGGACGCCGGACCCGAGGCTGACCATCGGGAGGCCCCACGCGAGGCCGATGCCGACGGTGGCGGCCGGCGGGATGAGCGCGACGGCTATCATGACGCCGACGATAGCCGCCGAGACGCCCGAGGACAGCGAGAGCGCGCCCGCCACGCCCGCGCCGAGGGCGACGGCGAGCGAGAGGAAATCGGGGGCCAACCGCTCGCGTATCTCGGGAATCGAGACGATGTCGAGGCCCGGTGGCACGAGGTGGAGGTAGCGCACGAACGCCGCGAAGGCGGCGGCACTGACGACTGCGATGGACATCCCGACCACTTGCAGTTTCACGCCGCGGGCGAACATCTCTTGGTCGTCGATGACGGTGCCGACGCTGGCGGCCATCGCCGGGCCGATGAGCGGTGCGATGACCATCGACCCGACGACGACTGCAGGGGAGTCCAGCAACAGGCCGGCCGTCGCGATGATGGCACTGATGACCGTCATCACGACGTACGTCCGGGTGGTCGGCGCGAGGTCCGACGCACGACTGTAGAGTTCCTGCCGGGCGATGCGGTCCTCGTCTCTGTCCTCGGCGTACTGTTCTTCGAGTTCGTCGAACTGCCGGGAGACGACCGTACTCGCGTCGAGGACGACGGTGAACGAGGAGTCGTCGATACCGGCCTCCTGTAGCCGTTCGAGGACTGGCTCGACGGCCGGCGTCGGGAGGGGCGCGTACACGACCGCCGTCACGTCTCGGCCGCTGGTCTCGTCGGTGACCACGTAGTCAACGCCCTCCCCGTCCAGTGATTTGAGGACCGTGTCGCGCTTGCCCGTCGGGACGGCGACTTGCAGGAGGCGCACAACTCGCCCGTCGGACGGCGGCGGCAAATACGTGACGGGACGCCTCGTCACGCTTATCCCGCCGACCGCGCTACGGCAAGTATGTTCGACTCGCGGCCCGACCGGAGCGCGGAGGTGGTCCTCGTCGGCCGCTCCAACGTCGGCAAATCGACGCTGATGCGGGAACTGACCGGTCACACCTTCGACACCGGTCAGCGGCCCGGCGTCACCCAGCAACCCAACCACTACGACTGGACCGCCGAGGACTTCGTCATCTCGGACCTCCCCGGCTTCGGTTTCATGTCGAGTGTCCCCGACGAGGTGCGGGAGGAAATCAAGGACAACATCGTGGAGTATCTGGAGGTCAACGCCGAGCAGATTCTCGCGGCGGTGCTGGTCGTCGACGGGAAGGCGGTTATCGACATCATCGACCGTCACTCCGGCCCGGACGAGATACCGCACGACGTGGAGATGTTCCACTTCCTGCGCGAGTTGGGGATTCCCGTCGTCGTCGCCGTCAACAAGATGGACAAGGTGGACGACCGGGACGAACGACTGGACGCGCTGTGTGACCGCCTCGGCCTCGCGCCGCCGTGGCGACAGTGGCAGGACACTATCGCGCCCATCAGCGCGAAGCGGGGGAACATCGACGCGCTCACCGAGGCCGTCCGCGACCACCTCCACGAGCAGAAACGCGACGACCTGCTGGGCTTTTTCTGACGGCCACAGCGGTGAAAGGGCTTAGTGCCCCCGTCTCGTAGCGTCCGCCGTGACGACGCCCGCGTCCGAGTCCGGTCAGCCAGTCCCCACGGTCAGAGAGGCCGTCGACGCCGACCTGCTCGCGGTCTTTCGCATCGAGAAGGCCTCGTTCCCACAGCCGTGGCCCTTCGCCGCGTTCGAGCGGTTCGTCGGGGACCCGGGCTTTCTGGTCGCCGAGGTCGGGCCGGGCGTCGCCGGGTACGTCGTCGCGGACTCGATGCCCAACCACGGCCGCCCGCTGGGGCACATCAAGGACATCGCCGTCCACCCCGACTACCGCGGGGCGGGCATCGGGTCGCTGTTGCTGGACCGTGCCCTCGGCGTCCTCGCGGCGGAGGGTGCCCGGTCGGTGAAACTCGAAGTCAGGGAGTCCAACGACGCGGCCCGGTCGCTGTACGAGGAGTTCGGGTTCACTCACCGCAAGACGGTTCCCCGCTACTACGACGACGGCGAGGACGCGCTGGTGCTGGTGACCGACCCCACCGAAGCGCGATACTGATTTCCGTCGGGAACACCACCCTCCGGTATGGGATATGCCTGCCCGGTGTGTGGCGACCCGCAGGCCGACGCGGACCACCTCGCAAACCACCTCGCGTTCACCGCCATGCTCGGCGACGACGCCCACGAGGACTGGCTCGACGACCACGCGCCGGAGTGGAACGAGAGCGACGCCGCCGCCCTCGCACCCGTCGTCACCGACCACGCGGAGGAGGTCGAGTTCCCGCAGGTGTTCGAGGACACCGCCAACCCGCCCGGTGACGGCCACGACCACCACACGGCGGGCCACGACGCCGACCTCCCCGACGGTGCCCGCGAACACACGGCTCGCGACGCCGAACTGGACGCACAGGCCAGACAGACGCTCGAAGACGCCCGCGAGATGACGCGACAGATGATGGACGACGCCGGGGCCGACGACGATGCGGACGACGGGACGGACGAAGCCGAAACGGAGTAACGGCTGGCCGACCCACCGACGACCATGCACACTGAGGGGTTTCTCTCGCCGGAGACGGCCGAGCGTGCGCGCGAACAGTTCGAGGCGGTCGGGCCGACCGCACAGACGACCGTCCGTGAGGTGACGAAGGCGATGGACTTCGACAGCGCGGAGTACGACGAGCGCGTCACGTCGGCCGTCGTCGAGACGGCCCGGGAGGCCATCTTCGCGTCGTTGCTCGAAGTCACCGTCGGGTCCCGCGAGGAGTTCGAGACGTGGTGTGCGGACAACCCCGACTACGAGCGTGAGGTCATCGGCAACGAGAACGTCGACCGGGTGGTCTGGCACGCCGCACCCTTCGCCGACACCGTGGTCGCCGCCACGTTCCACGAGCGCGAGACCGCGGCCGTCGGCACGCTCCGGCGGCAGGCGTTCGGCAGCATCTACCGGCGCGTCGTCACGGACGTGTAGTCACTCGGTTCGTCGCCGGAGGAGCGTGTAGCCCAGCGCGACGGCGACACAGACTGCCGCGATGGCGACCGGGAGCGGTCCGTCGGCCGACTCGAACCGCCAGCCAAAGCCGACGTACCCGACGACGGCGACGACGGCGACGAGCGCGCCGAGATACTGGAGGACGCTCGAATCTGAGGCACGGCCGGGCATACGCCGACCGTCGCCTCCGTGGGTATTAACAGTCCCGCTGGAGCCGCCCGGACTCCGACGCGGTCAAGGGTGTGACCCCCGTACTGCAGGTATGCGACAGATAACGCGCCGGGTGACGTTCGCGCTCCTCGTCGCCCTCGCGCTGTTGCTCGCGCTGGGTGCCCTTCCGAGTTACCTCCAGACCGGCGACCCGTACTACCTGACAGCGACGCCGGCCGACGGGAACCACACGGCAGTCGACGCCTCGCTGGTCACCACGGACCGCTACCCGTACGCGAGCGCGGCACTCGCCGACGCGGCCCCGAACCGGGCCGGGCGGTCGGATGCCTACTACCGCGGGCCGTTCGGGTTCAAGGGTGCGTTCACCCACTCGCCGTTCGACGAGGTGGACGCCGTCAGGGCACGCAACGTGAGTGCCGTCGACGGCGACGGGGTGTTCGTCCGACAGAACGGCACGCTTTACAGACTGGCGGTGACACAGCAACCATGACCGACGACTCCATCAGGGAGTACGACCCCGACCGGCACCCGGAACGCCCGCCCGACGAGGACTGGACCGTCCTCGCCTCCGAGGCCGAGTACGAGACTGGCTGGTACACCGGCGGCTACGACCGGGTCGAACAACCCGACGGCTCCGAGAAGGACTACTACTGGGCGGACCTGCCCGCCGCCGCCGTCGTCGTCGCCCTCGCCGACGGACCGGACGGAAAGCACCTCGTCATGGTCGACCAGTACCGCCCGACCATCCGCGAACAGTGCTTGGAACTCCCGGCCGGTATCGTCGAGGACGGCGAGTCCTACACCGAGGCCGGAGCACGGGAACTCCGCGAGGAGACCGGCTTCGAGGCTGCCGGCGTCTCCCTGCTGGAGGAGTTCTGGTGTTCGACCGGCGTCCTGCGCCACCGCCGGGGCATCGTCTTCGCGGAGGGCCTCGAACCCGTCGACGCCGACTTAGACGACAACGAGTTCCTCACGGTGACGACCGTTCCCGTCGACGACGCGCTGGACGTGGCCCGTCGCAGGCCCGCCAACGACGCCACCATCGAGGGCGTTCTGCTGGCCAAAGCGGAGGGACTGCTCTGATGGTCGCGGAAATCTCCGTCACCGAACTCCAGTCCGTGCTCGACGACGACGAACCGGTCCGCATCGTCGACATCCGCTCCCCGACTGCCTTCCGCCGCGGGCACATCCCCGGGAGCGAGAACATCCCGTTCCCGCAACTGACAACCGGTGTCGCCGACCTCGCCGGGGCCGACCACGTCGTCACGGTCTGTCCCCACGGCCACGACAGCGTCCGGGCGGCGAACATCATTCTATCCTACGAAGGCATCGACGACGCACGGGTCGAGAGCCTCGCTGGCGGGCTCACGGCGTGGGACGGGCAAGTGGAGACTGGCGAGAGCAGTCGCTCGTCCGACGAAGCCGGCGACGACACAGCACCGTTCTAGAAGAGACGACTGGTCAGGCGACGTTGAAACCCTTCTCGCGGAGGAAATCCTCGACGCGCCCGGTGTGGTTGCCCTGAAGCTCGATGGAGCCGTCCTCGACGGTTCCGCCGCAGGCGAACTTCGATTTCAGATCCGACGACAGGCTGTCCATGTCCACGTCGCTCGGGTCGAAGCCTTCGATAACCGTTACCTCTTTGCCGTACCTGCGCTCGTCGATGCGGATGCTGATCTCCTGGGACTCCTTAGCAACGTCCTCACAGACGCAGAGCTCCTCGGGCAGCCCGCACGTCGAGCAGACTTCCGACATTACGAGTCGGGTCTACGAAATCAACCTATTAAACACTGTCGGGAAACCCCGCATCCGGCCGAAAACCCCTCTCGTACCGGTCAGCGACCGAAACTGAACCACCCTCGCTCGGCGACGATGGCGTCGACAGTCTCGACGGCCTCGTCGGCCGTCGACCGAGACACCTCCCCGGCGTACCGCGCTCGCTCGCGCGCCTCGTACACCGCCTGTACCGTCTCGTCCGCGTCGATTGCGGCGACGTACTGGCGCGGTGTCTCGCCGGGACGACGCGGTCGGTGCTCGCTGGCGAGCACAGTCTCCAACCGCGCGAACGCTCGCTCGATGTCGGTCGCCGGGTCCGCTCGCGGTTGGTACCGGAGCCACAGTGCGCGGTAGGCCCGGTCGGTCAACCCGGTCCGTCGCGCCCCCGCCACCAAGCCGGCGAGGACGACGGCCCCGAGAGCCAGTTGCCCCCGTGACGGGAGGGGCAGTCCGTCGCCGCCGCTCGCTCCGCCCGGCGGGGCGACTGTCCCCCCGGCCTGCCCGTCCGGCGTCTCGGTGACCGTCGCGTTCGTGTCGTCCGGTTGTCTCGCGGTCTGGTTCCCGAGCGGCGGTGGCGTCGCCGTCGCGTTCGCGGGGTCGGTGCCGTTGGTCTGTCCGAGCCGTGCCTGTTCGGCCGCTTCGCGTGGACCGCCCGGCGTCGGGTCGAACCGGACCCACCCGGTGTCGGGGAAGTACACCTCGACCCACGCGTGTGAGTCGAGGCCCCGGACCTCCCACTCGCCGTCGCCGACCTGTTCGCCGGACGTGTAGCCGACGACGAACCGGGCGGGAATCCCCTGTGAGCGTAGCATCGTCACCATCGTCGTCGCGTAGTACGTGCAGTAGCCCGCCTCCATCTCGAACAGGAAGGCGTCGGCCACGTCCCCGGACGGCCGTTCGATGTCGAGCGAGTACCGCCGGTTGTTCTCGAGCCACCGCTCGACGACCCGCGCAGTCTCGTAGGGCGTGTCCGCGTTCGCCGTGATGCGGTCGGTACGCTCCCGCACTCGGTCGGGCGTCGACTCGGGGAGTTGTGTGTACGTGGCCGCAATCTCCTCTGGGTAGTCGGTCCCGGCGGTCGCGAGGGCCGCCGGCCGTGCGACGGGCCGCTGGCTCTCGACTTCGTAAGTCTCTCCGCCGGTGAACGGTTCGGCCGGTCGCAGGTCGCGGGCCTCGGTCACCAGCGTGTTGTCCGTCCCGGAGACGCGGACCGGCCGCCACGCCGCGGGCATGACGTCCACCGGTGCTTCGACGGTGTACCGCTGTGAGATGGTCCGACTCCGCCCCAGTGGCCCCGACAGTGGTCCCTCGTATCTCGCCTCCGACCCGGTTCGGACCCACCCACCGCCCGTGTACCGGTCGTACGCCGCGGCCCGCCAGTAGCTCTCGCGGTTGCTCTCGACGGTAAACCGCAACTCCGGTGAGAGCTCGATAGCTCCCTGGATGGAGACGCGCTGGTCGGCACTGACGAGACTCCCCTCGAGTGTCTCGCCGTCGGCGTCGCCGCCGAGCAACTGCACCGGCTCGGCGGTTCCGCCGGGGACGACGCTCACCGTCGTCGTGAGCAGGACTATCGCCGCGAGCACCACCACCAGCGTCTCGACGGACAGACTCCCGCTCGAAAACCGGTCGAGGCGGCCGAACCCGGCCGTCCCGACGGCCCCGAGGACGGCGAACAGCGTCACCGTCGTCCCCACGTCGCCGGTCAACACGAAGAAGCCGAGCCCAGTGCCGCCGGTCGCGGCGGCCGCGCCGTACTGACGCCGGAGGGCGAGGTACCACGTCAGGAACACCGGCGCGGGTGCGTAGGCCAGTGCCCACAGGTCGACGCGCTGGAGTCGGAGGACGGACAGCCCGGTCAGCAAGCCGACCACGTCGTCGAGAATCTGCCCGTAGGCCGCGGCCACGTCGATGTCCAGCGCGGACAGGTACAACCCGAGACCGCCGAGCAGGACGGCGAGCGCGACGACTATCGCCGTCCGGCCCCGGAGAACGCGGGAGAGCACCGTCGCACCCGCGAGCGTGACGGCGACGACGACCAGCAGGTTACTCGGGTCGCCGACGACGCCGACGATGTCGTAGAGGACTGTCACCACCGACCCGACGAGGACGGCGGCCGACAGCAGCGCGAGCGGCCGCGGGCCGAGTGCCCACTCGCCGACGCGCCGGGCGTGGCGTCCGACACGTCCACGTCCGGTGGCCCCGCTCATCCGCGCACCTCCTCGGCCGTCTCTGCCCCGTCCGCCGGGACCGCGAGGACGTGCTGTTTGCCCTCGAAGGTAGCCGTCACACCGGTCGCCCCGGCGTGGACCGTCGCGTCGGCACGCTCCGCGGCGTGGTCGCCCGGGTCGCCGTCGCCGGTGCGTGCGAGCAGTTCGAGCAGTCGGTGACGGTGTCGCTCGCCCCGGTCGGCCGCCAGTTCGCCCGCTGGGCAGGTCAGGCCGACGGCGAGTCCCGCCGACAACGCGGCGTCGGCGACGCTCGCGGCGGCTGAGGCCATCGCGTTACTGTACCCCGATTCGGCACTCGCGGTCAGGTGGAAGTCGCTGTCCGCTCGCTCGCCGACGAACTGCTTGACCACGAGGTCCGACGCGTCCCGCTTCGCGCTCGATTTCCAGTGGACGTCCCTGAGCGGGTCGCCCGGCGCGTACTCGCGGATGCTGTCGAACGTCTGGCGTTCGGCGACCCGACTCCGGTCGAACAGTGCCGCGATGGCACCGTCCTGCCGGAGCGGGCGAACCGGCGGGTACACGACGAGGGTCGCCGTCGCGTCGGGCCGCGTCCGCCGGACGAACAGGCCGAGCACGTCGGTGAGGGTCACTGTCGGCGGCCCGACCGTCCACGCGCCACGCTCCGTGAGGTCCACGTCGTACGCAACCGTGGCCGGGAGTGACACCCGCCGCCCGTGGTCGGCGGTGGTGACGCCTGCCGGAACGCCGTCGTCAATCCGCGCGAGTGTGTCGCCCTCGACGGTAAACTCGACGGTCCGCGTCTCGCCGGGGAAGCCGGGGTCCGGGTCGGTTCGCTCGACGGTCGGTGTCTCGGCGAGGACGAGTTGGCCCGCACCGGCGACGAGCGCGACGATGGCGGGCGCGGCGACGGCGTTCAGGGCACGGGCACCCGATGTCGCGGCCATGCCGATGGCGATGCCGGCGACGAAGGCGACGGCGACGCCGCGGACGGTCGGTCTCATTCCACGCTGACGGTGTCGAGGGCAGCCGCGACTACCTCCGTCCCGGACTGCCCGTCGCGGCCGGTCCTGATACGGTGTGGCATGACCACGGTGGCTTCGGTCTGTACGTCGTCCGGGACGACGTAGCTCCGCCCGGAGAGGACTGCGCGGGCCTGTGCGGCACGCAGGAGGGCGATAGAGCCGCGCGGGCTGACGCCGAGCTGTGCCTCCTCGCGGGTGTACCGTGCCAACCGCGTCACGTACTCACGGATGGGTTCCTCGACGGTGACGGTCGAGACGGCGTCTCGGGCGTCCCGGAGGTCCTCGACCGTCGCAACCGGCGTGAGGTCGTCGACCGGATGCTGGCCGACGATTCTGTCGAGCATCGCCGCCTCGTCGTCGGCGTCGGGGTACCCCAGATGGAGTTTCTTCATGAACCGGTCGAGTTCGGCCATCGGTAACTCGTAGGTCCGGTCGCGTTCGACGGTGTTCTGCGTGGCGACGACGGTGAACGGCGACGGAACGGTGTGTGTCTCGCCGTCGACGGTCACTTGCTCTTCCTCCATCGCCTCCAAGAGCGCGCTCTGGGTCTTGGGCGGCGCGCGGTTGATTTCGTCGCCGAGGACGACGTTCGCGAACACCGGCCCCGGGCGAAAGTCGAACTCCCCCGTCTTCTGGTTGAACACGTTGACGCCGGTGATGTCGGCGGGCAACAGGTCCGGTGTGAACTGGACGCGCTTGAACGACCCGTCGAAGGAGGCGGCGACGGAGCGCGCGAGCATCGTCTTTCCGACGCCGGGCACGTCCTCCAGTAAGACGTGGCCACGGCCGAGTACTGCGGTGAGGATGTGGGCAATTTCGTCGCGGTGGCCGACGATGACTCGCTCTACGTTCTCGACGACCCGGCGGGCCAACGCACCCGCCGCCTCGACACCGTCGTGGTCCTGTCCGGTTACGGATGTATCTGTATCTGTCATGTCTCGCGTCCGGGGAGGGCGGATACCCGTGTACGGCAGTCCCTCCAACAAGTGTCTTGTCCCGTCTCTGTCCGTCCGGCTAGCGCGTCCCGGACCACCCCACCACCGGAGATGCGCTCGGTCACACCCCCTCTACGGGCCGGGATTACCTAATTGTGCGGATTGTGTGGGTTGTTACCAGTCCTTGCAGTCCGGGCAGACGAGTCGACCGTCGCCGTCGTGCCAGCGGCGGTCGGTGTCGGTCCCGCAGGCGTCGCAGGTCACGGCCGACGCCGACCACGCGTAGGTCGTCGTCGCGGGGTCGACGGCGGGGTCCGCACTCTCGACTGTCGCGCCCGGGGCGTCCTCGACCGCGTCGGCCCCGTCGCCGCTGTCCGCGTCGTCGAGAAATTCGTCCAGCGAGGCGTCGTCCATGGTGGTGGTCGGGTGTCGCGGCTCTTAGAGGTGACGGGGAACCACGAGACACAAGTACCGGCGGCCGTAAGCGCGGATATGGTTGACGTCATCGGGAACATCACCGAGATGATTACGCAGTTCACGAACATCGCACTGAGCGACCCACTGAGTGCCGTCTCGCTCGCCTTCGGGTCGCTGTTCATCGCCGTCTCCGTCGGGGCGTTCGCGTATCTGGCCCTCGGTGCCGCCGTCGACCTCGTTACGCCCGAGCGGAGTCGAGAGCCGCCCCAGCGAGCTCGATAGCCTGCTCGATATCCGGGCCGAGCGGCGCGCCCACGACGAAACTGTCGGCGTACTCCAAGACTGCCGCCATCTGCTCTTCTACCGCGTCCGGCGTCCCCGCGATGGAGAACGCCTCCAGCATCTCCGCCGTCACGAGGCCGAACGCCTCGGTGAACTCGCCCGCCTCGATGGCCGACCCGACGGCCTCGGCACGCTCGTGGTCGATATCGTGCCGGTCGAGTACCGGGGGGGCGGCCCCGCCGACGATGAACGCAACCGGCGGGCGGGCGGCCTCCCGGGCCGCCTCGCCGTCCTCGGCGACACTGACGCTCGCGTAGGCGGCGAAGTCGAACTCGCCCCGTTCGGCCGGTCGGTCGGCCAACCCCTGTTCGACTTGGTCGGCCGCCCACTCGAAGTCGCGGGGGTGTGACCCGTTGTAGAGGACGCCGTCGGCGTGTTTCGCGCTCATCCGTATCATGTGTGGCCCTTGGGCACCGACGTACACCGGGACCGTCCCGGGCACGTCGTACTCCAGTTCCGCACCGTCGGCCCGGAAGGTGCCGTCGGCGTCCACCGCCTCGCCGTCCCAGAGGTCCTGTGCGACCTTGAACGACTCCAGCACGCGCCGGAGGGGTTTCTCGCGGTCGACGCCCAACGCCGAGAGCGTCGAGCGGTCGCCCGGCCCGATGCCCATCACGGCGCGCCCGTCGCTGACTTCCTGTATCGTCGCCACTCGGGAGGCGAGCGGAACGGGGTGTGTCTCGTAGGGGTTCGCCGCCGCCGGACCCAGTGCCACGTCGTCGGTAGCCGCGGCGATGCGCGAGAGCGCGACGAAGGGGTCACGGTTGAAGTAGTGACAGGCGGCGAAGACGGTGTCGAAGCCGACCGTCTCGGCCGTCACTGCGAAGTCGGTAACCTCGGCTATCGGATGTTCGGGGGTGAGTTCTATCGCGTTCATGAGTCGTCAGTCCAGTTCCGCAGTGCCTGCCGCACGTAGTCGGTCTCCGGGTCCCGGAAGAGTTCGTCGCTGCCGTCGTGGTCGCCGAACGACCAGTCGCGGACGACTGCCACGGGCGTCCCGCCCGCGCCCTCGCCGGTCACGAGGTTGCCCGCCGCCGCGAGTTCGTCCACCACCGCCTCGACGGTCACGCCGAGTTCCCGGCCGTCCCGGTCGGACTCACCGCGCCAGTCCCTGCTCGCGGGCATCCCGGCCCATCCGAGTGCCACGCCACGCTGGCCGTGGCGGAACGGCCGCCCCGACGTGTCGGTGACGATTACCGGCACGCCCAGTGCCGCGTGGAGTCGCTCGGCACTCGCCGTGGGGTCCTCGGGGAGCAAGAGCAGGTCCGCGTCCGGAACGTTCGAGCGGTCGATGCCCGCGTTCACAGTGATGTGCCCGAACCGCGTGACCGCGAGCAGGAACGGACACTCGAGCAGCAGTTCCTCGCTCTCGTCGAGGACTGCCTGCGCGAACCGCGGGTCCTTGGACTCGCCGGTCGCGTCTTCGATGCGGCGCGCGATGGCACGGGCGCGTTCGCCCGCCGGGAACGCCGTCAGGTCCGCCTGCCGCCCTGCCGCCTTCGAGACGACGGTACTCGCGACGAGCACCACGTCGTCCGGTCGGAGGTCGACCTGCTCGGCGACGAGCGCGCCGACATCGTCGCCCGGCCGAATCTCCGGCAGCCCCGGAACCGCGAAAACCTCCATACCCGCACTGGGCGATGCCTCGGGAAAAACGCCGCGTTACGAGCAAGGACGGCGAACACCGGCAACTTTAGCCGGCACCCGGGCGGGGTCGTCGTGACACTGCTGGCGTTGACGACGACCCACACGGACGCCTCACCTATCAATTTACATACGGCCGGAAGACGACGGCAGTTTTTATTATCGACATATAAAAGACGGTGACTCGGTGGCCGTGACCTATCAAATAAGGCAGTCGGTACAAGTGGGTTTAGGCCCGATTGAGGGGTAGAGGTGCTTCAGGTGTCAACGGTTGCTCGGGTTCGGCAGTGTGTGCCGGGGCGGCTCCCGGTCACACTGCTTCCGGTGGCGTACGTGTTCACCGCGGAGGCGTGGTACATGCTGAACCGCGCCGAGTCTGTCCTCCCGCTCGCGTGGCTCGTGCCACTGAACCTCGGCCTGCTGGCCTACGCGCTGGAGGAACTCGTCACGCTGTGGCAAACCGTCGTCGTGCTGTCGGTTGCCCGCGTCCTGTTCGTGCCCGTCCTGTTGCTGGCCGGGATGGACGACTTCGCGCTGTTCTACGTGCTGTTCGTGGCACCAGTGGACCTGTTGATTCCGGTCGGCCTCTGGCACGCCACCGACCGAGGACCGCGCGCCAGTACCGCCTGACGCACCTCCCCCAACACCACCCCCTTTCCCCACCCCATTCACGCTCTATTCCCCTTCGTGCAGTTCGACCGTGAGCGTCCCGTCCGTGACTCGTACAGTCAACATCGACACGCGCGTCGCCGGCCCCGCACCGGTCGCCGTGCCGGGATTGAGCAGTCGCACGCCCCCGACTGTCGTGTCGAGGACCTCGTGCGTGTGCCCGGCGACACCGACGGTCAGCCCGTCGCCGGCGTGTTCACGAACGGTCTCGGCCACCCGCTGTTCGTAGCCCGGGGGACCGCCGTCGCCGTGGGTCACGACGAACTCCACGCCGCCGAGTTCGACTGTCGCGACGCGTGGCAGGCCCAGTCCGTAGTCGGTGTTTCCGCCGACCGCAGTCAGGTCGGTCGCCACGTCCTCGAACGTGGCGAGCGCGGGGGCGGAGTCGAAATCTCCCGCGTGGATGGTGTGGTCCGCCGCCCGGACGCGTTCGCGCACCCACCTCGGTATCTCGGGTGCCCGCGACGGCACGTGCGTATCACTGACGAGTGCGACATCCATGCGAGCCGGTTGGGTCCCCACCGACAAACCGTCCGGGGACTTATCTCCGCGCCGCACCCACGCCCGCTATGACCGAGACGCACGTCGTCACCTGCTTCCTCCGCCACCGGGGCGACGTTCTCCTCCTCCGACGGAGCGAGGCCGTCGGTTCGTACACCGGACGGTGGGGCGGCGTCGCGGGCCACGTCGCCGACGACGCGGGCCGGGACCGGACCCCCGAGGCCGCCGCACGCGCCGAAATCAGCGAGGAGACGGGACTGGCCGACGCGTGTTCGCTCGTCCGCCGTGGCGACCCGTTCACCGTGACCGACGCCGAACTCGGCCGGGAGTGGCTCGTCCACCCCTTCCTGTTCGACTGTAACTCGCGCGACGTGACCACCAACGAGGAGACGGCGGCCGTCGAGTGGGTGTCCCCGACGGCCATCCTCCGCCGCGAGACGGTGCCGGACCTCTGGACCTCTTACGACCGCGTGCGGCCGACGGCCGAGTCGGTTGCGGCCGACCGCACCCACGGGTCCGCCTACATCTCGGTCCGCGCCCTCGAAGTCTTGCGGGACGAGGCCGGACTCGCGACCGAGCGCGGCGGTGACTGGGCGGCAATCGCAGAGACGGCCCGCGAACTCCGGGCGGCCCGGCCGACGATGACGGCCCTCGGGAACCGCGTCAACCGCGCGATGGCGGCGGCCACGGACCGGACGCCGCGCGCCGTCGAACGCGCCGCGAGTGCGGCCATCGAAACCGCGCTCGACGCCGACGACGCCGCGGCCGAGACGGCCGCCACGATTGTCGGCGGCGACCGACTCGTCACGCTCTCTCGGTCGGGGACCGTCGAGCGGGCACTCGCGCTTGCCGACCCCGAGTCCGTGCTGGTCGCCGAGTCCCGGCCCGGCGGCGAGGGCGTCGGCGTCGCGGAACGACTCGCACCCGACCACGACGTGACGCTGTGTCCCGACGCCGCGCTCGCCCACGAACTCGCGACCGACGCCTACGACGCCGTGCTGGTCGGTGCCGACACGGTCCTCCTGGACGGGCGCGTACTCAACAAGGCCGGAACGCGGGCGGTGGCCCTCGCCGCCGACCACGAGGGTGTGCCGGTCTATGCCGTCGCCGCTGCCGCCAAGGTGAGCCCCGACCCGGACCCCCGTTTCGAGTCCGCCGACTCCGCTGACGTGTACGACGGCCCGGCCGACCTGTCGGTTCACGCCCCGCTGTTCGACGTGACGCCCGCCCCTCTGCTCGCAGGGGTCATCACCGAGGACGGCCTGCTGGACGCCAGCGACGTGGCGGCCGTCGCCGAGCAACACCGGGCACGCAGAGACTGGTAGCACAACACCCAAATCCGGCCGCCGTCTACCCTCGCTGGGCGGCAGTGACGAGGGTTACCCCCACCGAGCCCCGTGTGACGAGGTTTTTTCCCGAGCCGCCCTCTCCGACTCGTGACCGGCCCGTCCCGTCAGACGACAGTCGGGTCGGCGGAGTCACAGGTAGAGATACGGCTAAGTGCGAGAGCGTCGTAACTCCGACCAGCGTGTCTACGGGTGGAGACGCGCAGCGGAGGGCTCGAATGGTACTCGAACACTACTCTCGGGGAGTGACACAGCACCGTGACCGCGAGCGAGTGGTGACGCATCGCTCGACGTGCCCGGACTGTGAGGGCCGCGTCGTCGACGGACAGGGACTCCTCTACTGTCGCGGCTGTCGCTGGACTGGTCGCGTCGTCTAACGCACGTTTTTTGAGTACAGTCGCCGCTCGATGGCGGCGTGTCGATAAAGAATCGAGGTGAGTGGTCGAGTGCGGGAACCGACCCGCTACGCTCCCCGTTCGCCGTTCCGAGGCACTCGCAGTGCTCGTGCCTCGCTGGTTCGCGGGCGAGGCCCGCTCTCTGTTTGGAGGACTCGCTCCGCTCGTCCTCCCTCTAGTCGTCTGCGGGCGCGCCGCTACCGTCGTCTGCCTTCTTCTTCGTGTGCGAGAGCTTGCCACCGTCGGCCAGAATCTCGCGTTCGCGCTCGGAGGCGTCGAGCGTCGCGGTGAGTTCCCAGTCGTCGTTGACGCGGACGGTGAACTCTTCCTGCCCGGAGCGGACGGCCTCGGCCACGTCGTCGACGACTTCGATGTCGTCGCCCTGTTCGATGTTCTCGTAGTCGGCCTCGTCGATTTCCAGCGGGAGGAGACCGAAGTTGAACAGGTTGGCCTTGTGGATGCGGGCGAAGCTCTGTGCGAGGACGCCCTCGACACCGAGGTACATCGGACAGAGGGCCGCGTGTTCACGCGAGGAGCCCTGTCCGTAGTTCTCGCCGGCGACGAGGAAGCCGCCGTCGGAGTCGAGCGCGCGCTGTGCGAAGTCCTCGTCGACGCGCGAGAGCGTGAACTCCGAGAGCTTCGGGATGTTCGACCGGTACATCAGGATGTCCTGCGTGGCAGGGATGATGTGGTCGGTCGTGATGTTGTCCTCCATCTTCAGGAGGGCCGGTCCTTCGAGGTGGGCGTCGAGTTCGTCCTTCAGCGGCACGTCGCCGATGTTCGGCCCCTTGACGAGGCTGTCGTCGACGGGGTCGTCGGGCGTGATGATGTCGTTCTCGGCACCCTCGTAGGCGTCGGGCAGTTCGAACCCGGGGTCTTCGAGGTCGCCGAGTTCGTCGGCGAGGTCACGCGGGTCGACGATTTCGCCCTTGATGGCCGCCGCAGTGGCGACCTCCGGCGAACAGAGGTAGACGTTGTCGTCCTCGATACCCGAGCGACCCTCGAAGTTGCGGTTGAACGTCCGCAGCGAGACGGAGTCGCTCCCGGGCACGTGGCCGATACCGATACAGGCACCACAGGTGGACTCGGAGTAGTTGACACCGGCGGCCATCATCTCGGCCGTCCAGCCCTCACGGGCGAGCATCTCGCTGGCCTTCTTCGAGCCGGGCGCGACGATCATCTCCATGTCACGCTGGATCGAACGCCCCTCGAGCATCTTCGCCGCGGGCAGCACGTCCTCGTACCCGCCGTTGGTACAGGAGCCGATGATGACCTGGTCGACGTCCTGACCCGCGACCTCACGAACCGGCACAACGTTGTCGGGCATCGACGGCTCGGCGATGAGTGGCTCAAGCTCCGAGAGGTCGATCGTGACTTGG
Source organism: Halorientalis litorea (assembly GCF_023028225.1). Classification (NCBI taxonomy): domain Archaea; kingdom Methanobacteriati; phylum Methanobacteriota; class Halobacteria; order Halobacteriales; family Haloarculaceae; genus Halorientalis; species Halorientalis litorea. The sequence continues at coordinate 1,752,519 of NZ_CP095482.1, forward strand.
TCCGCGTACTCGGCGTCCTCGTCGGGCTGGACCTCCTCGAACTCGTCGGCCCGGCCGACCTTCTCGAGGTACTCCTTCGTGCGCTCGTCGGTGGGGAAGATACTCGACGTCGCGCCGAGTTCCGTACCCATGTTCGTGATAGTCATGCGCTCCGGTGCCGACAGCGTCTCGACGCCTGGCCCGGTGTACTCGAAAATCTTGTCGACGCCACCCTTCACCGAGAGACGCCGCAGCATCTCGAGGATGACGTCTTTGGCCGTCGCCCACGCGGGGAGCTCGCCCTCGAGGCGGACGTTGACGACTTCCGGCATCTCGATGTAGTAGGCACCGCCACCCATGGCGACGGCCACGTCCAGCCCACCCGAACCGATTGCGAGTTCCCCGAGTCCGCCGGGCGTCGGGGTGTGGGAGTCCGACCCCAGCATCGTCTTGCCGGGCGCGGCGAAGTTCTCGCGGTGGACGTTGTGACAGATACCGTTGCCCGGACGCGAGAAGTACGCGCCGAACGTGCCTGCCGCAGAGCGGAGGAAGCGGTGGTCGTCCGTGTTCTTGAAGTCGAACTGGTAGGTCTGGTGGTCACAGTACTGTGCCGCCAGTTCCGTCTGGACCTCGTCCAGCCCCAGTGCCTCGAACTGCAGCCATACGAGCGTCCCGGTCGTGTCCTGTGTCAGCACCTGGTCGATCTCGATTCCAATCTCCTCGCCGGTTTCGAGTTCACCGTCGACGAGGTGGTCGTCGAGAATCTTTTCTGTAAGCGTCTGTCCCATAACGTTCCCACTTCGACTGTCCGCGGTGATAAATCATTTGAGTCTCCGCCGGGCACGTATACTGCATCCCTAGTACACCTTTGACATCCTCCGTATCGCTCCATATCGGTCCGGTCTCGGTCGAACCGGCAGGGTTTTGCCCGCGCTGGTCCGCCACTCGGCCATGTTCCGCAGTGGCGCGTTCGTCGCCGACCACCTCGGTGACCTCCGCGAGTCACAGGTTCAACCGAACGGCGTCGACCTCACGCTGGGCACCGTCTTCGAGCAGACTGACCCGGGCCGCATCGAGCGCGGCGACAAGACAGTCGGTGCCCGCCGCGAACTCGACGCCGAGGACGGCGTGTTCACGCTCTCGCCCGGTGGGTACGTCGTCCGCTACGCCGAGCGTATCGCGATACCCGACGAACACGTCGGCTTCCTCTACCCGCGCTCGTCGCTCCTGCGCAACTCCTGTATGCTGAACACGGCCGTCTGGGACGCGGGCTACGAGGGCCGCGGCGAGGGGCTGTTGCAGGTCCACCACGACATCGAACTCGAACGCGGCGCGCGCATCGCCCAACTCACGCTCGCGGCGGCCGACCACGACGGGACCTACGACGGCTCCTACCAGCGCGAACACTTGTAGTACCGCCAAACACTAGTACTCGCTCCCGGAATATCAGCCGAGATGACACGGTTCGGGTGGGTACTCTGTCTGGTGGTTCTCGGTGCTGTCGCCGGTGGCGCGGCGGCCGGGAGTGTGGCGGCCGTCACGGACGACGGTGCTGCCTCGACCGCTGCCGCGAGCGAGCAGACGACGAACGTCTCCATCTCGACACTTACCGGGCCACAGCGGTTGTTCGTCGCTGCACGGGAAGCGGAGACAGCGGACGAAATACAGAACGTGTCCACGACGGAATCCGAGGTGGTCTACCCCCGGGCGACGCTCGTCGTCTTGCTGTCGGCACCCGACCTCCAAACGGCCGTCAGCCGACAGTCCGGTGACGATACGAGCGAACGTCTCCGCTCGCTGCTCGCGAGCGACCGCGCCGTACTCCGTTCGTCACAGAGTGGGGTGGTCGACACACCGAAGACGCTTGCACTCACCGACAGTGCCGCGACGACGGCGGTGCGAGTGAACGCCGACATCGTCGCGTTGGCGGTGAACGTTTCGCGCCTGTCGGCGATGCACGACCGGAACGGCAACGGCCTCGCCGACGACGGCGGTACCGCGTCCGTCCAGCCGCCAGAATCGTATCGACTGCGCTTCACCTACGAGGGCACCACGGCACGGACGGATATCCGGTTCGAAAACCCTTCGGCGACCCTCGCCCCCACCACAGAGGGTCCGTTATCGTTTCTCGCGGGCGCAGGCCAGTCAGTGTCCGGCACGACGACGCTCCCCGCCGGCACGAACCTCTCTGTCGTCTTCACGACTACCGGCGACCCTTCGTTCGTCCAGACGCGCCGAGCCACGGTCGACGACGATTCGACGTTTACTGCCACGTTCGACCTCTCGGATGCCCCGGCTGGGACGAACGTGACCGTCGTCGTCCGCCGTGGCGACCGGACGCTCGGCGGCCGGACGGGGCGAATCGAGACGCCCAGTGCGACCGCACGCGTCCCGTCGCGGGTTTCGCCGGGAGACATCCTCCGAATCCGAAGCCCTACGTCCTCTCACCCCGGATTCCTCGTCGTCAGGCGAAACACGACGGACGGCGAGATACTCGCGGCTCGCTCGTTCGGTGCCGGGGAGAGCGAGACACGATTGATTCCGGTGGACCGGTCCGCCGACCGCCTCGTGGTGCAGGCTTATCTCGACATCGACGGGAACGGGCGACTCGACGCCGACGGCCCTGACCGACTGTTCGACCCCACCGGTCCGCCGCTGGCGACCGTCGACGTCGGCCCGCCGCCACCCGACACGACGACTCGAACACGCACCGCGACGCCGATGCCAGAGACCGAGACGACGACCGACACGGCGACTGCGGCCACCGACACCGCGACGCCCACACGACCCGACCGGGGACAGACCACCGTCGTCGTCACGCCGACGAGTGGGCCGGGCTTCGGCGTCGGGACGGCCCTCGCGGCACTCGTCCTGTTCCTCCTCGGGCGGCGGTGAGTGGTCCCGGGTCGCCGCCCGCCTTCGTCCCCGGCTCACTCAGTTCGCCCGCGTGGCGAACTGTTCGCGGACCTTCTCGACTTTCGGCCGGACGTTGGCCGCACAGTAGGGCTTGTTCGGATGTTTCTCGAAGTAGTTCTGATGCTTCGCCTCCGCCTCGTAGAACGTCTCCAGCGGCTCGACTTCGGTCACGATGGGGTCGTCGTAGACGCCCTCTCGCTCCAGTTCGTCGACGAACGCCTCGACAGTCTCGCGTTGGGCTTCGTCGTGGTAGTAGACGGCCGAGCGGTACTGGCTCCCCACGTCAGGCCCTTCCCTGTCCTTGGTCGTGGGCGTGTGGATGCTGAAGAACACTTCGAGCAAGTCCTCGTACGCCACGATATCGGGGTCGTAGGTTACCTGCACCGCCTCGGCGTGGCCCGTCGACCCCGAACAGACCTGCCTGTAGGTCGGGTCCTCGACGTGGCCGCCGCAGTAGCCGGACGTGGCCTCGTGGACGCCGTCGAGTTCTTCGAGTGCCGCCTCGATGCACCAGAAACAGCCACCGGCGAGCGTCGCCCGTTCGTGGTCGTCCGTCATGCCCATCGGTAGGGGCTGGACGGCGTTAAGTGCCGCGCCGCTCAGTCCACGCGGTCGAGGACCTGCCGTCCGACCGACCGCGTGTACTTCCCGATGTACCGCCGCGCCGAGGTAGACTCCCCGACCGGCCGCGTCCGACCCGCCGCGAGCGCGTCGAGGATAGCGTCGGCGGAGAGTTCGTCCGCCGTGTCCGGTAGTTCGACCTCGGTGCAGCCACGACCGACCGTCTCGGGCGTGTGGGCGTCGCTCGCGCCGAGTTGCGGATAATCGTTGCGAGCGGCGAACAGTTTCGCCCGCCGGTTCTGGATACCGGTCATCGACCACGCGTTGAATACTTCGATGCCATCACACGCCGTGAGGTCCCGCTTCCGGACGCCGTGACGGCTGAGTTGGAAGGGGTGGGGAACAACTGCGAGGCCGCCCTGGTTGCGGATGCGGGCGACGCTCGTGGCCAACGGCTCACCGACCGGCGGCCGGTCGCGGATTCCGATGCCGAGGACGTGCCCGTCGGCCGTCGACACCTCGACGCCGGGGACGACGGTCACGTCGTAGCGTTCCTGCAGTGAGACGGCTTCACGCGCGGCGACGGTCGTGTCGTGGTCGGTGATGGCAACGGCGTCGAGCGGACCGTTGTGACAGTGCGTGAGGAGTTCGCGGACGGACCCGTGCCCGTCGTAGGAGGCTCCCGTGTGGACGTGCGGGTCGAGTTGGATGGTCGCTGTCTCGGTCATCAACTGCCCCCAATCCACCCGAGTGCCAACGACAGGCTCAGGGCGGCCGCGGTCAGCGCGAGTCCGCCCGCGAGCAGGTGGCCGGTCCACGTCTTGTAGCTCTTGTATCCCGAGACCATCAGCGGACAGGTGAGGAGGATGGGTACGGCAGCCAGCCACCCGTTCCACGCGGCGACGAACACGTCGAGGTAGTACGTGAGCAGGACGGCGAAGTTGACGTGGACGACGGTGAACCCGACGTAGTAGCTCTCTCCCTCGGACTCACCGAAGCCGTCACTCGCGTGTCGAACGAGGCGGAGACCGCCGAACGCGAGGATGGCGAACCCGACGAACACGGTCATCCACACGGACGGCGAGAGCGCGACGTGATAGAGGAGTGCCCCGGTCACGAGGTACGCGAACACGTCGATGAACGAGTCGACCTGTCGCCCGAACGGCGACGAGAGGCCGTTCGCACGGGCGTAGTACCCGTCGAGTTTGTCGAACACGAAGGCACCGAACATCACGAGCACGGCCACGTCGACTGCTCCGCGCAGGAACAACACCGCACTCGACCACGCGAACAACAACGCGACGAGACTCAAGTAGTCGGCACCCGTCAACCGCCCGAACAACTGCATTCCAACTGAACTGTCCCAACGGCGTTCCATCTGCGTGACGACTACCTCGGGGAGTGCCCATCCGGATGGACTGGTTTCGTCGGACATGTCCTCACTCGCTCGTTCCGGCCGAAAATATATAATTCCCCATTATATAAATATATGTAGAAGATTATATTTACACGGACCGCTACGCACTGGGGGTGAGGTGTCGGTGGCGGTGGCGTTCCCAGCCACCGATGCCGGCACTGCTGAACCGTTCGGTCGGTCGAAACCCGAGGCCGCGAAAGGCCGCCCGAGACGGAAGGTTGTCCGGGGCGACGAGCGCGCTGATGCGTTCGGCACCGAGTTCGTCGGCGGCGGCCGCCACCGCCCGTGCGATTATCGCCGTCCCGATACCGCACTCCCGTTCCGCGGGGACGACGAAGAGCCGCCAGAGGTACGCCCCGGACAACGCCACTCGCCTGTCGAGTTCCGGCACGTACACCGGCCGATTGCTGAGACAGCAGTACCCGACTGCCTCACCGTCCCGCTCGGCGCGTACGAGGACATCCTCGGGTGACAGCGGTGCGTCCGCCAACCGGTCCGGTACCCACGTGTCGGCGGGCACGATGTCGAGGCGGACGCCCTGGGGATACTGTGGCGTGGTATCGCCGGCCGCCCGCTCGAACCGGTCCAGCTGTGCGACGAAGACACCGGCGTCGGCCAGTCTGTGGGCGAGCCGGCGGACGGCCGCGTGGCGGGTCACGCGCCAGAGTCCCGACCGAACCAGCAGGGACGTGCGAGCCATACGGCGACGTTCGTCGTCGCCCTACATTGCGGTTGCGAGCCGATACCGAATCCCCAACAGAACGTACCCATCGATAGTGCTATAGAGGACCAGTCCGTTGAAATGATAGCCATGATGACGCCGACTCACGCCTTCGTCGGCGCGCTCCTCGGCGCGACGACAGTGCTGTTCGCGCCGTCCCTCACGCCGACTGCCGTCGTCGTCGGGTTCGTCGGTGGTGCCCTCCCGGATATCGACTTGCTGGCGACTCACCGTCGCTCCACACACTATCCCGTCTACGCGACGGCCGCGGCCCTCCCCGTGATGGCCGCTGTCGCCGTCGCTCCGTCGCCGGCCGGTGTCCTCTTCGCCGTCTTCCTCGCCAGTGCGGCCACACACGCTCTCATGGACGCCCTCGGCGGTGGCGTCGAGGTGCGGCCGTGGGAGGCCACCTCCGAGAAGGGCGTGTTCAACCACGCGACCGGCCGCTGGATAGTCCCGCGCCGGTGGGTCCGCTACGCCGGTGCCCCGGAGGACCTCGCGCTGGCGGTGCTGTGCTGCCTCCCGACTCTGCTCGTGGTCAGTGGCCGACTTCGCCTCGCCCTGCTCGCAGTCCTCTGTTGTTCCGGGCTGTTCACCGCCGTCCGCCGTCGGCTGTCTGGCCTCACGGAGCGTCTCTTCGCCGACGCCGCCGACGCCTGACTCATTCCTCGTCCTCTCGCTCCCACGCCCACACCGCGACGCCGCCGTGGATGCCGAGCAACATTCCTATCAGGAGACCGCCGAGCGCGGTGAGCAGCGACAACAGGGCCATCGCCGTCCCGACGATGCCGACGATAGACGACTCCTCGGGCATCGCCAGCGCGGCGATACCGGACAGCACCATCAACAGCGCGACGACCAGCCCGATGCTCGTGTAGGCACCGCCGATGAGCAGCAGGTCACGGGCGTACCCACCGGAGACGTACGTGACCATCAGCCCGCCGAGAATCAGGAGGACGCCGCCGCCGAACGGTCGTCCCCGTCGCCACCGGTTGGCACGCGCGAGCCGTCGTCGACTCACGGTCGAAACGGCCGCCAGTAGCCCGTTTCCGTGGCTGTGCGTGTCGCCGTCGCTCATGTGAACTGATACTCGAACGTTCCGTCGTCGTTGGGGTCGTACTGGACGCCGAGTTGGACGCTCGCCAGCGGGACGGAGTCGGCCGCGAGGTAGTGTGACTGGATTTTGACTGTCCCGAGTGTCAGCCCGTCCTGCCCCGCCGACGCGTTCAAATCGACCAGCGACCGCGTGGGATCAGCCGGCGACCCGGGACCAGTGGCGACACGGAGTTGCCGTCTCGAGTCGGGGTCCTGTCGCTCGTCGGCGATGAAACCGTTGAACGTCGAGGTGTCGGCCCGGAGCGACGAGGCCTTGAACAGAAGCTGGTTCGTGTTGAACGTGTTCCCGCCGTTCAGGCGTATCTGTGCGGTCCCACTGAGCCCGGGAAGCCCGCTCACGTCGATGTCCTTCGTCAGCACGATGTTACTGAACTCGACCTGTGACAGTTCGAGGATGAGCGTGGGGTACTGTTCCGAAGTCTGGGTCGACTCACAGGGCAAGTCCGACAGTGCCGACGCCGGAATCTGCTGTTGCGTATCCGTCCCACCCGTTGGTGGACCCGCCCACGTTACGTCGAGTGACTGGCCACCGATGCCTTGGAAGTAGTCGACCCTGATGCTGTGTTCGCCACTTTCCAGACTCGTGAGGCCGAACTCCGTTTCTGCGGCGTGGTTACCGCCATTATCGACCACAAGCTCTTCGTCGACGAACAGTTGACTTCCGTCGTCGGACGTGGTCGTGAAGTTGTACGTACCACTGGTCGGGACATCGAGACACTTCCGGAACCGGAGCCCGTAGTTGTTGCTTCTCCTTCTGAGGCTGATGTCGTTGAGGCTGGTCGTATTACCGACTTCGGCGAGGTTGTACCGACCGAACGACGGCATTCCCTCGATGACGCGCTCGAACGTCCCCGACTCGTAGTACCGGTAGCTCGGGTCCCTCACTGTGTCGTAGGAGAGGACGGAACTGTCGAGTGAGGTTCTCTGGCTGTTGGTATCGGGCCCGGAGTACTCGGCTAGGAGGGACTGTCCGCCCGTCCCCTCGAAGTAATCTACTCGGATATCGTATGTTCCTGGTGAGAGAGATATGGTGTCGGATGTCTCGGGGGGAGTCCTCCCGTCAGATTCGTACCCGTTCGCATCGACCAAGAGATTTCCGTCGATGTAGAGTTGACTCCCGTCGTCGGAATCGAGGTAGAACGTGTAGGTTCCGCCGTTCTGAATCTCGATCTCCTGCTCCATCCGGAGGGCGAACTCGTCACCCTTGTTTGCAGGAAGATTATTTATGTTAAGATTAGAGCCCGACCTGACGTAGTTCGAGTCGGCGTAGTTCGGCATACACGCGAACGTGTCTGGGTTCGTCGTGTCTTGGCCACATCCGCTCGCGCTACTAAATAACCCGGTAGAAACCTCTTGGTGGTAATCTCCCCGGTAGAGCTCATAGTTCGGTTGCTCGACGTCGACGCTTCGCGAGGCAGGGCCGCTCCCACTCGATGTCGGGGAGACGCCGGGGTGAATGTACACGTCCTGTGCAGTCACTTGGTTGGCCTCGACGGTGAACCCGCCGACCCCAGCGATCGGATACGCTACGACCGTCCCCAGATACAACGTGCTGAGGACGATGAGTACGAGTACGCTGTACGCCACCGCAGTCCCCAGTGCGAGCTTCTTCTTGTTGTACATGTTAGCTTGTCCCCCCGAGAGTCGGTTCGCCGTCGATGTGTAGACACACTGTCTTGAAGTATTTTTGTCCCGTTTGCTGGCCGAACAGTCGGTGAGCCGACGCCAGCCCGTTCATTGTGCCACCTCGTCCGTCGGTAGGCCGTCTTCCGTCCTGTCCCGCTGTTCTTCGTCGGTCCACGCGACACAGAGGCTTCCCCCGACGACCCCCAACATCGTTCCGACGAGGAAGCCACCGAGCGTCCCGACGAGTGACAGCAACGAACAGACCGACCCTGCGACGCCGAACAGCGTCGACCGCACGGGCCGCGTCACGGCACCGATGCCCGAGACGCCGACGAGTACGGCACAGAGCATCCCGAACGAGGCCCGGCCGCCACTGAGCGTCACCCGCTGGAGTGCGATAACCGTCGGCATGTAGCCGATGACGACTGCACCCAGTATCATCACCACACCGCCAGCGACCGGCCGGTGTCGTCGCCACTCCCGGAACCGGTCGCGCCTGTCGGCTACTCTGTCGGTAACCGGTGAGAGTGTACGACTGACCGCCCGGAGTCGCTCCGCTCCCAGCACACGCGTGGCGAGCGACCGGAGTGTTTCGGCGAGTCGTGACTTCATTATTGGAGTGTCGCTATCGGGTCCCCGTTCGAGTCGTAGTACTCGACGCCGACGATGAGTCCGTCGAGGGTGAGACTCGCGGTGGTCAGGTAGTGTGTTCTGATGTTTGCGTCGGTAATCGTAATGCCCGCCTCGTTGGGCCCGGGACCGGTGATGGTGACCTCCTGTGCCGTCGCTGGGTCGATGTTGTCGAGGTCGGACGCGTCGTTTCCTGCTGTCACGTTCAGCTTTCTGCTCGCGTCGGTCGTCGGCGTCTCGCGTATCTGGAGCCCCCTGAACGTCGACCCGGACGCGTTGAACGACGAGGTCTTCAGGAGCGTCTGGCCCAGTTCTACCTGGTTCCCGGCCGGTTGTGTCACGACGAGACGTGCTTCCCCACCCATACCGAGGGGGTCGTCGATACGCTTTGTCAGCCGGAGGTCCGTTATCGTCGCACTGTCCAACTCCAAGTGAAGGAGCGGATAGTCCGAAACGCTACTCCCGGTCACTGGACCGCTGTCGGGGTAAATCAGTACGTTTTCCGCCTCGACAGTACTGGCCTCGACGGTGAACCCACCGACGCCCCCGATGAGCGCGGCGTTCGCCGCGCCGACGCTCATCATGACCAACAACGTCAGTGCGACGGCTGCCGTACACAACCCGAGAGCCGTTGCGAGCATCCGCTTGCGATACATGCTCACCACTCTCCTCCCTTTCCACGCCCCTCCGGCCGACCGTCGGCCCGTGGAACGCGTACCGTAGCGTCGACTCTGTTTGTCCTACCCCGTGGTTTACCGAACAGACAAGTGGCGTTTGCACGCCAGTGCCGCTGTGAAACAGCCACTCGGTCCCCGGGCGGTGACTGACCTTGGCATAGCGGTTCGTAGCTGACGTTGCAGGACATGGCTAGTTCGTTCCCCGTGGATGGTTTCCGGGACAGTTATCCACCGTCTCCAGATTCGCGGGCGTTTCTCGCCGCTTCGTCCCCGGCGAGAGCGTCAACTCGAAGTCGTTGAGCGTCCACTGCGAGGCTTGGATGTAGTGTGCGTTGATGATGAGGTTGGTCACGTCGACCTGTGCACCCAATCCGTCCCCGAGACTCAGCGTTCCGGAGTTTCGCGGCTCACACGTGATTTCGTTGTTGAAGTCAAGGGGGATTCCGAGCACGGTCCCAGTGATCTGTTCGCCGTACAACTCGGACATGTCGACGGTAATCGCGTTGTCCGACCCCCCTTCGATTGTCCCACTACTCGACTTCAGCAGCAGTGAGTACCTCTGTCCACCCGGTGTCTCGAAGTTCTTGCGTGCCGAGAGCCCGTTCGTGTAGTCTGGATTGTCGATTTCGATTCTCCCGACTGCGATACCCTCTCCCTGTGCATTTCGCTCGACGGTCGATGTCTCTACGTATCGCGTGTTCTGGGTGATGCCGTTCGTCGAGAAGTCCCCGATACGGAGTCCAACTCCACCGATACCCTGCTCGACCGGCGGGTTCTGACAGGGGAGCAGAATCGTCGTTCCGGTACTCGGGTTACATCCATTGAAAGTGTATCCTTCGGCGGCCGGTGCCGTCTGAATCGTCGTCGGAAGCACCGGCCAGAGGAAGTACAGCAGCAACAGTCCGATGCCAACGACGAGCAGTGCGTTCCCGGGATTGCGCCGAAGCCGCGACCCGAGAGAGTTGGTGCGACTGTCGTCCGTTCTCGGACCCTCTGCTGTCTCGTCTTCGCTCGGCGGACGCCACGCGAAGCAGAGAACGCCGCCGACAGTGCCGACTGTCATGCCGACGAACAGGCCCCCGAGCGCGCCGAGGATGGACGCCGTCGAGAGCAGGACGCCAGCCACGCCGAAGAACGTCGAGTGTTCCGGCCGAAGAAGCACGAAGACGCCGGACAGCGAGATGAGGATGGCGAACACCAATCCGATGAAACTGAACGACCCGCTAAGAAGCGTGACGTCGACGAGGAGTTGCATCGGAACGTACCCGACTATCATCCCGCCGAGAATCAGGAGGACTGCACCAGCAAACGGGCGCGTCCGCCGCCACTCGGTGAACTCTCGGTACCGCTCTCGGAGTGTTGTGGTATATCCGTCCATTTAGTTCGGCCCTCCGAATTCGTACCGTCCGTCGTTGTTCGTGTCCCACCAGACATCGGCCTCAAAGGCGGGGAAGTCGAACGACCGAACAGCTAGGTAGTGGGCCTGTATTTTCACCCCTCCAACGAGGTCCGCCTGTGTCCCGGTCAGAGTGAGCTTCTCGCTCGGCCTCGTCCCATAACTGTCCTCGACGACGAGGTTCTGGAACTGTGCGAAGTCAGACCGGATGGCACTCGCTTTGACGATGACACCCTCTGCTTGTAGATTCGCGTCGTTGACTGAGGTGAGTCTGATGTTGACCGTCCCCTTCACCCCCGGTAGGTCGCTGATGTCCTGCTTGATTGCGAGCGTGAAGTCCTCGATAGTCACCTGCTGAAACTCGATTATTGCCGCCGGCGTCGTCCCGTTCCGTGATTCCGCTGTCCCCGGATACACGAGCATCTGCTGTGCGTTAATATTGGACCCGGACAGAACGAACCCGCCGACACCTGCGACTGGATAGCCCCCCAGTGCTACCCCCGAACTCATGATAATCATGCCGACGACGGCCCAGAGCACCAACGCCGTGCCGAGGCCGGCGGCGATTCGGTTTTTATCGTACATGCATGAAGTCGTCCGACTGCCCCCACCCAGTGTTCCAATTCAAGCGACTCACTTTCGAGTCTCTCGCCACGTTGCTACTTCGCTATCTTTGTGCCAATATATAAAAATACTGCAGGCAATACACTATGGTTAATAAGCAGGAATACCCATCCCGCATCTATTCCGCTGATGGCGGCCGGAAAAAAGTACCGCACGGGACCGCACCGCTGTGGTCGGCTCAAACTGCCAGATACTCGGCGATGGCGTCCTCGTCGGCCAGCGACTCCGGCCCGACTTCGTCGACGATTTCGCCCCGCTCCATCGCGTAACACCGGTCGGCCATGTCACGGATGACGCCGAGGTTCTGCTCGACGAAGAGGATGGTCGTCCCGAGTTCCTCGTTGATACCGCGCATGTCGGTGCTTATCTGGTCGACGATGGAGGGCTGGATGCCCTCGCTCGGTTCGTCGAGCAGGAGCAGGTCCGGATTCGCCACGAGTGCCCGTGCGATGGCGAGCATCTGCTGTTGGCCGCCCGAGAGCGTGCCGGCCTGCTGGTCCGACCGCTCCTCCAGAATCGGGAAGTAGCCGTATATCTCGTCGTACAGCGTCTCGGTGCTGTCGGCGTTGACCGTCTCGCCCATCTTGATGTTCTGCTCGACGGAGAGTTTCGGGAACACGTCACGGCCCTGCGGGATGTAGCCCATCCCCGTCCGGGCGCGTTCGTCGGCACTCGCCGTCGTCACGTCCTGCCCGGCGTAAGTGATGGTTCCGGCAGTCGGTTCGAGCAGACCGATGACCGTCTTCAGGAGCGTCGTCTTGCCGACGCCGTTTTTCCCCATCACGCCGACGATTTCGCCCTCCGCGACGGAGAGGTCCACGTCCCGCAGGATGGGTGTCCGGTCGTACGCCGCGGTCACGTCGTCGAGTTCGAGCAGTGTCATTCGTCTTCCCCCAGGTAGATGCGCTGGACGGCCGGGTCCGCCTTGATGTCCTCGATGGGTCCCTCGCGGAACACCTCGCCGTTGTGGAGGACGGTCACCTCGTCGGCGATGTCGGCCACGAAGTCCGTGTCGTGTTCGATGACGACGAAGGCGATGCCCGCCTCCTCGTTGAGTCGGGTGATGCGCTCGGCGATCTCCCGGCGCTCCTCGACGTCCAGTCCGGCCACCGGTTCGTCGAGCAGGAGCAGGTCCGGGTCCAGTGCCGCCGCCATCCCGATTTCGAGTTGCTGTTGCTGGCCGTGGGAGAGCGCGTTGGCCGCGACGTCCTCGTAGCCGGTCAGTCCCGCCGTCTCGATGGCCTCTGCGATGCGCTCGCGGCGTTCCCGCCCGCTCGCGGACTGCTGGACCGGCAGGCGGATGTTCTCGCGCACGGTGAGGTCGCCGTACACCGCCGGGACTTGGAACTTCATGCTGAGGCCCTGTTTCACCCGGTCGTGGGGCGCGAGGTCGGTGAAGTCCGTCCCGTCGTAGTAGACGCTCCCGGACGTGGGCATGTGGATGCCGGCGATGAGTTTCATCAGCGTCGACTTGCCAGCCCCGTTGGGTCCGATGAGACAGCGGAGTTCGCCCTCGGAGACGGCGAAGTCGACGTCGTCGATGGCGGTGAACCCGCCGAAGTCCTTGCGCAGGCTCTCGGTCTGTAACAGCGTGTCCGTCTGTGGCCCGGTGGCCCTGCCCGCCGGTGTCTGCCGGACGGCAGGGTCCTCGGCCGTGTCCTCGTCGGTGCTCACGAGTCACTCACCTCCGGGTCCGCCTCCTCGGCGGGGTCCGGCGCCGTCGGCCCGCCGCCGAACAGCCGGTACTGGGCGAACACGATGAGGTCCCGCGCTCGCGGGACGATGCCGCCAGGCAACAGCATGATGAACACGACCAGCAGCGCGCCGCGGATGACGTTCGCCCACAGACTGCCGAGCGAATTCGCCACGAACTGCAGGGCGATGGCCGCGATGACCGGCCCGATGAGCGTCTTCCGGCCGCCGAGACCGACCCAGATGACCGGCAACGAGGCGGCCACGAGGCCGAACTTCGCGGGCGTGATGTAGAACTGCCACGTCGTGAAGAGGACGCCGGACATCCCCGCCAGTGCCCCGCCGATGACGAACACGGTCAGTTTCACGCGTTCGGTCCGGTAGCCGAACATCCGCGTGCGCTGTTCGTCCTCGCGCATGGCGACCATCACGCGGCCGTAGTCCGAGTTGACCAGCACCCGCAACAGCAGGTAGGTCACGACCAACACCGCCAGCACGAAGTAGAAGAACGAACTGTTGTAACTGGTGATGACCACCGACGTCTCGCCGACGCCGAGCGCGAGTTGCGGGACGTTCATCCCGTTGAACCCGCCCAGCGCCGCCTCGCCGATGGTCCACTCGTCGCCGGCGGTCTGGTCCATGAACGTCTTCAGGACGAGCGTCGAGACGAGCGTGATGATGGTCGCGTACACGTCCCGGACGCCGCCGTAGAAGATGAAGTAGCCCAGCACGGCGGCCATCAGCGCGCCGCCGCCGACGCCGACCAGCAACCCGACCGTCCCGCCCAGCGGCGAGTTGACGTTGATGAGGACGATGCCGAAGACGTACCCCGCGACGCCGAAGAAGACCGACTGGCCGAAACTGAGGATGCCGCCGTACCCCCAGACGACCGCGAGCGACAGCGCGAGGAAGCCGTAGGCCAGAAACGACGACAGTGTGCGCGTCGAGACGAGTATCGACTTGATGGCCCCCGGCGCGAACGGGTACGCCGCCAGCAACCCGACGGCGACGACGAAGCCGAGCCAGAAGCCCCGGGAGTTGCCGAGCGTGTTCGGCCCCTCGAGGCGGTTGCGAATCCGGGCTATCGGGCCGCCGATGCCCTCGGAACCGCCGCCGTCTCCGGTGGTCTCTGCCGCCATCTCAGGCCTCCTTCCTGCGTTCACGCAGGCGTTCGACGTAGCCGCTGACACCGCCCGGCAGGAATCGGAGGATGAGCAGCGCGGTCACGAGCAGTGCGATGCGGCCGAAGAAGGGCGCTTCCGTCAGGTTCGTCACCAGCGCGTTGACGCCACCCAGCAAGCCCCCGGCTGCCGTCGTCCCGACGACGACGGACGTGCCGCCGGCGACGACGGCGACGAACGACTCGACGAGGAACGACTCGCCGAACTGCGGCCCGAGGTTCAGGAACGGGGCGTACAGCGCGCCCGCCAACCCGGCGAGCATCGACCCGACGACGAAGGTGGCGGTGTAGGTCCGCTCGGTGTCGACGCCCATCGCGCGGGCGGTGTCCTCGTCCTGAATCGTGGCCCGGGCGCGCATCCCGAACTCGGTGCGGGTGAACAGCAGGTAGGTTCCCGCGAGGACGACGACGGCGACACCCGAGAGTACCAGCGGGTACACCGAGTACGAGAACGCGCCGCCGGCGTAGTTGATAGCGCCGAACGGCGTGCCGGCCTGCGGTATCGAGGTCCCGAACACGATGCGGACGAGTTGGACCGTGATGAGGCTCAGCCCCCACGTGGCGACCATCGAGTCCACGAGCCGGTCGTACAGCGGGCTGACCAGCGGCGTCTTCGGGAGTTTCCGGCTCGCGCCGTCGGGCAGGGCGTTCGCGAGCGGTGGTCGCGTCTTCGCCCACAGCCAGTTCGGGAGCGCCCCGGAGATGACGGCACGCTCGACGACGAGGCCGAACACGCCCGCGACGACGACCCCGACGAGAATCGCCACCGGGAGCGGGAGGCTCACGCCCGCCAGAAACGGCGTGCCGGTGGCGCTCAGAAGTGTCGTCGCGTACGCGCCGACGAGGATGAACTCCCCGTGGGCGAGGTTGATGACGCCCATGATGCCGAAGATGATGGCCAGTCCCGACGCCGCGAGCACGATGAACGCGAAGTTATCGAGGAACTGAAAGAGGAGGTTGAGTCCGTTGACCATCCTACCGTCCCTCCTCGGCAGTCGCCGTGCCGTGACTGTCCGTGCCGTCCCGGCGGTCGGGCGGAGTCGATACGTCGGTGTCGTCCCGGGTGGTGTGGGTCATAATCTGTCGTGTCGTGGTCCGGTTCCGTTGTCCCGTCTGGTACTGAAAGCGTGGTCGTGTGCCGGTGCGTCAGTCGGTCGTGGCTCAGCCAGCCACCTCGTAGTAGTCCTGTGGCGTGTACTGGGTCTCCTCGTCTTCTTGGGTGAGGTCACAGCCGACCGTGTCCTTCAGGAACGTCTCGGGGATGACGCGGTTGTCCACGGCCTCGACGTTGTGCTCGTCGTCGGCCCGCATGACCCACATGTGGTGGTCGACGTGGTGGGTCTCCGGGACCAGCGCGATCTCCTCGTCCTCGGGGGCCTCGGGCGCGCCGTAGGTGATGCCCGACTCCAGCGCCGCCTTGACCTCCTCCTGGTCGGTCGTGCCCGCCTGCTCGACCGCCTCCTTGTACATGTAGATGGAGAAGTAGTTGGTCTGGGCCTCCTCGTTGAGGTAGGGTGCGTCGGGGAACATCTCGAAGTAGCGGTCCACGAAGCCGCCCTCCTCCGTGTTGCGCTGCGTCGGAATCTCCTCCATGTAGTTGACCCCGGCGTAGATGTCGGCCATCGCCGGCGGGTCGAGGCGACGGTGCTCGTAGCCCTGTGCCATCGCCGTCGACGTGCCGATGGGCACGTCCAGTCCCGCCGAGGCCTTCTGCCGGTAGAAGGAGGTGTGGTTGTTGCCGACGAGCATCGACATCACGAAGTCGGGGTCGGCTTCCTGAATCCGGTTGATGGTCGAGCCGAAACTGGAGTTCGACAGCGGGATGAACTCCTCGCCGATGACGTTGGCGTCGTTCTCGTTGGCCAGCACGCGCACCCAGTCCGCCGACAACTGACCGAAGTTGTAGTCGGCGGCGATGGTGTAGATGTCCGGGCCGAATTCCTCGCGGAGGTACGGCAGGACGCTCCCGAGTTGCTGGCGGGCCGTCGGTCCCACCGCGAACACGTTGTGGTCACAGACACCGCCCTCGTACTGGGTGGTGTAGAAGTACAACTGGTCCTCGCGGTCGATGATGGGGCGGATGGCCTCCCGCGTCGCGGAGGAGTACCCCGCCCACAGCGCGTCCACGTTCTCCTGCTGGATGGCCTGATTCGTCAGGCGGTTGTACCGGGAGTTGTCCGACCGCGGGTCGGGGTCGAACACCTCGATCTGCTGGCCGTCGATACCGCCGTTGTTGTTTATCTCCTCGATGGCCAGCAAGGACGCCTTGTGCTTGGGCGTGCCGACCAGCGAGAAGTTGCCCGAGCGGTCCTCCAGAACGCCGAGCGTGATGGTGCCGCCGCCGCTCGCAGTCCCGCCAGTGCCGCCACCGCCACCGCCATCGCCGCCGCCGTCGCCGCCGCCGCTACACCCTGCGAGTGCCGTCCCAGCGATGACGGCTGCCGAGCCGAGGAACCCACGGCGAGTCGTCCGGTCGCGGCTCATCGGGCCACCTCCGTAGCCGGGCGTGCGTTCGCGTCGTAACGTTCGGCTTTACTGAACATATCGACACCACTGGCGACTAATCCCACACGACTGTGCACTGTTTCGCTCACATCCCTTGTCTTTTGCAGGGAGTAAATAAGGGTTACCAACTGACTGTTATACTTCCCTTCAGAGAGGCTATTGTGTATAAGGAAAGGTAAGGAGAGCTCGATAAATTTCTGTATTCGAGTAACGGACGCGCAAATATTTGGATGTTCGTAGAATACCGACTGGCGACCGTTCCTGGCGGCATCCGTTGCTGGTTGTGCCGCCGCCGCTGGCCCGCTGTCCGTTCGTCCAGTCCCCGGACCGAGAAAACAAATTTATTGTTCCCACCTCTCCACGTGGTGGTACTTGCTCCGAGCCGAAGCCTTTTGACGCGTCTATCGAAAGAACGACGCACATGTTGGACGGACAGTCGAAAACAGTAGCGACGAGGTGGCACCATGGCTGAGGACATCGTTCCCGGCGAGGTGGTCACGGGTGACGGCGACGTGACCCTGAACGAGGGCCGGGAGACGACCGACGTGGTCGTCGGGAACACGGGTGACCGGCCGGTACAGGTCGGGTCGCACTTTCACTTCTTCGAGGCCAACGCGGCTCTGACCTTCGACCGCGAGGCTGCGATGGGGATGCGGCTGAACGTCCCCGCGGGCACGGCCGTCCGGTTCGAACCCGGCGACGAGCAGACCGTCGAGTTGGTCGCCATCGGCGGGAAGCGCCGCGCTCACGGGATGAACGGCCTCGTGAACGGCAGCGTCGACGGCGACACCGACGACGCCGTCGAGCGGATGCGGGCGCAGGGCTTCGGCGACACGGGGGGCGAGGAGTGACCCGCGACATCGACCGCGAGGCATACGCCGAACTGTACGGCCCCACCGAGGGCGACAAGGTCCGACTCGGCGACACCGAACTGTTCGCCGAAGTCGAACGGGACTACCGGACCCACGGCGACGAGGCGGTCTTCGGCGGCGGCAAGACTCTCCGCGACGGCCTCGGGATGGCCCCCGGCGTCACGCAGGAGGAAGGGGCACTGGACTGGGTCATCACGAACGCGACGGTCATCGACCCCGTACTGGGTATCGTCGCCGGCGACATCGGCATCCGGAACGGCGAGATAGTCGGCGTCGGGAAGGCCGGCAACCCGGACACGATGGACGGCGTCGACATGGTGGTCGGCCCGTCGACGGACGTGTATCCGGCCGAGGGCAAGATAGCCACCGCGGGCGCGCTGGACATCCACGTCCACTGGAACTCCGCACAACTGCACGAACACGCGCTGGCCGGCGGCATCACGACGATGCTCGGGGGCGGCTACGGCGGCGGCGCGACCACCTGCACGACCGGCCCGGAGAACGTCAAGCGACACCTGCAGGCCGCCGAGGCGTGGCCGGTCAACGTCGGCTTCTACGCCAAGGGCAACGCCTCGGACCCGGAACCGCTCCGGGAGCAGATACGGGCGGGGGCCTGCACGCTGAAACTCCACGAGGACTGGGGGTCGATGCCCGCGGCCATCGACACCGCCCTCGACGTGGCCGAGGACGAGGACGTACAGGTGTGCATGCACACGGACACGCTCAACGAGGCGGGGTTCGTGGAGAACACCTTCGACGCCGTGGACGGCCGGACGATGCACCTGTTCCACATCGAGGGTGCGGGCGGCGGCCACGCCCCCGACATCATGGAGATGGTCGGCGAACCGAACATGCTCCCCTCGTCGACGAACCCCTCGATGCCCTACACCGACAACACGTTCGACGAGCATCTGGACATGGTGATGGTGTGTCACCACCTCAACCCGGACGTGCCCGAGGACGTGGCCTTCGCCGAGTCCCGCGTCCGGGCCGAGACCATCGCCGCCGAGGACGTCCTCCACGACATGGGGGCCATCTCGATGATGACGACCGACTCCCAAGCGATGGGACGGATGGCCGAACTCGTCCCCCGGACGTGGCAGACGGCCTCGCAGATGAAGGCCCAGCGCGGCCCCCTCCCCGAGGACGAGGGGACCGGCGCGGACAACTTCCGCATCAAACGCTACGTCGCCAAGTACACCGTCAACCCAGCCATCTCGGCTGGCATCGACGACTACGTCGGGACGCTCGAACCCGGGAAACTGGCCGACGTGGCACTGTGGGACCCCGCGTTCTTCGGCGTCAAGCCGGCGATGGTGTTCAAGGGCGGGTTCCCCGTCCACTCCGAGATGGGCGAGGCCAACGGGTCGCTGATGACCTGTGAACCCATCCTCCAGCGCGAACGGGCGGGTGCGGTCGGGAAGGCCAAACACGCCCTCTCGCTCTCGTTCGTCTCCCCGGCGGCCGCCGAGGCCGACGTGGGCGACCAGTACGGTCTCGACACGCCCGTCGTCCCCGTTGCAGGGACCCGCACGCCCGGCAAGGCGGACATGGTGTACAACGACTACTGCCCGGACGACATCGACGTGGACCCGGAAACCTTCGAGGTGAAAGTCGACGGTGACCACGTCACCTGTGAACCGGCTTCGGAACTCCCACTCGCACAGCGGTACATGCTATGAAACTCACACCCAAAGAGCAGGAACGGCTCACGGTCTTCACCGCCGCAGAGGTCGCACGACGCCGCAAGGAGCGCGGCGTCCTGCTGAACCATCCCGAAGCGGTCGCCTACATCAGCGACTGGTGCATCGAACGCGCCCGCGAGGGGCAGTCCGTCGCGGAGATACGTTCCGGCGCGTCCCAACTGCTGGGCCGCGACGACGTGATGGACGGCGTCCCCGCGATGGTCGACATGATACAGGTCGAACCGGTGTTCCCCGACGGGACGAAACTCGTCACCGTCCACGACCCGATTCGGTCCGACAGCGTCGGCGGGGCCGAGGCCGCAGACGAGGACGCCGCCACCGACGGCGGTGTGGACGCGGGAGCCACGGGGACCGACGACGAGACCGAGCCATGAGCCTCACCCATCGGGACGTGGCGACGGTCGGTATCGGCGGCCCAGTGGGGTCGGGAAAGACCTCGTTGCTGACCGAACTCGTCCCGCGACTGCGCGACGCGGGGCTTGACGTGGGCGTCATCGCCAACGACATCCTCACACAGGAGGACGCCGACCGCCTCCGCGAGCGGTTCGCAGGCGTCGTGCCCGCGGACCTCGTGGCCGGGGTCGAGACGGGGGCGTGTCCACACACGGGTATCCGGGAGGACCCCTCGATGAATCTCCAGCAGATAGACGCGTTCCTCGACTCCCACCCCGAGTTGGACCTCGTGTTAATCGAGAGCGGTGGCGACAACCTCGCAGCGACGTTCAACCCCGAACTCGCGGACTACTCGCTGTACGTCATCAGCGTCGCGGAGGGCGACGACATCCCGCGCAAGCGCGGCCCCGGCGTCGTCGACTGTGACCTGCTGGTCGTGAACAAGACCGACCTCGCGCCCCACGTCGGTGCTGACCTCGACCTGATGGAACGCGACGCCGAGGCCGTCCGCGACGGCCCCGTCGTCTTCACCGACTGTAAGGCCAGCGAGGGCATCGACGAGGTACTCGGCCACGTCCGGGACGGGGTGCTGTTCGCCTGATGGCCGCCGACGGCGAGACGGACGCCGATACCGACCCGCCGGACGCACCCCACCCTGCCTTCGAGGGCTACGCGGCCGAACCCGTCCCGCAGGCGGCCGTCGGGTCGCCCGGGAAGGACGGCGTGTTGGAACTGACCTTCGCCGCCACCGAGGGTGGGACGGCACTCGTCCACGACTACGCGACGGTCCCGTTCCACGTCTCGGGGACGCTGGGCCACGACCCGCACCCCGACGCCGAGACGGTGTTCCTCCAGTCGCCGACGGGCGGCGTCGCACAGGGTGACCGTCACGACGTGACCATCCGCGCCGAGGCGGACGCCGTCGCCCACGTCTCCACCCAGAGTTCGACCAAGGTGCAGTCGATGGACTGCAACTACGCCGCCGCCGACGCCACGCTGTCGGTCGGTCCCGGTGCCCACCTCGACTACGTACCCGAGCCGACGATTCTCCACGCCGACGCCCGGTACTGTCGGGAGACGACGCTCACGCTCGCCCCCGGCGCGACGGCGGTGGTCAGCGACGTAGTGGTGCCGGGCCGTCTCGCCCGCGACGAACGGTTCGAGTTCGAGCGATACCTCTCGCGGATTCGGGTTGAGGGACCGGACGGCCTGCTGTTCACCGACGCCACGCACCTCACGCCCGCCGACGCGGACCCGACAGCACCGGGCGTCCTCGGCGAGTTCACCGTCTACGGGACGGCGTTCGTGGTCGCCCCCGAGCGGGACACGGCCGCACTGAGCGACCGGCTACACGCGGCGGTCACCGACGCCGAGGCCCGCGCCGGTGCGACCGAACTGCCCAATGGTGCCGGCGTCGCCGTGCGCGCGCTCGGTGACCGTGCGGAGACAGTACAGGCCACGCTCCACGCGGCGTGGGACTGTGCTCGCCGCGACATACTGGACGCGCCCGCACCCTCCGGGAGGAAGCTCTGATGCTGGTCGCCGACACCTACCTCGGCCACCGGACGGACGACGACGTGGCGGCCCGCCTCGACGGGGCCGACCCGTCCCGCGTCGTCCTCTCGGCGACCGACCGCCGCCGCTCCCGGGTTCGCACCGAGACCGACGACGGGCGAGACATCGGTATCGTGGTCGCTCGTGACCTCACGGACGGCGATATCCTCGAAACCGAGTCCGGTGCCCTCGTGTTAGTCGACCTCGCGGACATCGAGGCGGCGATTGTATCCCTCGAAGGAACTGACGTGTCGCCGACGACGGCCCTGCAGGTGGGCCACGCGCTCGGGAACCGCCACCGGGACGTGGCGGTGCGTGACGACGAGGTGGTCGTCGCTGTCGCGGACTCCCGCGAGCGGACCGAGCGCACCCTCGCGGACCTGTGCCCGGACGGGACTCCGGTCCGCTTCGAGTCCGTGTCACCGGCACTGTTCGACGGCGGGCCGGACCACCGACACGGGGACGACCACTCTCACGGGCACACGGGGCACGACCACGCCGACGGCAACCACGCTCACTCGCACGGGCCGCGCTCGTTGGGGGAGGGCGGCAGATGACCGACGAAAGTACGTTGGCGGCCTTCCGACTGGCTGACTCTTTCCTCCCGGTGGGGACCTACACCGTCTCCTACGGTCTCGAACAGTTCGTACAGGACGAGCGCGTGACCGACGCCGCCGACCTCCGGGCGTTGCTCGCCACGTACCTCCGGCGGCAGGTCGGACCGGCCGAGTTGGTCGCGCTTCGGGCGGCACACACCGCCGCCACGGCGGGCGACGTGGCCGCCGTCTGCGAGGCGGACCGACGGCTGACCGCCACGACGCTCTCCGCGGAGTTCCGCGAGAGTGCCCAGAAGTCGGGTGCGCGCCTGCTCTCGCTCCAGCGTGACCTCCGGGCGGACGACACGCTCGACGCGTACGCCGCCCGCGTCGACGCGGGCGACGCCCCGGGCAACTACGCCGTCGTGTTGGGACTCGCGACTGCAGTCGCCGGTGTCGAGGAGCGGGTCGCCTGCCTGCTGTGCTGTCACGGGTTCGTCACCGGACTGCTCGGTGCCGCCCAGCGACTCCTCTCGCTGGGGCACACCGACGCCCAGCGACTCCTCGACGAACTGCGTCCGGTCAGCGTCGAAGCCGTCGACGCCAGTGCCGACCGCTCGCTCGACGAGATGACGCCGTTCGCGCCGCTGGTCGACGTGCTCTCGGCCGACCACGAGCGCGCTGACCGGCGGTTGTTCGTGAGCTGAGGCCGTGGCACGGTGTCTCACCGACCGCCCACGACGCCGGTGGACTCACCTTTCCGCAGCCCGTGATGTCCGTCGATGGCCTACGACGGTTTGGTACTCGACCACGACGGTGTCTTGGTGGGGATGGCCGCGTCCGAGACGGTCACCGAAGCGGTAGCGGCGGCGTTCGCGGCCGCCGGCGTCACCGACCCACGACCGGCCGATATCGACAAGCTGACCGTCGGCGTCGACCCCGAGGACGTGCGGGCGGTCGCCGGACGGCATGGCCTCGACCCTGCGACGCTGTGGGAGTACCGCGAGGCGGCGGTCCACGAGGCACTGCAGGACGCGACGGTTACAGGTGCGAAGGGCCCCTACGACGATATCGGTGTGTTGCGGGACCTCGACTGTCCGCTCGGAATCGCGAGCAACAATCAAGCGCGGACGGTTTCGTACATCCTCGACCATCACGACATATCAGACCTGTTTGCGGCGGTTCACGCCCGCGAGTCGACGTTCGACAGCCTCCACCGGAAGAAACCTCACCCGGCACTGCTGACAGCGGCGGTCGAGCGTCTGGACGCGACGACGCCGCTGTACGTCGGCGACAGCGAGACCGACATCCAAGCCGCACGGCGGGCCGGTGTCGACGTAGCCTTTCTTCGGCGGTCGCACAACGCCGACCGGACTCTCACAGTGACCCCGACGTACGACCTCGCGGGTCTCGACGAGGTGGCCGCGCTCCTCGGCTGAACGTTGGGTGGCCGCGACGTTCATACGGCTCTGGCCCGTACGACCGGGAAATAGACAGTTATGTCCGACACCGACCATCCCGTCGAGGGACTCGCCACACCGGACCCGGACTTCGGCCCGGACGACGTCATCGCGCTCCAACTCGACGCGCTCTCGACCAACGACGACCCGTTCGACGACGCCGGGATTCTGACCGCGTACAACTTCGCGTCACCGGCCAACCGTCGGAACACCGGACCGCGCGACCGGTTCGTCGCGATGGTCACCTCACCGCGGTACGCTCCACTCGTCGACCACGTCGAGGCGGTCAGCGGGCCGGTCGACCGAACGGCGAACTACGCGGAACAGCGGGTGACCGTTACCGGTCCCGACGGCCGGACGCGGACCTACACGTTCGGGGTGTCGGTGCAGTCGACCGGTCC
Organism: Halorientalis litorea; assembly: GCF_023028225.1. Lineage (NCBI taxonomy): Archaea > Methanobacteriati > Methanobacteriota > Halobacteria > Halobacteriales > Haloarculaceae > Halorientalis > Halorientalis litorea. The sequence continues at coordinate 1,776,481 of NZ_CP095482.1, forward strand.
GTTCCGCGGGTGCTGGCTCACCGACCGCGTGGTCGTCTCCTGAGCGGCACCGTCACGGACCGGCCGGGGCAGTCCTGTCCTGTTCGGACTGCCTGCCGCCGTCAAGCCTCCTGTAACCGTCCGCCGTCGACGGCGACGTTTTGGCCGGAGATGTAGGCGGCGGCGTCGCTACAGAAGAACAGAATCGGTGCGGCGACGTCGTCGAACGACGCCGGTCGGCCCCGCGGGAACTCTGCGGGGTCGGTGACGGTGTTCTCCACGGCGAACGGTGAGACGGCGTTGACCGTGATACCGTCGTTCTGGGTGTCGTGGGCGAGCGTGCGGGTGAACATGAGGACTGCCTTCTTCGCCGCGAAGTACGGGAAGTTCATCGGGACCGACCGGTCGTCACGCGCGTCGGCGACGCCGAAGTTGACGACCCGACCCCACCCCTGCTCACGCATCGCCGGCAGTGCCCGTCGCGAACAGAGGAACGTCCCGTAGAGACTCCCAGCGACGGTCGATTGCCAGTCCGCCAGCGAGAGGTCGTCCCACTCACCCTGCGGGAGTGGGCCGACGGCGTTGACCAGCACGTCGACGGCCCCGAGGTCGGCCTCGCAGGTGGCAAAGAGGTCGTCGACGGCGTCGGGGTCGGTGACGTCGCCTTGGACGGTCGTAGCCGCCACCCCGTGGTCGCGTGCCGCCGCGGCCGTCTCCACGGCGTCGTCCGCGCTCGTCCGGTAGTGAACTGCTACGTCGGCCCCCGCAGCCGCGAGCCTGAGCAGTACCTCGCGGCCGACGCGCTTCGCGGAACCAGTCACGAGAGCTGTCCGTCCCGACAGGTCTGGGTACAGGTCCTGCATCGCTCGGGTTAGGTAGTACAGGCTGAAAAAACACGTGTGGCGGACGTGCAACCCCGTCAGATTCGAGTGCCCGGCGTCCCTGCTATGACCGTGACGCTCGACGCCCTCACCACCGATGCGGTGCTGACCGCGCTCGCTCACCGGGACCGGACCGCGGTGCCGACAGCCACGCTCGCGGCCGACCTCGACGCGCCCGGCCCGTACCTGACGACCCACCTCCAGCAACTCGCGCTCCAAGGACTGGTCGGGTTCAACACGCACCGTGGGGTCCGCCGGTGGCGACTGACCGCGGCCGGCCGCGAGGCGACCCGCGACCAGCGGCCCCGTGGGGACGAGACGACGCCGTGGGACGCTTGACCCGTCGGTTCCGCGAGCGGCTTTTGCCGGTCGACGGCCAAACGTGAGCGTGCGCGACTCGCCGGAGTTCGAGCGTGACCGTGACCCGCCGGAGTGGCAAGTGTGGGCGTTCGCGCTCGCGTGGTTCACGCTCGCGTTGGGGGCTGCCGTCTATGCCCCCGGCCCGCTGTGGAAAATCGCCAGCACCGTCGCCTTCCTCTCGCTCGGCGTGATAACGATTACTGGCACCCGTGAGGACTGAGCGGCGACAGTCCGTGTCGAGGGGGCCACACCTCCCTGCCGTGCTGTCGCGGAGGTGGCCGCCGAACGGTCACTCGACGGTCAGCGTCGCGTCGGGCATCTCCCCTTTCACGCCGCCGAAGGCGGTTTCGTACCCCTCGTGGCGGGCCGTCTGTGGCTGGACCGTGACCGACAGCGTGAGTTCGTCCCCCGACTGCACCTCGTCGACGACAGTCCCGTAGTGATAGTGCAGGTCCGGGTCCAGCGTCCGCGTCAACTCGCCGTCGAACACAGTCTCGCCGTCGCGGGTCAGCGTCCCCGCCAACCCCATCGCGGGGACGACGCTCTCGGTGTACCGCGTCCGCGCCGAGACGGCGAGGTACTCGCCGTCGGCGTCGATACCGGCCGGGGATTCGTCGAGGACCGTCACGACGAACCGGGCGTCGTCGCTCATCGTGGACCCGACGACGCGGCCCGGTAACTCGCTCTCTGCCGGTGCGGTCGACTGTGGAACCATCTCCATCTGCATCGGGTCGACCGCACCCCGTTCGGTCGCCCGCTCGTCCAGCAACTCGAAGGAAATCTCTTCTTTGGCCTGCTGGCTGTACTCGAAGGGGACCTCGACGGTCGCGGGGTCGCCGAAGCGGTCGGCGAACGACCCGGTTCGCCGGGTGGACATCGCGCCGACGCTCAACTCGACGGTGTAGGTGCCGTCGCCGTCCAACCCGAAGTTCGCGCCGTAGTGAAACCCCATCGGCTGTGAGAGCATGGGATAGATGACTTCCTCGGTGACCAGCTCGCCCTCCCGGTAGACGGCCGCGCTCAGGCCCGTGTCCGGGAGGACGGTACCCGTCTCGGGGTCCCACACGCTCGTCATGAGATGCACGTCGTCGCCGTCGTCGATTTCCGTGAGCGACGTGTCCCCTCCGTTGACGTTCCAGAACCGGTGGGGGTAGCTGTACATGAGGCCGAACGCGTAGTCACCGGTCGTCTCCATCCCCGACATCTCCATCCCCTCGATGTGGCCGGGCACGTACACGCCGTCCGGCCGGTCCTCCGGCACCGGCGGGATGCCGATTGCCCGCGACTCGGTCTCGAACAGGCCGGAACACCCGGCCAGCGTTAGCGACCCCGCGGCGACGGTGCCGGTCTGGAGGAACGTACGGCGGTCCATATCTTCGATTCGGGTCCGGGGAAAAAGCCGGTTGCGGTCTGGTGCGGACGCCCCCACACCGAGAGAAAACGCTTTTTCAGTCGGCGGGGGGTACCCGGAACTGATGAACACGCGCACGCTCCTCAGTCTCGGGGTGGTCGCCCTCGCAGTCCTCGCGGGGTGCAACGCCGCGCCGATGGACAGCGAGCCAGTGTACGGCCCATCGACGACGATGCCCGACGTTCTCGACGGGCACCAGCAGACCATCGAATCGAGCGACTCGTTCCGGTACAACGCCTCGACGAGTATCTCGGCACGGGACGGGTCGGACCAGCAACCCTCACAGAACGTCACCGCCCGAGTGAACACGGCCACGGGGGCCCTCTACGTCCGTCAGCGTCTCGGTGACCGTGCCGTCGTCGAGGGGTACTCTGACGGGAACGGCACCGCCGTCCGTCGCGTCTCCGCGCAGGGGCAGTCCCGCGTCGAAACGGTCGCCGCGGACGACGTGAACGTCACCGGCTACGTCCGCCCGAACCTCGACGGCCAGTTCGACGGGCTCAACTACACACACCGCGGGACCGTCGAGCGAGACGGGCAACTGCTCCACAACTACACGGTCACGAGCGACGGCCTCGGGTTGGCCCAGCCACGGACCGTCGGGCCGTTCTCCTCCTCGGACGTGACCCACGTCGAGAGCCGTCTGCTGGTCACCGACGACGGCGTCGTCCGCTCGCTCACGACCCGGCTGACCGGACAGGTAAACGAGAACACCACGTACGTCTACACCCTCGACATCGGATACGACGGCGTCGGCTCGACGACGGTCACCGAACCGGCGTGGGCCAGTCAGGCAGCGGACGACGCGGACGGGTAGGGCGTCTCACCGTCGTCTCCCGCTCGACAGTGAGCAGAAAGGGCGTACGCAAGGGGAGATCGAGGGCTACGGCCCCCTCGTGAGTATCACATCGGCTGGCGACAGCATCACTCGAGTCCGAGGACCGCCGGCCCGGGCACATCGCGGTTCGCGAGTCGCTCGGGGCCGTAAACCACAACCAGTGTGATTACGAGGCCCACGAGCACCACCGCAGCCGTCCCCTCGGCGAGGAGATTCAGCCACGGGTCGGGGACGCCGCCGGGGACGAGTGCGTCCTTGTCGGCAGGATGGTACAGCCCCATACTGTTGATGCCGGCGTGGAACACGGCGACTGCGAGGACGCTCCCGGTCGAGTTGTACATCCACGTCCAGAGGATGGACCCCGCGAAGATGGTGGCTCCCCAGAGGAGTTGCTGGGAGAGCGGCCACCCGCCGTGAGTCGTGTTGGCGTTCAACAGGAGCGGAAGGTGCCAGAGCGTCCACGCGGCACCGACCAAGAGGCTCGAGACGAGCGCGCTGTACCGGTCCTGAAGGAGCGGGAGCATGAACCCGCGCCAGCCGAGTTCCTCCTGTCCGCCACCCCAGATGGTGCCCCACGCCAGCACGAACAGGTAGATGAGCGGTGACGGTAACGCGCTCACGTCGACCGGGCCGCCGACGAAAACGAACAGCGCGCTCCCGGCCGCGAGGATGACGAGCGGGAGTCCGAGCGCGAGCAGCCACCACTTTGCACCGACGCGCCACTGCAGAAACTGCCCGAACCACGCCCGTAGACTGCCGCCCGACGCCCAGACGACGACTGCCGCACCGACCGGCGGCCCGAACCCCCCGAACCCGGCGAGAATCGACAACGTCCAAGACGCTCCCATCCCCGTCACGACGAGGTACGCCTGTATCGTCCACGTGAACGCGTAGGTGACGAGCAGAAAGCTGGCGATGCGATGGCGGTCGACCAGCGAACGAATGGAGGGTGACATTTGCGAGACAGTCCACGCCGACCGTGATACCGTTACTGGACGGGCAACTGACCGGCACATGCTGCTGTTTCAGCACACGGCTACGGTATCGTCACCCGGCGTGCCCGTACGGTTCGGTCACACGAACCGAACGGTGTCGTCCAGAACCTACGGGACTGTCGGCAGCAGTCTCCCGAGTACAGCGACGCTCGTCGGGAGGAACCGATATTGATTCACCACCGCCAGAAGTCGGTCCCCCGCGTTCCGTTTAGGGGCTTTTAGTGAATGGAACGGGATGCGGGAGTATGGACACACTCCAACCGAACGGCGGGACCCTCCGGGACCATCGATGGTGAACGTCGCGCTCTCGGCGGCACAACTCGTCTTGGCGTTGGTTCTCGTGGTACTGAACGGCTTCTTCGTCGCCGCAGAGTTCGCCTTCGTCCGGATTCGGGGGACCTCTGTCGACCAACTCGCCGAGGAGCGGCGGCCCGGTTCGGGGTCGCTCCAAGAAGTGATGGCGAACCTCGACGACTACCTCGCCACGACGCAACTCGGCATCACTATCGCTTCGCTCGGACTGGGGTGGGTCGGTGAACCCGCGGTGGCGGCACTCATCGACCCCGTCTTGGCACCGATTCTCCCGGCGAATCTCGTCCACCTCGTCGCGTTTGCGGTCGGGTTCAGCCTCATCACGTTTCTCCACGTCGTCTTCGGGGAACTCGCGCCCAAGACACTCGCAATCGCCCAGACCGAGCGACTCTCGCTGTTCCTCGCGCCGCCGATGAAACTCTTCTACTACGTGCTCTACCCGGGCATCGTCGTCTTCAACGGAGCGGCCAACGCGTTTACCCGGTCGCTCGGTGTGCCGCCCGCCTCCGAGACGGACGAGACACTCGGTGAGCGGGAACTCCTCCGGGTACTCACACAGTCCGGCGAGGGCGGGGACATCGACGTGGCAGAAGTGACGATGATAGAGCGCGTCTTCGACCTCGACGACATCTTGGTGCGGGAGGTCATGGTCCCACGGCCGGACGTGGTGAGCGTTCCGGCGGACGCCACGCTCTCCGACCTCCATGCGGTCGTCTTGGAGGCCGGACACACGCGCTATCCGGTCCTCGATGCCGAGGAGGGCGACCAAGCGGTCGGATTCGTCGACGTCAAGGACGTGTTGCGAGCGGAAGTGGACAACGGGGACGCCGAGCGAGTCGATGACCTCGCCCGCGAGATTCTCGTCGTCCCGGAGACGATGACCATCAGGGACCTCCTGATACAGTTCAGGGAGGACCGACAGCAGATGGCCGCAGTCATCGACGAGTGGGGTGTATTCGAGGGAATCGCAACGGTCGAGGACATCGTCGAAGCACTCGTCGGTGACCTTCGGGATGGGTTCGACCTCGACGAGCGTGAACCCTCGATACGCCGGCGGGACGACGAAGGATACGACATCGACGGCGGCGTCCAACTGTCGAAAGTGAACGACACCCTCGCGGGCGACTTCGAGAGCGAGGAGGTCGAAACGATGGGCGGACTGGTGCTCGGACACCTCAACCGCGCGCCGGAACTCGGTGACCGCGTCGAAGTCGCCGGGCACGTCGTCGAGGTGACGGGCGTCGAGGGGACCCGAATTTCGACGGTGTGGGTCCACGAGAGCGAGACCGACGACCCGGCGGTGGAGTGAGCGGGTGTCCTGACTCCCTCGTCTGGGCCCGTCCGACCGCACACCCCCGTCTACCTTTAGAACGGGGTGCCGAACTGGCCACTCGGTTTGTCCGCAGACTCAGCGGTGTGATTCGACTTTGATGACCGGGTCCCCGCTCTGGTCGGCAACGATAGTTACCATCGACGAATCTGCCTCGAACTGGAGGCTCATCTTGAGATTACTCTCGTTGAACAGGCCGTCCAGTGCGTCCGTGTTGATATCTTCACTAATACGCCACTGTTGTTCGAGCACATTCTCGTCGTGAGCTCTTGCAACCGCCGTCACGACTGACGTGCTTAGCTCTTCACCACCCGCTGGTTCGTAGTAAGAATCTTGCGTGTCTCCCATACTCCCAAATTCGACTATCCGTCCAAATGACTTATCGCCATTATATATCACGGAAGTTGCCGTACTGACCGGCTCAGCTATATTCGTGGACAGTCGGTAGTTCACCGATGCGACCCCTCCCTCAAAGCCGCAGGCTACAGCGCGCACGCGCCGTAGTGCGGCGCGATTCGATGGGCCTTGGCGGATCCGCAATCTGCAGGGCCGTGAGCCAGTAGTTTCGAGTGGATTGAGAGCCTGAGACAGCAACTCTAGCCGCGCATCTGGAGAGTGGCTATCGACTACCCGGTGCCTCGGATTGTCGTTCCGCCAGAAACGCCGACGCACGCTCCCGACCCAGCGTCATCAACTCGTCGAGGAAGGCCGGGTCACGGTCGACCTTCGTCGAACAGTGGAACCGTTCGCCCATCTCGATGCGGTGGACCTCGGTCGTCGAGAACTGGTCGGCCGGGAGGTGGCCCTCCCTGACCCACTCGTTGACGCGTCCGATGAACCGCAACTCCTGGTTGAGCGAGATGTTGCCCGAGAGTTCATTGCGGCGGTCCGCGATGACGTCTATCGTCGTCGGTTCTCCCTCGAACTCCTGGGGGTTGATTTGGACGACCCAGAGTTCGTCGGGTTTGCGCTCCGGTGGGACCGCCATGAGGTCGTCGACGGGTGGGTTCTGGGAGAACAAGCCGTCCCAGTGGAAGTGGCCGTTGATTTCGACGGCCTCGAAGAGGTTGGGGACGGCGGCCGACGCCAGCACCGCGTCGGTGGTGACGTCCTCGTTCGTGAACGTCTCGAAGACGCCGGCGTTGACGTTGACCGTCCCGACGACCAGTTCCGGGGCGTCGGCGGTACACAGGTCCGCGATGGCGTCGAAGTCGAGGTGGCGTTCGAGCGTCTCGGTAATCTCTTCTTTCCCGACTTCGGGGCCGGGAATCTGGTACGGGCTGAGCGATGGCAACGGAAAGCCGGTGCTCTCGAGTCGGCTCACGCCCGTCACCCACTGGTTCAGCATCTTATCCGACCAGCTATCGGCGGCGAGGTCGTCCCAGATGGCGTCGAGGATGTCGACGGCCGTCTCGTGGTCGCCGGTGACGATACCGTACCACGCCGCCAGCGCGTTGTAGGCACCGCCGGACGTGCCGCTGATTCCGACGAGTTCGTACTCGTCGTCCCATTCCTCGAGGAGCTGCTGAAGGACGCCAGCAGTGAACGCGGTGTGACTCCCACCGCCTTGGCAAGCGATGGCGACGTTCGTGGTGTCCTCGCCGTCGGCTGTCTCGCCTGTGGCCTCACTCATAGGTGTGGGTGTAGCCGCCGTCGAACAGCAGGTCGGCACCGTTCAGGTGGGCGGCGTGACTGGAGAAGCCGAACGTGAAGAGGTTCGCCACCTCCGCAGGGGTCATCATCTCCTTGGTGCGGGCCTGGCCGAGCATCACGTCCTCGACGACTGCCTGCTCGGAGATGTCCCGCTCCACGGCCGTGTCCTGAATCTGGTTGACCATCAGCGGGGTCAAGACGTACCCGACCGAGACCGAAAAGCCACGGAGCGTGCCGTCGCCCTCGGCCGCAATCGCACGGGTCAGTCCCGTGATGCCGTGTTTGGCGGTGATGTAGGCGGGCTTGTCCTTCGTCGCGTAGTGGCCGTGGACCGAGGACATGTTCGCGATTGCCCCGTGCCCGTCGTCCGTCCCGCGGATGTACGGCATCGTCTCCTGTGCCATTTTGAAGGGCGAACGGAGCATGATGTCGGTCAGGAGGTCGTACTTTTCCATCGGGAACTCGGGGATGCTCGCGATGTGTTGCATCCCGGCGATGTTGGCGACGAACCGAAGGTCACCCTCGGCGGCGGCGGTTTCCGCGACCGCCGCCACGTCCTCGTCGTCCGTGAGGTCGCTCTCGACGGCGTGAATCGGTCCCGACGCGCCGAGGTCGTCCGCGATGGCTTTCGTCTCGTTCAGGCCGTCCTCGTCGATGTCCGCGCCGACGACGGTGAGGCCGTTGGCCGCCAGGCCGACGGCCGTCGCCCGGCCGATGCCCGAGGCCGCCCCCGTCACGATGGCGACGGTCCCGTCGTGGAAGTACGGGTCCTCGAGGACGAGCAGGTCGTCTCGCGTCAGTTCGGGCGCGCTGAGGTCGAAGTCGTCGGTCATTCGTGACTCTACCGAACAGACCCGTCCCGCGCGGATAACGTCATCTCACCCCCGGGTAACCCGGTCACTGGAGGGGAAGCAAGGAGAAACCGACGACGCCCTCGTGATGTACGACCGCGAGACCGACTCCGAGTGGCGACAGCCGTCGGGCGAGTGCCTCGCCGGCGCGTTCGAGGGCCGTCGGCTCACGACGGTTCTGACGGCGACGGCCACGTGGGCCGAGTTCGCGGACGCTTATACCGACGGCGTCGTCCTCCAGCCGGTCCGCGGCGGCGACGGTCCCGGGGACCGGTCGCCGGCCGCCGGGTCACCCCTGCAGCGTCACGAGGCCGCCGTCGAAGGGGTTCCGGTAGTCGATACCGGCCCGCCGGAACACGACGGCCGGGAGGCCGATGTCCGCGAGCAGGAGGCAGTACTGGTCGGGGGTCAGTCCGGTCTTCGGCAGCGCGAGCGTCACGGTCAGGTCGGGGCGGACGTGCGGGCCGGGGGCGTCGCCCGTCGTCGCGTCCACGCCCGAGGGCACGTCCAGCGAGACGACTGGCCCGTCGTCGGCGAGTGCCGTCGCCATCTCGGCGGCCGTGCCGCCCAGCGGTCCCGTCAGCCCGTAGCCGACCAGCGCGTCCACGACCGGTCCCGACGCCGGAACCGCGTCCGGGCCGACGGTCACGGGCACGTCCATCGCGGACAGGATGCCGTGCTGGTGGGCCGCCGCGCCCTCCAGTTCGTCGGGGCTCCGGTCCGTGACCACCCGGACCTCGCGGCCGCGGTTGGCGAGGTGGCGAGCGCAGACGAGGCCGCCTCCGCCGTTCCCGCCGTTTCCCGCGAGCACCGTCACGGGGCCGTCGGTGGCGTACCGGACCGCCCGGGCGAGGCCACGGCCGGCGTTCTCCATCATCTGGAGGAGGGTCACGCCCACGTCCGCGACGGCCACGCGGTCCACCTCGCGCATCTCGGCGGCGGTGACGGCGGGAACGTCGCCGCCCGGAGTCCGGAACGTCTCTGACACACTCGCCGGTTCCTCGGCCACGCACCTAAGCCTGCCCCGACCCGCGGCTCACCGGGTTACTGCGGCGTGAGCTACGGTTTTTCCGCCCGGCGTGGAACCAGGGGCCATGACGCGCGTGGACTTGCTCGACATCGACGACATCCCCGAGGAGTACCACTACCTGTTCACCGACGAGTATCTCGGGGACCGGCACATCTTCCGGGCCTGGGCGCACAACCCCGACGTGCTGGAAGCGACCTTGGAGTACCTGAACACGCTCTACGACCAGTTGACGCCGCGCCGGAAGGAACTGGTCATCCTGACCGTGGCGTGGACTCGCGGGGCTCGGTACGAGTGGCACCAGCACGTCGACATCGCCCGCGAGAAAGGTGTCGCAACCGACGAGATGCGGGCCATCGGCGGCGGCGACTTCTCCGCGTTCCCCGAGGCGGAGTTCGTCCTCTGTCAGTACGCCGAAGCCGTGGCGACCGGGGAGGTGACCGACCAGATTCACGCCGCGCTGGCACGCCACTACGACCCGAGCGAGATCGTCGCCGTCGGATTGCTCGTGGACTTCTACGTCGGACTCTGCAACTACGTCGCCTCGGTCGAGTTGCCCTTCGAGGGCGGCGAGTTCGTCGGGTGGACGCCCGAGGACGAAACCGTCGCCGAGCTGTTCGGATGAGACGGCGACTGGTCGGCGGCGCGCTGGTCACTGTCGGCGTCGCCGTCACGGCCGGGACGGCACTCGGCGCGACAGGCGGCGGTGTGCCCGTCCCCGCCGGGTTCCCGGTGGACCGCTTTCTCGCTCACTGGTGGGTGTTCCCCGCCTCGATAGCCTTCTCGACGGTCGCGCTGGCCTCGGGCGTGTCGGGGGCACTCTTCTTCAGCCCCTTCTTCCTGCTCGGCGTCGGCCTGACGCCCTCCCAGGCCATCGGCGCGGGACTGCTGACGGAGGTGTTCGGGATGGGCAACGGCTTGCGCTCGTACGTCAAACAGCGGGTCGTGGACTTCCAGACCGCGAAGTGGTTGCTGGTCGGGGCGGTCCCCGCCGTGGTCGTCGGCGCGTTCGCCGCTCACTTCGTCGACCCGGACGTTCTGAAGGCGATTTTCGGCGTCGGCCTGCTCGTCCTCGGGGGCTTTCTGGTCTACTACGACCCGGCCGAGGAGTGTGTCCCCGGGGAGTGTGAAGGCGAGTACCTCCGGCGGAAGAACACCGGCCGCGGGACGACCACCGTCGAGGCCGCCGACGGCGAGACGTTCACCTACGACACCTGCTGGCGGCCGCCGGGCGTCGCGCTCTCGACGGTCGGCGCGTTCGTCACCGGCCTCATCAGTGCGGGGTTGCCCGAAATCGTGACCACACAACTGGTCGTGCGCTGTCGCGTGCCGCCGCGCGTGGCCGTGGCGACGAGCGTGTTCGTCCTCGCAATCGCCGCCGCGGCCGGGGCACTCGTCCACGCGCTCACTGCGACGCCGGTCTGGTACGTCGTCGCGTGGTCGATTCCCGGCGTCCTCGTCGGCGGCACGGTCGGGACCCGGGTCGGCAAGTACCTCCCGAGCGACCTGATGGAGGTGGGGTTGGGCATCGTCTTCGGCCTCGTGGGGACGCTCATCCTCGTCACCGAGTTCGTCCTCGCCTGAGTTACCTCCGTGTAACGGACTTTCGCGAACCTCAACACGGCATTTGTACCCCGGTCGCAAAGCAGTTACCAGAAGTAACCTGTTTTCCGGGCGAACCTGCACGGAGTGGTCACACACATGGTACAAGCAACTCTGGTCAACGGACTCGCGGGTGGCGTAGTGGCGACGATAGTCATGACCGTCTTCATGATGGCACTGGGCGACGACTCACCGCCGCCGACGGCGGTGCTGTGGGCGAAGTACGTCGGCGACGGCCCGCCTGAGGACTACATGATGCCCGGGATGGCCCTGCACATGCTGTACGGGCTCGGTGCTGGCGTGGCGTTCGCGCTCGCCGTGCCGCTGTTGGGTCTGACGGTCACGCTGACGACGGCGGTTGGGCTCGGGATAGCCTACGGGCTCGGCCTGACGGTGGTCGGCGCGGTCCTGTGGATGCGCATCGTCCTCGGGATGGAGCCGGAGCCGCCGCAGGTGGCGATGTTCACCTTCTTCCACCTCGTCTACGGCGTCGTCCTCGGCGCGCTCGTCGGCGTCGGCGTCCTATAGGGCGTCGAGCCGGTCGCTGACGCTCGTTCGCTCGGTACCGTTCCGCGAGGGAGTCACGTGGGTCAGGTCGCCGTCCCGGTACTCGGCGAGCACGATTCGCGGGAAGACGATGCCCGTGACCCGCGACCCCGTCAGCAGTGACTTCGTATCCCGTTCCTCGAACCCGACCAGTTCGCGGCCCCGCTCGTCGGCCCACTGCCGGAAGGCCTCGTACCGGTCGAGCAGCCGCCTGCCGGGTTCGGTCTCGGCGGTCACCGACTCGGGGCAGACACACTCGCCACAGAGCCGAACGTCGAGGGTACTGACCCGCCCCTCGGCGTCGAGCGTCCGGAGCCGCTCGACCACCTGCTCCTGCTGGTCGCGGGCGTCGGTCGGCGCGAGCGAGCGGACGAACAGCTCCGCTCGCGGCGGTCGCTCCGACACGTTACCCGGCTCCGTCGTGGCGGCGACGCGTGTCTCGGATTTGGTGCACGCGAGTCACTTTTCGTGACCGCCGTTTGAGCCTGACTGAGGTTCGCGTAACGGGGTGAGTCGGAGGTACGGAAGGCGTATTGTGGCCTGACTCGAACGTCGGAACAATCGGCACCAACTCCCATGACCGTGTCCCCGACCCGGCTGCTCGCGTTCGTCGTCGACCGCTACGACGAGCAGGGCTGCCCGCTCACAGCCACCGACGCGGCAACCGACCTCGACGTGCCGCCAGCCACCGTCGCGGCCCGGTTCGAGCGACTGGCCGACTGTGACCTGCTCTCCGCCGTCGAAGGGGGATATCGCCCGACGGTCACCGCACGCGAACTCCTCGCGCTCGACTGTGACGGCGACGTGGTGGTGGTCGACCCGGACCCGTGAGAGGGCACACTATTTTGCTCCCGGCCCGTGACACTCCAGTACCGACCGACCCACATGACCGACGACGACAGCGGGACCGAACTGGACCTGCGCGACCGGCAGTACGGTATCTACCAGTGCAACGACTGCGAGAACGTCGCGCTCACTTTGCGGGACTGCGACGGCGGGATGACCTGTCACGGCGAGCCGATGGAGCGAGTGACCGACCTCGCAATCGACGTGCAACCGCCCGACATCAAGCAGGTCCTGCTGGACGCGTTCGACCTCCCCAAGCCCGGACTCGACATCTGCCTCTGTGTCATCGGCGACGGCCCGATGCCACCGGCCGACGTGGCCGACGAGTTGGGCTACGACGAGTCGACCGTCCGCCGGTATCTCAACCGCCTCGTGGACATCGGCCTCCTCCAGAAGTCACAGCTCAACCGCGAGGACGGCGGCTTCGTCAACGTCTACCACTCCATCGACGTGGCGACGATGCGCCGGGAGACGCTCGTGGGATTCTACGCGTGGGCGGGCGAGGCGGCGGTGCTCATCGAGGAGGCCAACGTCACCAAAGCGGAGTACCTCGACGAGGACTACAGCGAGGGCTTGGACGAGGTGTTCTGGGAACGGTTCGAGCGCGAGTCCTGATACAAGTATCTACCGGTGACGTGGAGCGGCGACGCGCCTCGGAAGCGTCTTCATACGGGTGGCTGGCGTCGGTCCACCCATGAGTTCGGACTCACACTACGCGACCGAACGGCCCGGTATCGACCGCAGTACCGCCTCGGTGTCCACCGACGTCGACGAGACGCTGGTGTCGATGCAGGACATCGTCGGCCGGAAGTGGCATCCGCCCATCGTCTACCACCTCCTCGCGGACGGCCCGCTGGGGTTCAGTTCGCTCAAGGGCCGCGTCGACGGCATCTCCTCGAAGATGCTCTCTGAGAGCCTCGACGCGCTCGACGCCGCCGGCGTGGTCGAACGCGCCATCGTCAGCGACAGTCCGGTCCGAGTCGAGTACGCGCTCACCGAGCGCGGCGCGTCGCTCGAACCGCTCATCGAGGAGATGGTCTCGTGGGGGGACGCCTACGACGCCGACGACCAGCCCGAATCGGGGGACGGACGTGCCGTCGCACCGGCGGAGGGCGAGTGAGATGGCCCACCACGACCTGCTGGTGGTCGGCGGCGGCACCGGGAACAACGTCGCGGCGGCGGGCGCGGACGCGGGACTGGACACCGCGTTGATAGAGCCGGGGCCGCTCGGCGGGACGTGTCTGAACCGGGGCTGTAACCCCTCGAAGATGCTCATCCAGGCGGCGACGGCCGCCAATCACGTCCGCGAGGCCGACCGATTCAACGTTGACGCCACGCTGGAGGGCGTGGACTTCGCCGCCGTGGTCGACGACATGGACGAGACGCTGTCGGGACTGGCCGAGGGGATGGCCGACGACTACCGCGAGCGTGAGAACCTCACGCTGTACGGTGAGTACGTCGAGTTCGTGGACGAGCGGACCGTCGACGTGGACGGCGAGCGTGTCAGTGCCGACAAGGTCGTGGTCGCCGCGGGGTCCCGCCCGCTGGTCCCACCCATCGACGGACTGGACGAGGTCGACCCACTCACGAGTGACGACGCGCTGTACCTTCGCGACCAGCCCGACTCGCTCGTGATTCTGGGCGGCGGGTACATCGCCGTGGAGTTGGGGTACTTCTTCGAGTCGATGGGGACCGACGTGACCATCGTCGAGATGCTCGACTCACTTGTGCCGCGGGAGGACCCGGACGTGGCCGAGACGTTCACCGATATCGCACACGACCGCCACGACGTGTACACCGGTTACCGCGTCACTGCCGTCGAATCCGACGGCGACGGTGTCGTCGCACACGCCGAGGCCGAGGACGGCGACGAGATTCGGGTCTCGGGCGACGAACTGCTGGCCGCGTTCGGTCGCCGCCCGAACACGGACACGCTCTCGGTCGAGGCCGCCGGTATCGAGACGGACGACGACGGCTTCGTCGTCACGAACGACCGCCTCGAAACGTCCGCCGAGAACGTCTGGGCGCAGGGCGACATCGCCGACAACGCGATGTTCAAACACTCCGGTGACTACGAGACCGAAACCGTGGTCGAGAACGCGGTCCACGACGGCGACGCCACCGCGGACTTCACCGCGATGCCCCACGCAATCTTCACCGAGCCACAGATGGCCGGCGTCGGGGAGACGGAGGCCGACCTCGCCGACACCGACCGGGAGTACGTCGTCGGTCGGCAGTCACTGCCGGACACGCCGATGGGCCGGGCGAAGAAACTCGACGCGGGGTTCGTGAAGGTACTCGCCGCGCCGGACGGCGAGATTCTGGGCTGTCACGCACTGGGCTACGAGGCGACCACGATGATTCACGAGGTGGTGGTAGCGATGCGGGCCGGGTCGGGCCACGTCCACGATATCCGGGACACCATCCACGCCCACCCGACGCTGAACAAGGCCGTCGAGTACGCTTTTGAGGACGTGCCGGTCTGACCCCGCGCGTCAGCAGTCCACGAGGTCACAGTCGAAGACGAACGCCTCCTGCAGGTTCTCGACCTCCTCGACCATCGTCTCCACGTCGGGCCGGTCGCCCGGCGTCTCGCCCTCGTAGGCGTAGACGATTTCGGGGTCACCCTCGCGCGTGTCGAGGATGACCGTTTCGGGCATCCGCCCGATGACGTCGTGGAGCTGGCCCAGCGCGCCGAACCGCGTGGGCTGGTCGTACTTCTCGGCGACTTCCTTGCCCGGGTCCGCCAACAGGGGGAAGGGGAGGTCGAACGAGTCCTGCCAGTCGGCGGCCTTCTCCCGGGAGTCCGGCAGAATCGGGACCACCGCGGCGTTCAGCTCGGCGAACGACCGTGCCTGTTCCGCCACCGACTGGACCTGTGCCTTGCACTTCGGGCAGTGGTAGTCCCGGAGCAGGAGCAAGACGGCGAAGTCGGCCGTCTCGGCGACCTGTGCGAGCGAGAGGGGGTCCGGCCCGACGCCGACGTTCGGCAACTCGAACGACGGCGTGGCCGTCTCCTCGGGAGCGTGCTGTGACACAGCTCGTCGTTCCCGCGGCAAACCCATCACTATTTTGTAACGTCCGGGTAAGCCGGTAAGCGGACGGCAACCGGGATACGCGAGCGTAACCGCAGTGCGTTCGGGTCGAACCCGCTCGTGCCGGGAGACTGCTGGCTCCGAGCGGGTCACTCGACCGTAACTGGGGGTTCAATAGCGAGGACGGCATCACGGTGGGCATGGAGGAGTTCGACTTCTTGGTCATCGGTTCGGGGTCAGGCCTCGAGGTGGCGAGCGTCGCGGCCAACCGCGGTGAGTCCGTCGCCGTCGTCGAGAAGGGACCACTCGGCGGGACCTGTCTCAACCGTGGCTGTATCCCTTCGAAGATGCTCCTGTACCACGCCGACGTGCTCGAGACTATCGAACGCGCCGACGAGTTCGGTATCGAAGCCACTGTCGAGGACGTGGCCTTCGGGGACATCGTGCGCGAGGTCACCGAGGACGTGGCCGAGGACGCCGCATCGATCCGGCGTGGGCTCCGCTCGTCGTCCCAGCACACGCTGTTCGAGGGCGAGGCCCGGTTCGTGGACGAGCGCACGGTGGACGTCTCGGGTGGCGAGGACGACGGGGCACGCCTCCGTGCGGAGACGGTCCTCGTCGCCGCCGGAACCCGGCCCGCTGTCCCCGACATCGACGGGATAGACGGGGTGGACTACCTGACCAGCACCGAGGCTCTGCAACTCGAAACACCGCCGGACAGCATGGTCGTCGTGGGCGGGGGGTACATCGCGGCCGAGTTGGGGCACTTCTTCGGGACGTTCGGCACCGACGTGACCGTCGTCGGCCGCCGTCCGTACCTCCTCCCCGAGGCAGACCCCGAGGTGGCCGCGGCGTTCACCGACCTGTACGCCGACCGATTTACACTCCACACCGGCCACGCTGCCACGGCCGTCTCGGCCAACGGCGACGGAGTCTCCGTCGAAGCGCGGCCCTACGAGTACGGCCCCGACGGCGGCGTCGTCGAGGGCGGGGAGACCGTAACCGCCACCGGCGAGGAGTTGCTGGTGGCGGCCGGTCGAGTGCCCAACACCGACACGCTGAACCTCGACGCGGCGGGCATCGAGACTGACGACGACGGGTTCGTCGAGACCGACGAGTACCTGCGGACCACTGCCGACGGCGTGTGGGCGTTGGGCGACATCGTCGGCGAGTATCTCCTGAAACACAGTGCGAACCACGAGGCCCGGACGGTCGCCCGGAACGTCTACGGTGAGAACCTCGAACCGGTCGACTACACCGCGATGCCGTACGCCGTCTTCGCCTCGCCGGAGGTGGCGGGCGTGGGGGCCCGCGAACCGGACCTCCAGGACGCAGGGCGCGAGTACGCGACCAACACGTACCGCTACGAAGACACTGCCCGCGGCGACGCGATGCACGCCGACGGGTTCGTGAAGGCCATCGTGGACCTCGACGGCGAGATTCTGGGCTGTCACGTCGTCGGTCCCGATGCCTCGACGCTGATACAGGAGGTCGTCGTGGCGATGAAAGCCGGGTCCGGAACGGTGCGGGACATCCGCGAGTCCGTCCACGTCCATCCGGCCCTCCCGGAGGTGGTCCAGCGGGCCTTCTCCGGGCAATTCTCGCGCGGTGGCAGTCATCACCAACACGACCACTAACTCGTTCCGATAGCTCACCCACCTGTAAACCAGACCGTCCGCGACGACGCGTCGGCCTGTGAGTTCTGTGCGGGCGCGTTCGGTGTCGACGAGGCTGTGGCAGACCCCGGCGTGGTGACGCTCGACAACCACGATGGCCACCCGAGCATTCAGTCGCTAGTCGACGACGACTACCAGATTGTCACGTTCTGAACGGTGGTGGAGTGAAACTGGCACTCCGCAACGGGCGGCGGTGGCTAAATCTGACCTGAAAGCAACAACAGAATATAAATTAACCTTCTCAATCACCCTGTGGCGTGAAATCGTTGGCTCACAATCGTGCAAACTATGGATGGGCCCTGGCGGATTTGAACCGCAGTCGCAACGAGTTGCTCCCTGCTTCGAATCCGCGGGCTACGTCTCACACGCGCCGCAGTGCGGCGCGGTTCCATGGGCCCTGGCGGATTTGAACCACCGACCGCCCGGTGTCTCACAACCCTGCCGAACGGACAGTAGTTGATATGAGCCGGGTGCTCTAACCAGACTAAGCTAAGGGCCCTCGTGTGCCGAAATTCCGCCCGCCCCGTCTTTAGCCTATCGGGAGAGGGGGAGAACGCCACCGCCAGGATTCGAACCTGGGACAACCTCGTCTCTGCGGCGAACAGGCGAGACCTACTCGCCGTAACAGCGAGGTGCTCTACCAACTGAGCTACGGCGGCCCGTTGCACTCTCTTCTACCCCCGAGTCGATTGAAAGGGTTTTCGTTTCGTCCCGGCATCGACACGCTTTCACTCGGTCACCGGAAACGACGGGACATGAGCGACGAGTTCGGGGCCGTCGTCGAACGAGTCCGCGAACGGGTCACGCCCGACCCCGAGGAACGAGACCGCCTCCGGGCGGTCACCGAGCGACTCACCGAACGCACGGCGGCCGCCGTCGCGGACCTTCCGGTCGAGGCCGACATCGTCCTCGTGGGCAGTACCGCCCGCGGGACGTGGCTGGCGGGGGACCGCGACGTGGACCTGTTCGTGCAGTTCCCGCCGGACCTCGACCGCGAGCGACTCGAAGAGTACGGCCTCCGCATCGGACGGGCGGTTCTCCCGGACGGCCGCGAAGAGTACGCCGAACACCCCTACACGGTCGGCGAGTTCGAGGGTTTCACCGTCGACTTGGTGCCCTGCTACGACGTGGCCGACGCGACGGCCATCCAGTCGGCCGTCGACCGCACCCCCTTCCACACGGCCTATCTGGAGGACCGACTCGACGACGACCTCGCCGACGCCGTCCGCGTCTGCAAGGCCTTCCTGAAGGGTATCGGCGTGTACGGGAGCGACCTCAAGACGCGGGGGTTCTCGGGCTACCTGACGGAACTGCTCGTCGTCGAGTACGGCGGCTTCCGGCCGCTCCTCGACGCCGCCGCCGACTGGCACCCGCCGGTCGAACTCGACCCCGAAGCCCACGGGGAGACCACCTTCGAGACGCCGCTCGTCGTCGTCGACCCCACCGACCCCGGGCGCAACGTCGCGGCGGTCTGTTCGGCGGCGAACCTCGCGCGGTTCCAACACTACGCCCGCGAGCTCCTCGCCGACCCGCGCGAGGGCCTGTTCGAACCGGACGACCCGGCCCCGCTCGACCCGGCCGCGTTCCGGGAGGCTGTCGCGGACCGCGGGACGACGCCTGTCGCCGTCCGGTTCGACGCGCCCGACGTGGTCGAGGACCAACTGTGGCCACAACTCAGGAAGTCACTCTCTGGCGTCACGGACGAACTCGACCGGCGCGGGTTCGACGTGTTCCGGGCCGACGCCTTCGCCGACGACCACGCGGTGGTCTTCGCGGAACTCGCGGTCACCGAGCGGCCACGCGTCGAACGGCACGAGGGGCCGCCGGTCCACGTTCGCGACCACGCCGAGGGCTTCTGCGGGGCTTACGCCGACGACGACGGCGTGTACGGCCCCTTCGTCGCGGACGACCGCTACGTCGTCGAGCGCGAGCGGGCGTTTTCGACCGCGACCGAGTTCCTCGACAGCGACGCTCTCTTGGAAGTCGCACTGGGTGCCCACGTCGAGACGGCACTCGAAGACGGCTACGAGGTGCTGGTCGGCGACGAGACGGCGGTGCTGTGCGAGGAGTTCGGGCCGGCACTCGCGCGTTACTTCTCGCCGAAGCCCTGACGACGAACGGATTCGAGGACGCCCAGTGCCCGGTCTGCAGGGTCATCGTCGGGTTCGACCGGCTCCCGGCCGTCGAACACCTCGTGGACCATACTGACGCTCTCTGCGAGCGTGTCGAGGCCGTACCCACCTTCGAGGACGAACGCGAGGCCCGCGTCGGCGTCGTCGGCGATGTCGCGGAAGCGGTCCGCGAGCGCGCCGTACCCCTCCGTCGAGACCCGCATCCGCGAGATGGGGTCGTGGCGGTGGGCGTCGAAGCCCGCACTCACAAGCACCACGTCGGGGTCGAAGTCGACGAGCGCGGGGCCGACGATGTCGTCGACGGCCGCGCAGTACTCCGGGTCACCGCTCCCGGCGGGGAACGGGACGTTCAGCGTCGTCCCCTCGCCGTCGCCCGCACCAGTCTCCTCCACGTCGCCGGACCCGGGGTAGATGCCGTCCTCGTGGACCGAGGCGTAGAACACGTCGCCGTCCTCGTAGAAGATGTCCTGAATGCCGTTGCCGTGGTGGACGTCCCAGTCGAAGATTGCGGCACGGTCGGCTTGTCCCTCCTCGATGACGTGCCGGGCGGCGACGGCGGCGTTGTTGACGAAACAGAACCCCATCGCGTCGTCCGCGACGGCGTGGTGGCCCGGCGGGCGGCCGAGCGCGAACGGCGTCGTTCGCCCCGCGTCGCCGTCGATGGCTCGTTCCGCCGCCCACATCGCCTGTCCGGCGGCCGCCAGCGCGGCGTCCCACGTCGCCTCGACGGCCACGGTGTCGGCGTCCCACTCGCCGCCGCCGTCGTCACAGAACTTCTTGAACGAGTCCACGTACTCGTCGTCGTGGACGGCTCGGACGGCCGACTCGGGCGCGGCGTCGGCGGCCACGTATTCGACGCCGTGTTTGCGGGCGAGCGACCGCCGAATCGCCCGGAGACGGTCGGGACTCTCGGGGTGGCGGTACCCTGTGGTGTGGTCGAGGCAGTCCTCGTGGTAGCCGAATTTCATTCGAAGTACTGGGCCAGTTCGAAGTACATCGTCACGTCCTCGGCTTTCACCGTCCGCCGCCCGGCGTGGTGGGCGAGTTCGGCCGCGGCCGCGGCGACGGCGTCGGCGAAGGATTCGAGCACGTCCGCGAGGGCGATGCGCGCGTCCATCGACACCCGATAGGCGTCGTCGATGTCCAGCCGTGCGATGCGGTCGACCGGTGCCACCGGCAGTTCCAACGAACTCTTCTCCGGCACCGTCTCGACGCCGAAGTCGTCCGCCATCAGCGTCTTCCGTCCGTCGGCCGTCGCCGACTCGGCGGCGTCGACGGCCAGTCGCGCGCCGCGTCGCTGGATGCGTCGTGCGAGCTCCTCTGCCGCCCCCGCGCTCACGCGCAGGTTGCCTGCGTTCCGTCGGATGACTGTATCGACCGGCGCGAACGGGAGCTCGACACTCATACGATGTACCGGGGCTGTTGCGTTCTTAAGCCTTTTCGTGGCTGTTCACGGTCGCTTAGCCGCTAGAAGACGTCGTCGGCGTCTAACCGACCGTCCTCGACGTGTCCGCGTGCGGTGACCTCCTGCCCGAGTTGGAGGGTCGCACTCGTCTCGACGCTCATCGTCTCCTCGCCGTCGTCGAGGACGACGGGGTCGCCCGTCTGGACGACTGTCCCGGTGAACTCGACGGGGGCTTCCGCGTCGGCGGCCGCGTCGGCTCCGTCGGTCTCGGCCGACCCCGCCGTCGCGTCGCCCGTCGTCGTACCGCCGTCGCCCGCCGCGCCGTCAGCGAACTGCCCGAGACCGGCGTTCTCGTCGTCGCCGCCCGCCTCGTCGGCACCGCCTGTGGAGACGTTCGTCGCGTCGTCGTCGAGGACGACGACCGTCGACCGCCAGTTCGCCGACGCTTCGAGGTCGTCCTGCCAGCCGTCGTCGACCTCGACGTCCGCGAGGAACACCTCGTCACCGGGCCGGAGGTCCTTGTCGGCCTTGTCGCCCCACAGCGCGACGCGGATGTCGCCGCTCTCGTCTTGGACCCGGACGTTCCGCACCTGTCCCTCGCTCCCGTCGTCGCGGTCGAACGTCCGCTTGGGGTCGGCCGACCGGACGACCCCGCCGATGTCGACGGTCTGGTCGATCTCCACCGCGTCGATGGGCGTCGTCTCGGGCGTGAACTCGACCGTGTCTTCGACCTCCTCGACGGCACCGCGGTCGCCGACGTGGAGTTCGAGGTCGCCGTCGCGTTCGCGGACGTAGCCGTCGACCACCTCGACGGCCGTCCCGGCCGACAGTTCCTCGGCGCGCTCGGCCCGTTCGTCCCACATCGTCACGCGGACCTGTCCGGTCTCGTCGCCCAGCGCGAGGTTCGCGACCTGTCCCTCGGTGCCGTCGTCGCGGTCGAAGGTCCGGACGGACTCGGTGTCCAGCACCAACCCGCGGACGTTCACGTCGGACTGTCCCAGCGTCAGCGTGTCGACGGTCGTCCGCCCGTCGAGGTTCACGTCGATGTCGGCGTCCTCGTCCTGTTCGACCTTGTCGACGCTCACTTCGAGGCCGTTGTAGCCGTCCTTCGGGTGGCCCTTGATGCGGAGCGTGTCGCCCGCTTCGAGTTCGCCGTCGGCGGCGGCCGCGGCCTGTTGGTCCCAAAACGAGAGGGTGACCGACCCGGTTTCGTCGGCCGCCTCGACGTTGAGGACGCGGCCGTCCTCGTCCTCACCGTCGCGCTCGAAGGTTCGCAGGTCGCCGACTTTCGTCACTCGTGCGATGAACTTCACCTCGTCCATCCCCGGTTCGATGTCGGCGATGCCGTTGACCTCGCCGTCTTTCAGTTCGTGAGCGATGAGCATCGCCGCCGTCTCGTCGTCGGCGAGCCCCCCCATCTGTTCGACTTTCTGTTCGACCGCTTCGCGGAACTCCTCTTCGGACACGTCCGTGTCGAGGTCCGCGTACACGTCCTCTATCGCACCCATTGTCCTGTGTCCCTCCTCAGTACTGGCTCTGTCGTCGTTCGTTTCCCATCCATTGCTCGTGACCACGGGTCCTCGGACCCGTCACTCTCAGCGAGTATAGTAGCGGCAAGCCCGAAATAGTTTAGCAAACGGTGACGGGTGGCCGGCCGCGGACCCCCCGGCACCGCCCCGTGCCCGCGGACGGTGCGGTCACTCTGCGAACTCCTCGGCCGCCAGCGCGAGTGCCGAGTCGAGGTCGAGCGGTCCACGCTCGGCCAGTCGCTCCCGGAACACCTGCACCGTCTCCGGGTCGGGGTCGACGCCGGCGCGGTCGAGGAGCGTCCGCGCCCCGCTCTCGCCCGTCGGCGCGCCGAACACGAGATGGCGCTCCCCGCCGAATTCGGCCGGGTCGTACGGCTCCAGCGTCGCGGGGTCGGCCAGCATCGCGGCTGTGTGGATGCCCGACTCGTGTTCGTGTATCTCCCTGCCCAGCACGGCCTTGCGCTCGTCGTACCCCTCCCCGAGCCTCGCCAACACCGAGCGACAGGTCGGGACCAGCGTCTCCGTATCGACCCCGAGGTCGTCGCCCAAGTCGACCGCACACGCGGCGACGACTTCTTCGAGCGCGCTGTTCCCGGCCCGTTCGCCCAGCGACGCGACGCTCACGTCCGCCTTCCCGACGCCCACGTCGTAGGCCGCGAGCGCGTTCGCCGTCCCACAGCCCATGTCGTCGTGGAAGTGGACGCCCACGCGGTCGAACGACACCGCCTCGTCCAGCGCGTCGAGGTGCCGGCGGACGGTGACCGGCGTGCGCGCGCCCACGGTGTCCGCGAGCGTCACGAACGGCACGTCCGGCACCGTCGCGAATATCTCCCGCAGGTGGGCGGGGTCCGTGCGGAACGCGTCGGCAAGCGTGACGTGCGGCGTCCCGCCCCGGTCACGGACGTACTCGACGGCCTCGCCCAGCATCGTCAGCATCTCCTCGCGGGCGGTCCCGAGCAGGTGTTCGAGGTGCCGGTCCGACGCCGAGACGAACACCTCGACGACGTCCGCGTCGGCGTCGACGGCGGCGTCGATGTCGGGTTCGAGTGCCCGGGCGAGCGCGACGATTTCGGCGTCGGTCGTTCCGGCGAGTGTCGCGACGACCGCCCGGTCTTTCTCGCCCGTCGCCGGAAAGCCCGGCTGGATGAACGGGAGACCCAACGCGTCCAGTTCGCGGGCGCAGGCTATCTTCTGGTCGGCGGTGTAGGACCGCCCCGGCATCTGGTCGCCCTCGCGGAGCGTCACGTCGTTCAGGAGCATCAGATGACCCCCTCGACCTCCAGTTCGGCGAGTTCCTCGTTGGAGAAGCCCAGTTCGTCGCCGTACACCTCGTAGTTGTGTTCGCCGTGAGCGGGACCGAGAAACTCCACGTCGCCGGGCGTCCGCGAGAACTTCGGTATCGGGCCGAACGTCTCGATTTCGCCCACGTCCGGGTCGTCGACGGTCACGAAGTCGTCACGCGCTCGAAACTGCTCGTCCGCGCGGATGTCGGCCATGTCGTAGACGGGACCGACGATGGCGTCGTGGGCCTCCAGTATCTCGATTGCCTCCTCGGTCGTGTGCCGGCGCGTCCACGCCTCGATTTCCGCGTCC
The DNA here is from genome assembly GCF_023028225.1 of Halorientalis litorea. Taxonomy (NCBI): domain Archaea; kingdom Methanobacteriati; phylum Methanobacteriota; class Halobacteria; order Halobacteriales; family Haloarculaceae; genus Halorientalis; species Halorientalis litorea. The sequence goes on from NZ_CP095482.1 coordinate 1,800,482, forward strand.
AGTGCCGCGACGTTCTCGACCCGCGTCTCGTTGTCGGCAAAGCGCGGGTCGTCTATCAGTTCGGGCTTGCCGATGGCCTCGGCGACTCGCTCGAAGACCTTCTGGTTGGACGCCGAGAGGGTCATGTACCCGTCGGCCGTCTCGTAGATGTTCCGCGGTGCGGTGCTGGGGTGGCGGTTGCCCGTCCGCTCGCGGACGTGACCATCGTAGTCGTAGGCCTCCACCTCGCCGAAGAACAGCCGCCAGAGCGGCTCGGTGAGCGACACGTCGATTACCTGTCCCTCGCCGCTCCCGCCACGGCCGACATCGCGCTCGAACACCGCCATCAGCGTGGCCTGCAGTGCGAACTGCGCGGCGGTCTGGTCGGCCAGCGCGATGGGGGGCAACAGCGGTTCCCGGTCGGGGAACCCGTTGGCGTGTGCCCAGCCCGCGATACCCTCCGCGATGGTGCCGAAGCCCGGTTTCTGTGACTTCGGGCCGGTCTGTCCGTACCCCGAGAGCCGGACCATGATTGCCCGCTCGTTGACCGCGTGGATGTCCTCGGGACCGAGGCCCCACTGCTCCATCGTCCCCGGGCGGAAGTTCTCGAACACCACGTCGGCGTCCGCGACGAGGTCGAGCGCGATGTCCCGCCCTCGCTCCGTCGCCAAATCCAGCGTCACGCACCGCTTGTTCCGGCCCAACGACTTCCACGCCAGCGAGACGCCCTCCTCGGTCATCACCGGCCACTCGCGGATGGGGTCGCCCACCTCGGGGTGTTCGACCATCACCACGTCCGCCCCGAAATCGCCCATCAGCGTCGTCGCGAAGGCTCCGCTGATGATACCCGACATGTCGATGACGCGCAAGCCGTCCAACGGTCCCTGTCGCGCTCTCGCAGTCATGGTGCTATTACAGGCACCCCGGGTGAAAAGCCGTTGTGCCGACTGGCGGCGAGTGGGTCCGTGCGTTCCCGTCGACGCGGTTCGGGCAATGCGAACACATAACTTCAGCCGTCGGTTACTCCCGCCCGAGTCGTACCTCAGGGGACAGACGACACCTATGCGCCGACTGCTCGACAGCGACGACCGACGCCCGCTCGTGCTCCTCGCTCTCGTCGTCGTCGCACTCCTCGCTGGCTGTAGCTTCTTCGCGCAGTCGGCCGACTCGACGGCGACGCTTCCGAACGCCACGGCGGCCGCCGAGCAGTACGAACGACTCGACACCGTCCAGTTGACGATAAACGCCACCAGCGAACGCGCGGGGAACACCAGTTGGTCGGTCCAGCGGCTCTCGATGCGGCCGGGAACCGGCGACTTCAGAAACGTCGTCCGTGCCACCGGGTCGGACTCGGCGACGAACCACTCGCTCGGCGTCGGGTCCCGCATCGTCTCGAACGGGTCGGTCAGGTACATCTACGCCACCCGGAGCGACACGGTCACTCGGTCACCCGTCTCGGAGCCGAACGGCAGTCGGGTCGCGGACATCCGACGGCTGTTCGGCGAACTCCGCGACGACGACAACGGGACCATCCGCCGGCCGACGCCGGGCATCTCACAACTCCCGACCGTTCCCGCGGATTCGCAGTCGTCGACCGGAGCGGCAAACGAGTCCGTCGAGTGGCGCGAGAACCGCGTGACCGTCCAGTACCGCGGCACCGAGTCCGTCGCCGGACGGTCGACGTACGTCGTCGAACTGCGACCGGCGACCGACAACGCCTCGCTCGCCGAGGCGACCCTGTGGCTCGACACGGAGTACCTCTATCCACTCAAGCGACACTCGGTCACTTTCCACCGCGGCGACCGCTACGAGTTCACGTCGATCGCCCGGAACGTGACCTTCGACGCCGACCTGTCCGACGGTACCTTCGAGTTCGACGTCAGTAGCCTCCCCGAGAACGTCTCCGTCGTGCGCAGCAACTCCTTCGACTCCCGGCGGGAGATGGTGGCGACGCTCGACCGGTCGGTCCCCGACCCGACCGTCCCCGAGGCGTTCGAATTCGACAGCGGGTACTACCGCCGCGACGACGGTCGTCACCTCTCGGTGACCTACACGACGGCCGACGACCGCGAGTCGATTCGTGTCTCGGTGTTCTCCGAACCCGGGAACCTCTCCGGGCGGCAGGTGACCATCGACGGACGGCAGGCGGCCATATCGACGTTCCGCGACCGGCGGTTCCTGCATTTCAACGACGACGGGCGGCAGTTCTCGGTGTCCGGGACGGTGGCAAACGCCACGCTCCGCGACGTTGCAGGGTCGCTGGTCGACGACTGATACCCCTCTCACTTCGGCGGCGTCGCGCTCGCGGACCCGTACGCGGCCGTCGTTACCCCGACGCGCCCGCTGTGGCCGTCGTGTGTGACGCTGATTTCGCTCGGGACGGCGTCGTAGGTCAACCGGAGGTCGTACTCGATTTCGGCGATACACTGCCCGCAGGCGTCGACATTCTCCCGGCGGCGCGTCTCGACGACCACCGACGACCGGCCGTCCTCGCCGTCCGTGACCGACGCGAGGCCGGCCGTCCGACAGAGGTCGCTCGCGTCGATGTTCCCCGTCACGACCACCTCGCTCGCCTCCTCGTCGAACGCCACGTCGGCGTCGTTCCCGGCGTCGCTACAGGATACGTCCGTGACCTGAAACAGGTAGTCGACACCGTTCATCCGCCCGCTCTGCTCCCCGGCCGGTGGCGGACTCCCCGGCGACTCCGTCGTCCCGCCGTCGACCGGTTCCGAGAGCGTGTCCGTCTCCCGTGGTGCGGTGGTCGTCTCCTCGCCCGGACTGCTCCCATTGCCGTCCGTCCCGCCGTTCCCGTCACCCGTACAGCCAGCCAACACGCCGAGCGTTGCCGTCCCAGCGACGGCTTCCACGAACGTCCGTCGGTTCATACTCGTCCTGTGACTGGCCGGGGAAAAGGCCCTTGTGTAGGCAAAAAGGGCCGTTTGACTCACCCGAGGGCAGGGTGGCGGCCGAATCGTAACCCCTTTACACGCAACCGCGGTAGCAGTGAGTGAGTCCTGATAGGGTAGTGGACTATCCTCTTGGCTTGCGGAGCCAGGGACCGGAGTTCAAATCTCCGTCAGGACGTTCATTCCTCGCGGATGCTTCGCTTCGCTCAGCATCCGCCTCGTCACTCACGTCCTGACTTGCCCCACGCTCGTTTCACTCGCGTGGGACTCCGTCAGGACGTTCCCATCGGCGCAACGACTGTGAGCGGAGCGAACCGTTCGCGCCGATGGCACAGGCACCGGCCGACGGCTACCCCGCGGCAGCACTCGTACGCGGCACTCGCACTCCGACACGTACGAGTGCCGTGTCAGGCTGCTCTCGACACATCCGCGAGAAGCGGTGACCGAACGCCAGCGAACAACTCATTCCCCTACCTATCGTTGCTTTCGGTTACGCGGAGAGACGCTCCCGTATCAATACTTTTTCTGATTCCGTGTGGACTACGTACACATCAAGTTCAGTATACTCCGAAGTTCGAAAATCCCAGCCCGAACTTGAGCTCAGCTCAACCGCAATCGTCTCCCCTGCACTCCACTGCTGGTCGTCGGCGTCCTCGTAAATCGGCCCAGTGTTAACGTTACTGGCAAACGGTCCCTGGTCTATGACATCGGTGTCATCTGCAAGGTCAGTACTTCCTTGGATGTTACTATCATCTAAAGTATAGGTAAAGAATCCGTCTCCAGGGAGGTCCACTAGCCGAACCTGTTCACCTCGCTCGGGTACCCGCAAGACGATTTCTATCGACTCGACATCGACCGTGTCACCCGCGACGTGAGTAATACGCACAACTTGGTCCTCGTCATCCGCTCCAGCCACAAACTCTCCCGACGATTCGGCGACGTTCGGACCGGGGTCCCGTATCGAATCTCCGATGTCGAACACGAGCACAGACACCGTTGCTGCGAGAATAACTACGACCGCAGCCATGAGAATGATTGAAATGACGGGAACTGCAGCGCGGCGATACTGTGACACGAGAGCTGATACGTCTTATGGCCGGAAGTATCTTTAGAAGGTACCGACGTAAACGTATGTGGCCGTCCGCACATCAAGAGACAGCGAGACTGCGAGTCGCTGAGTACGTTTGTTCGTGTTCACTCACACGTACGAGGAGTCGTAGATAGCGGACCCGTTCACCGACGGCGTGCCCGACGACCTCGGCGCGGCCGCCCCTGACTCCGGGTGAGGAGCCGGACGGGGCCGGTGGCTCGGGAACCGTGGCGGTCAGACGCCGTGTGGCCCGTCACGACGAGTTCACCGTCCGTCGCCGTCCCGGAAATCGTCGACCACGCGGCCGAGACAGCCGCCGTCCTCACGGAGGTACGTGAAGTGGTTCGACACCTCGTCGCTCACGTCGTGTTCGGTGTAGTTGTCCGGTGGTGTGCCACAGACGCCCCGGACGCCCAACGCTCGGTCGCCGAGTTCGGCGGGGCGGTAGAGCAGGCCGAGCGTGAACTCCCACGTCATGTGGTAGTTGTGGACCGTTCGGGCACCGTCGCGGACGGCCTCGTAGTACCGACCGTCCTCGGCCACGGCGTCACAGCCGACGCCGGCCCCGAGCATCGAGAGCGAGCGCACGGACTCCCCGCGCGCGGTGAGTTCGTCGAGACAGGCCAGCGCGGGCCGTGCCCCCAGCGAGTGGCTCACGAGACGGACCGTCGTGTCGGGGTGGTCCGGGCGGTAGTCACAGAGCCACTCGGCGAGTTCCCCTCCCTTTCGGGCGGCGAGTCGCTTGCTCGACTGCCACAGTGGGATGTTCGACGGGTAGGAAAACCCAACCACGTCGGCGTCGTAGTCGGCCGCCGCCACCGCACCGCGGACGGCGTTGGCCTGGTCCGGTGCCGCGCCGGTCACCAAGTCCAGCCACCCGTGGAGGTAGATAATCAACTCCGCGGGGTCCTCCGGGAACGCCCCACGCGCCTCTGTGCCCCGTATCATCGGGAAGTCGTCGGGGGCGTCGGTACCGAGCGACGGGAGTTCGAGCAGGCTCCGAAACATTGTTCGATGACCGTCGGCCGCCACCACCCACGGCACCCGACGGTTGACTCTACCGGGTGTTCTCACCCCCCTGTCTATTCTCTTTCGCCTCCGATGGGAGGCTGGCCCGCCGGCGCGCCAGCAGTCGACAGCGCAACCGATTTGCGCGTGGCGGTCGGAATCGGGGTATGGAGTCGTCCCTCCGGGCGGGCCTCGCCGTCTACAACGCGGGCGACTACCACGAGGCCCACGACGCGTGGGAGGACCACTGGCTGGACCTCCCAGAGGGGACCGACGACGAGCGGTTTCTCCACGGCCTCATCCAGTTCACCGCGGCGGTCCACCACGCCCACGAACGCCAGTGGGGGGGTGCGACCGGCCTCGCCGACAGCGCGCGCGAGTACCTCGACGGCCTCGGTCCGACCCACCGCGGCGTCGCCCTCGCGCCCGTCCGGGAGTTCCTCACCGCCCTCGCGGCCGACCCCGAACTCGTCGAGCGACGCCATCCGCCGACCCTGACCCACGGGGGTGAGCCACCGACACTCTCGACGCTCGACTTCCCGGCGGCGGCCGTCGCCGCCGCGGTGTACGCGGAGGCTGGGCCGTACGACGAGGCGGTTCTCGAACAGGCAATCGAGTACGCGCGTGCCGACCTCGACGCCGGCGAGGAGACGAGCGACTTCGTGACGTTCGTCTTGGACTTCGCCCGTGACGCCGAGCACCGGGGTATCGTGCTCCAGCGTCTCGGCGAACACGTCGACCGGCGGGCGCGACGCGACGCGGACGTGGACGGCCTGTTCGACTAGTCGATTCGCTCGTCGCCGTCCCACTCGGCGGAGTTGTCTTTCGGCTCGTAGCCCAGCGCGTCTTTGGCGCGCTCGATGGAGTAGTACTTGCGGTCGTTGTCGGAGATGCCGTAGACGATTTCGAAGTCGTAGTCGGCTTCCAGCGCGCACTCGTGGATGTGGGCGCAGTCGCGGTAGGAGAGCCACATCGCCTGTCCGCGCTCGTAGTCGATGGGCGGGTGACCTTCGGTGAGGTTCCCGATGCGGATGTTACAGACGCTGATGTCGTGTTCGTCGTGGTAGTAGCGGCCCAGCACCTCGCCGGTGGCCTTCGAGACGCCGTAGAGGTTGCCGGGGCGGGGGAACTCCGTGCCGTCGAGGCGGTAGTCGTCGCCCGTGCGGTACATCTCGGGGGTGCGCTCGTCGGTTTCGTAGGCACCGACGGCGTGGTTCGAGGAGGCGTAGACGAACCGTTCGACGCCCGTGTCGACGGCCGCCTCGTACATCTTCTGGGTGCCGTCGATGTTGTTCGAGAGGACGCTCGCCCACGGCGCGGAGGGGCGTGGGTCGCCCGCGAGGTGGATGATGGCACCGACGCCCGCGACTGCCTCCCGGACAGTCTCCTCGTCGACGACGTCGCCGACGAGGTACTCGTGGTCCGGTTCCGTCGCTGGGGGGCTGTGGAACATGAGCCGCCAGTCGTACTCGTCGCCGAGTCCCTGTAGGATAGCCTCACCGACGCTCCCGCCCGCACCCGTGAGTAACACCGGGTCCTCCATTCGCCTCTATCTGAACCGGGGCGTCAGTAAGTAAGGTACGGTTCGTATCAGTTCCCGTTACTGTCCCGACACTACTGCACTGGCCGGGCGAACGCGAGCGTCCCGCTGATGTTGTCGATGTACACGTCCAAGATGTCGCCCTCGCTCGCGCCGGTGACGAAGATGCGGTACTTCCCCTTCTCGGCCACGCCGTCGCCCTTGCGGCCGGTGCCGGTAATCTTGACCTCGTAGGTTTCGCCCTCTTCGAGTGTCTCCTCGGTCGTCTGGGTAGTGTTGCTGGTCGACCCCTTCTCGACGGGGCGGAAGGCACCGCAGGCCTCACAGCGGAGCATCTGTGTGCGGTCCTCGGTGGTGAGTTTCGTGTCCGGCAGGCCACACTCCGAACAGATGACGTACTCTTTGGCGTAAGCGTCGAGGACGGCCTCGAAGTCGTCGGCGTCGAACGACCCGTTGTATCGGCTTCGGCCGTCCTCGAACTGGCCGTTGGTCCCGAACTCGCGCTGGATGAACCGGTGAACGTGTTCCGGTTCCCGCGAGAGGGCGTCGGCGATGGCCTTGAGATTCGTCAGCCGCGTGAACGCACCGTCGGCTTGGGCGGCGGCGTCGGGAATCTGGAGTCGCTGCTGGCTTGCCGTGCGCTCGGGCAACTCCTCGTAGGCACGGTCGAGACTCGTGTCGTAGTCCATACGGCCGGGAGGCGACCACGACGTAAGTGGATTCCGTGAGTCGTGATACCGCGACCTGTATCACCGACGCGGCGGTCGGCTCCCGCCCGACCCCGTCGAGGGGAAGGGACTTGTCGCCGCCGCCGTTGGGTCGTGTATGGACCCGACCGACGCGCAGGCCGCCTGCTTCGAGGCGGGCATCAAGTTCGGTTCGCTGTACCACCAGTTCGCCGGGACGCCGGTCAGCCCCGCGAGTGCCGACTCGCTCGCGGCGGCGATGGCCGACGCCATCGAGAACCAGCCACACTGCCGCGAGGTGACCGTCGAGGTGCTGACCGAGGAACTCGCCGCCGCACTCGCGGACGGCCCCGCCGACTACACCGAACTGACCGGTCGTTTCCTCGACGTGAAAATCGTCGTCGCCTACGAGGGCGTCGAAGTCGTCGCGGAGATGGCCATGCAGGACGGCTACCCGCTGATGCAAGTCACGGACGTGCGGAACTGACGCGTTCAATCTTTTTATGCTCCCCCGTCGAACCGACAGCCGATGGCCCTCCACGCAGTCGACAACCTCTCCGACGCTGTAGAGGCGACCAAACGCTTCCTCCTCCCGTTCGACGCCGGTCGGTGGCTCAGACTCGCCGTCGTCACGTTCTTCGTCGGCGGCTTCGGTGTCAGTTTCCCGGGTGGCGGTGGCGGTAGCACGCCGCCACCGGAGAGTGTCGACGGTGAGGCACCGTCCTCACCCGGCGAGGCACTCGCGGCCGTCCCCGACGATGTCCTCGTCATCGCGGCCGCCGTCGTCGCCGCCGTGGTTCTCGTCGGACTGCTCTTGGGGTTCCTCGGTGCCGTCTTCGAGTTCGTCTTCGTCGAATCGCTCCGTTCGGAGCGGGTCCGCCTCCGCCGGTATACGGGCAAACACTGGCGGCGCGGCCTGCGCCTGTTCGGTTTCCGCCTCGCCGTCACGCTGGTCGGGTTCCTGCTCGTCGCCGGCGTCGGGGCACTCGCCGCCACGACGCTCGTCACCGGGCCGATACCGACGTGGGGAGCGACCGACGTACTGACGTTGCTCGTCGTCTTGCTCCCGGCCGCGTTCGTCGTCTTCGCGCTGACCGGTCTCGTCAACGGGTTCACGACGGCGTTCGTCGTCCCCGTCATGCTCCTCGAGGAGCGGTCGGTGCTGGGCGGGTGGCGTCGGTTCTGGCCGACGCTCCGGGGGAACCTGAAACAGTACGGTGCCTACGTCCTGCTGGCTCTCGTCCTCACCATCGCCATCGGCCTCCTCGCGGGCGTCGCCGTCGGCATCGGTGCAGTGGTCCTCGCCATTCCGTTCGCCATCGTCGGTGCCATCGTCGTGTTCGCCGCCGGCGCGTCGTTCACGACGCCGGTTCTCGTCGTCGTCGCCGTCCTCGTCGTCGCGTACCTTCTCCTCGTGTTGACCCTCGCCGCGTTCGTCCAAGTCCCGCTCCGGACGTTCCTGCGGTACTACACACTGCTCATCCTCGGGGACACGAACGAGACGTTCGACGTGATTCCCGACGCCCGGGCGGCGGTCCGAAGCTAACCGTCGCCGCCTGTTCCGTCCAGTGAGCCGTTCGTTCTCCTGTGGTTTCACTTTCACCGTGCCCGGATGGCGTTTATATGTTCGGCGGCCGAACGGTCAGGCATGAGTCAGGCGACACTCGACGACGACGAACTGTTCGGTGAGGCCGCAAGCGAGATGCGCGAGGACGTGGAGGACTCGCTGTCGAAGGCCCGCGCGGCCCTCCCCGAGTCGGACACCATCTGGGACGTCGACGCCGACAACACGCTCGGTGTCCTCAACGGTCTCCGGTCGGCACTCGACCCGGAGGACGCCGAGGACCACCTCCGGGACGCCAAGAAGTGGTACACGATGGGCGAACGCGCCGACGCCTTCGAGGACGCCGCCGACCTCGCCGAGCAAATCGAGGCCATCGAGGCCGTCTTCGAGGACATCGAGGACGCCCACGAGCAGGTCAGCGACCTCGCGAGTACGGTTCCGGAACTCCGCGGCGCGCTCGACGATGCCCACGAAGCGAGTGCCGACGCCGACGCGGAGGCCGACGCGGACGAGGCCGACGAGGCCGAAGCGGCCGACTAACGGTGGTCCGGGACCGTCACGTCCCTGTCCGCGACCCGCGCCAGTAACGCCGCCAGTGCCGCACACGCCTCGTCGAACAGTCGCTCGCCAACGCGTTCGCTCCCCTCCCGGGGGTCCCCCACCGCTCCGTTCTCGCTGAACTCGGCCGTGTCGTACGCGAGGTTCACCCCACCCTCCCAGTCGCCCCAGCGGTCGGCCCCGTTCTCGGCCGCCGCGTCGAGGCTGTCCTCACGGACCAGTTCGGGGTGGAGATGCCGGAGGATGCTCGTCTCGACGGGACCGCCGTGGCCCATCTCCACGTCCTCGGCGTCCACCGCGTCGAACCACGTGAACGGGACGGCGTAGGCGTCGGTGTCGCGGGTGACGCGCCCGCACAGTTCCCGGAGCGCGTCGACGTTGCCGCCGTGGCCGTTGACGACCACCACGCGGTCGAACCCGTGACTGGCGAGGCTCTCGACGGTCTCGCGCACGTAGTCCCGGAAGGTGTCCTCGCTGACCCAGAGCGTCCCGGTGAACTGGCGGTGTTCCTCGGCGACGCCGACGGGGATTGCGGGCGCGACGACCACCTCCGTTTCGTGTGCGTCCTCGAACTGCTCGGCACCGGCCGCGGCGACGGCCTCGGCGGTGAGAGCGTCGGTTCCGAGCGGTGCGTGCGGGCCGTGCTGTTCGGTCGACCCGACCGGCAGGACGGCGAGGGCCGTGTCGGCGGCGTCGGCGTCGGTCCACGTGGCCTCGGCGAGGTGCATACCGGGCGTTCACACCGGGGACCCAAGAAATCAGTCGTCGCTCTCGGTCTTGGCCCGCCGCTGGGACGCCCGTTCGACGAACTCCTCGGGCAACTCGTCGATTTCGCCCGCCTGCACCGCCCAGAGGTTCGCGTAGAGGCCGCCCTCGGCGAGCAGTTCCTCGTGGGTACCCTGCTCGACCACGCGGCCATCTTCGAGGACGGCGATGCCGTCGGCGTCCTTGACCGTCGAGAGCCGGTGGGCGATGGCGAAGGTGGTGCGGTCCTCGGCGAGGCGGTCCAGCGACCGCTGGATGAGCATCTCTGTCTCGGTGTCGACGTCGCTGGTCGCCTCGTCCAACACGAGGATAGCGGGGTCTTTGAGGATGGCACGGGCGATGGCGATGCGTTGCCGCTGGCCGCCGGAGAGTTTGACGCCGCGTTCCCCGACCTCCGTGTCGTAGCCGTCGGGGAGGTTCGTGATGAACTCGTGGGCCTCGGCGCGTTTGGCGGCCTCGATGACCTCCTCGCGGGTGGCGTCGAAGGTGCCGTAGGTGATGTTCTCGGCGACGGTACCGTAGAACAGGAACGTCTCTTGACTGACGTAGCCGACGCGCTGGCGGAGGCTCCGAATCGTCGCGTCGCGCACGTCCGTCTCGTCGACCCGGATTTCCCCGTCGTCCACGTCGTACATCCGGAGGAGCAGTTTCAGGACGGTGGACTTGCCCGCGCCGGTCGGTCCGACGAGCGCGAACGTGTCGCCGCCGTCGACGCTGAACGACACGTCTTCGAGAATCGGGTCGTCGTCGTACCCGAAGGAGACGTCGTCGTACTCGACCCGGCCGTCCTCGACGGCCAACTCCTCGGCGTCGGGGTCCTCGACGATGCGGGCGGGCGTGTCCATCAGGCCGAAGATGCGCTCGGCGGAGGCCCGGGCGCGCTGGTACATGTTGATGATTTGGCCGAACTGTGCCATCGGCCAGATGAACCGCTGGGTCAGGAGGATGAACGTGACGAACTCCCCCGTCGAGAGCGGGAGCGTGAAGAACCACGGAGCCTGTCCGGTCGTCTCGACCGACAGCACCCAGAACCCGCCGATGGCGAACGTCAGGACGAAGCCGACGCCGGAGATGACCCGCAGGCCCGGGAAGAAGACGATGCGGGTCTTGATGGCACCCCAGTTCGCGTCGAAGTAGTCGCGGGACACGTCCTCGACGCGGTCGGACTCGTAGGATTCGGTGTTCGCGCTCTTGATGACCTGAATCCCGCCGAGGTTGTTCTCCAACCGCGAGTTGACCTTCCCGACGGAGGAGCGCACGTCGGCGTACTTCGGCTGAATCGTCCGGATGAACCGGTAGGTGAAGTAGGCGATGAGCGGCACCGGCACCAGCGCGACCAAGGCGAGTTGCCAGTTTATCCAGAAGAGGATGCCCGCGATGCCCAGCACCATGACCGCGAGCCGGAACGCGGAGTTCATCCCGTCGTTGAGGAAGTTCTCCAGTCTGTTCACGTCGTTGCTGAGGATGGACATCATCTCGCCGGTCTGCTTGTCGGCGAAGAAGTCCATGTTCAGCCGCTGCATCCTGTCGTAGGTGTCGGTCCGGATGTCGTGTTGGATGCGCTGGGCGAAGGCGTTCCAGCCCCAGTTGCGGACCCAGTGGAACCCGGCACCGAGGAAGAAGGCGACGGCGATGACGCCGATGGTCACCAGCAACTGCTCCGTCTGCGTCGTCGGGAGCCACGCCTGCGGGACGCCGAGCAGGCTAAACGCCTTGTCTCCGCGGATGATAGCGTCGATAGCGAGGCCGAGGAGGACCGGCGGCAACAAATCGAGCAGGCGGGCGGCGATGCTGGCGACCAAGCCGACACCGAACGCGCCTGCGTTCTCCCGGCCGTACTCGCCGAACAGTCGCCGCATCGGGTTGTCGGTCCGCTCGCGCGCCTCCTCGAACGGGTCGTCGTCCGTGTCGGCGGCACCGATATCCATTACCTACAGCAGGGCCTGAAACCGCAAAAGGCCGTCGCACCGGGGTCAGGCCACGTCCTCGGGAAGCCGCAGTTCGTCCCCGACGGCGATACCGGTTGCGTTGGTGTAGCCCCGCGGGACCTCCAAGACGTACTTGCCCTGTCCTTCGTAGCGGGTCAACTCCCCACCGCTGGCGTCCGGTTCGACGGCGGCGTGGTGGACCGTGGTAATCGTCCCGTTCGGGGCCGCGAACACGATGTCGAGCGGGAACGACATGTTCCGCATCACGTAGGCGTACTGCCCCGCCCTGTCGTGGACGAACAGCATCCCCTGTCCCGGTTCGAGCGACGCCGTCTCGCTGAGGCCGACGATACGTTTCGCCCTCGTGTCGGCGATGCGAACGTCGACGGTAGCCAACTCCGTCCCGTTCTCGTCGGCGACGGTGACCGTCGCGTTCCCGTACCCGTCGGAGACGGACGGCGGGCCGAAGAGACCGACGAACGCACCGCTCTGGACGGCGACCGCGGCGGCGAAGACGAGGAACAGGACCCCCGCGAGGGCGGCCGCTGGTCTCTGTACCATACCCGACTGTCCACCGAGAGGTGGGTAAGACTGTCGGACCAGAGAGTAAGCGTTATTCATCCCGGTCAGTATCTCCCGAGTACGGGTTCGTGGTCTAGTCGGTTATGACGCGGCCTTTACAAGGCCGAGGTCGGTGGTTCGAATCCGCCCGAACCCACTCGATTTTGTGACGAGCGGACGTGAGGAACAAATCGAGCCGTGAGGGCGATTCGCGGCCCAGAGGACGAGCGAAGCGATGTCCTCGTGGTTCGAATCCGCCCGAACCCATTTTTGCCGCGAACACCCCGTGAGCGGTAAATGCGGTCCGTGGACTCGAACGAGAGAAACGAGCGAACGCCGTGAGTGAGTTTCGCGTGGTTCGAATCCGCCCGAACCCACTGCCGCTCGGCACGAACGACTCGTGAGTGTCGAGCAAAGCGTTCGGCGGCGCGAACCGGACGAGTCGCGTACAACGTCGTATCTCGGCGTCGTCGTTCAGCAGGGGGCGTCTTCCAAGAGTCGCCGCCCCCGGTCCGTTTCGGGGGCGATATTTGGGACAGAGACCGGGTCACCGTCCTCGTTGACGGCGACCATGACGAAGCACGCCGACGTGGTACGCTGGGTATCGGTAGTACGCGGGTCACCGCTCTCGACGGTCACTCTGACTTGGAGACTGGTGTCTCCCGTATCGAAGACGTACGCCGAGTACGTCGCGACGTGACCGACGGGGATGGGGTTCTCGAACTCGACGCTGCTGATGCGAGCGGTGACACACGTCTCGCCCGCGACTCGCATCGCGGAGACTGCGGCGAGTTCGTCCATCAGTCGGACTACCGTTCCACCGTGTGCGTTCTCGTAATTGTTCGCTTGGCCGGGTTGGACCCGCTCGGTCGACGTCAAGTGTGAATCGAGTACTGAGACAGCCATCCTGACCTAGTTGGGCCGACAGAACATAAGCTCGTGGCGGCTGTCCGCACCTCGTGCGGACGTGTCCATCGCGGCCGGCCTCGTAATCAAAAGAGCCGTTGAACCTATCACCGCCGTCTTGTACCGGTTTGCCGTAGGGGACGTATGGACAGACGTGAGTCGCTTACGCTACTCGCCGGTGCGGCCGCGACGCTGGCCGGGTGCAACGGGTTGGCTGGGAGCTCTAGCTCGTCATCGGATGTCGCAGGGAACGGCGAGCGGACGGTCACGGACGGCCCCTCGTCCGGGACGGAGACGGACCCCGAGGCACTGCTCGTTCGTGTCGACAGCGACGGCAAGCCGGTCTGGCTCGCCGACTCCGACGGGGACGGTCAGCCGACGCCGCGTCGCCGGGAGCGACATCTCGACTCGGTCGTCGTCGATACCGATGCCCGCGCGGACCGGCTCTCGATGGCCGACAGCGTGGACGCCGAAGCGGTTGGGTCGTTCCTCGACGCGACAGACTTCGACGCCGAGGCGGTGTACGTCGAGACGATTCGGGTCGAGGAGTGTTTCCGACTCGACCTCTGTCGCATCTCTTGGCAAGCCGACGAGGTGTCGACGGATTACAGTCGGCGTACCCGACCCTACGACGAGCGGTGTGGTGTCGACGAACGGGTCTTCGAGACGCGACTCATCCGCATCCCAGACCCCCTCGACGCCGACGGCGTGCACGGCCACAGCACCTCTATCGGGACCGGTGCGTGCCACCGAAGCCGTCCCGGCCCCGATGCCGAGGTCGGCGACAGTTCGGGCGTGGCGACCGCTCCCGAGAGCGGCGAGGCGACACCGGCCGAGGACAACGCGACGAACGGGGGTGGGCAGTGATGCGTGACGGGACGCCATCGACCGAGGGGACTCACCTGACCCGTCGTGGCCTGCTGGCCGTCGCCGGTGCGAGCGTCCTCGGGGGCTGTAGTTCCCTCGACGGCCTGGCGAGCGACAGTGAGTCGACGATTCGCGCGTACGACTTGCCGGACGTCGACGCGGACTCGATTCCAGAACCGGTCGTCGCGCCCTCGGTACCCGTCGACATCCACCCCGGATACTTCGCCAGTACCCGTGACCGGGTCACCAGTCTGCTCGCCGAACTGCCGACGCCGCTGGGACCCGACGACGTTCCGAACGGCCACGTCCGCCAACGTCTCACCGACGCCGCGGCGGCAGCCACCGAGGGACTCGACGAGGCACGCACCGCTCGGACCGGACTGGTCGCGCTCCAGTCGCTCCGGGATGCGCGTGAACACGCCCGGTACGCGGCCGCCGGGTGGGCCGTCGCCGACCGCGGCCTGTCGGTCGACCCGCTCCAACGGGAACACGGGCGGGCCGTCACCGACGCGCGGTCAGTCCGGAACGACCACGAGTACGTCGGGACTGACCCCGTCGCGGCGGCACTGGTCCACGCCCGCATCGAGGACGCGCTGGAGTGGGTGACCGACAACGACCGGCCCCACACCCACAACGAGGGGGAACTGCTGACCGTCGCCGAGTGGGGGGAGACGGCCGAGTTGGCGCGGGCGTACGTCGCCGATGCCCGGCACTTGGACGACCGGCTTACCGCGTCGCTCCCCGACGACGCAGGGACCGTCGAGGGCGTCCTGACGCGGGCCGCGGAGTCGCTGTTTGCCGACATCCGCTCGCGTCGCGCGGCCCTCCCGCCGGAACCGACCGCCGAGGACTGGGGGCTCGTCGAACGAACCGTCCACGAACTCCGTCGGCAGGTCGACGACCCGAGGCAGGCCGGCGACGCGCCCGGACCGGCGAGTGCAGTCGTCGACGCGACCGACCGTCTCGCGAAGTTCCGAGCCTTCGACCGCGTCCGGGAGCGTGTCGACGCCGGGGAGATAACCAGTGCCGAGAGTGCCGAGGCGGTTCGCGAGGCCCGCACCACTGCCTACGACGCCCTCGACACCGCACTCGAAGAAAGTCCGGACTCTGGGTTGGCGCGGACAGTCGTCAGCGACGCCTCGTGGCGCGTCTCACACGCCGACCGGGAACTCTCGCGGTTCCGCGGTGACATCTCCCACGGGCGACTGGATAGCGTCCTCGAAGACTACATCGTCGCGACGGCCGTGGCACGGGCGACGCCGGCGGCCTGCCAGCAGACCGTCGACGCGCTCGAAACGGCCTGAACGACGACAGAACGGGAGGACACGCACGACTGGGACTCGACCGACAGTCAGCACCGCCGGGAACACCCGCTGTGTCACCCCCGACCACGGTCAGTCGTGCGGGTGCTTATTGTCGTTCGTCGTGTTGGTTACTAATAATAACGTGATGCGCTACCGATGACACTCGCGCACGGGACACTTCAAGTGGCCACATTGGGGGGCCGTGACATCGCCGAGCGACTCCACGGTACGACGACAGACGCCGGGAACCGACTCACTGCTACGCCACGAACACCGGACGAACTGTCCGAAACCGACGACTTCGACTGTCTCCTCCTCGACCAGTGCCGCAGTACGGACTGGCAGGATACGTTGCGCCGAGTGAGCGAGACACACTCCGAGGCTCCGGTCGTCGTCCTCGTCGCTGCGGACGCGACAACTGACACAACAGCGGCACTCGAGGCGGGCGCGAGCAGTACGCTTCCCCGGTCGCTGCCCGCGACAGACCCTGGCACTGTCGTGGCCCATCTCGAGACGATCGTCGAGGGGCACGCGACTGGCCACCGGGGCCGACGGCGGGAACGCGAGTACGAGCAGATTTTCGACGGCGTCAACGACGCTATCGCCGTCCACGACCCCGAGACTGGCGACATGCTGGCGGTGAACGAGACGATGTGCGACATCACCGGCTACGACGAGGAGGCCCTCCTCGAACGCGGGGCGGAGGGGCTGACAGTCTCGACCCCGGAGTTCGACCCCGAGCAGGTCTCGTCGGTCATCGACCGCGTGATGGCTGGCGAAGCTGTCGAACCGTACGAACAGGCGATAGAGACGGCTACAGGCACCACCAAGTGGTTCGAGGTGAATCCGACGCGTGCGGTCATCGACGGGGAAGAGCGGTTCCTCGCCATCTCCCGCGACGTGACGGCGCGCCGGGAACGGCAGTCTCAGTTGGCGACCGAACGCGACCGCTGGTCGGTGCTGTTCGAGAACACGCCGGACCCGATAATGGGCGTCGAGTTCGTCGACGGCGACCCGTACATCACCGAGGTCAATCCGGCCTTCGAGGACGCGTTCGGGTTCGAGGCGGACGCCGCGACTGACCGGCCGATAGCGGACGTCATCGTCCCGGAAGACGAACGCGAGGGATACGAGGAAATCCGGCAGCAGGCACTCGCCGGGGAGTCGGTCGAGGCAGAAGTCCGCCGAGAGACCGACGACGGCCGCCGGACCTTCCTGCTCAGAGTGCTCCCGTTCGTGAGTGGCGGCGACCGCCACGCGTACGTCTGGTACACGGACATCACGGAGCGGCGCGAGCGCGAGCGTGCCATCGAGGAGGAGCGACAGAAGTACTCGACGCTCGTCGAGCAAAGTACCGACGGCGTCGCCGTCGTTCGGGACGGGGAGTACGTGTTCGTCAACGAGCAGTTCACCGACATCACGGATTACTCCGCCGAGGAACTTTTCGAGATGCCCTTCGAGGCGGTGTTCGCGCCCGAATCGCGTGCGCTGATACGCGAACGCTACGAGCGTCGCGTGGCCGGTGAGTCGCCGCCGAGTCAGTACGATGTCGAGGTGGAGACGGCGACGGGCGACCGGCGGACACTCGAACTGGCAGTCTCGCGCATCCGCCACGAGGGTGAACCTGCGACGATGGCGAACTTCCGGGATGTCACCGAGCGGCGCGAACGCGAACGGGCGGTCGAGCAACTCCAGACCGCGACGGAGCGACTCCAAGACGTCGACACGGCCGAAGCGGTCTACGACATCGCCGTCGAGACGGCACAGGACGTGCTGGGACTACCCATGACAGCCTGCTGGCAGCACCGCGAAGAGCGCGACCGTCTGGAGTACGTCGCGGGAACCGACCCCGTCGAGGCGATGGACGACGGCCCCGTCTCGTTCACGCCGGGCGACGTGGAGTACGAGGTGTTCGAGGCCGAGGACGCGACGACGTACAATCCGAGTGACCACCACCCACACAACCCGCTCGACCGGTGCATCGTCGTTCCGGTCGGTGACTGGGGACTGCTCGCCGCCGGCGAGCGCGGTCAGGACGCGTACGAACCGTACCTCGTCGACGTGATGCAGGTACTCGCGGGTCACACCGCGAGCGCGCTCGAACGCGTCCACCGGGCCGAACAACTCCGCGAGAGCGAACGCCGTCTCGGTGCTATCGTCGACCGCATCGACGAGGCGATATTCCTCGCGCCGGCGACCGAACTCGACGAGAGCGCTCCCGCTGCGGAGTTCGTGAGTTCCGGGTACGAGGACATCTGGGGACAGCCACTCGAGCGCATTCAGGAGACACACGACGAGGCCTTCTTCTCGACGCTCCACCCCGAGGACTACGACGGGTATCGCGCGTTCGTCGAGGGAATCGTCGCCGACATCGAGCGCGGTGAGCCACGCGACAGGTACACCCGCGAGTACCGCATCCGACGCCCCGACGGCGACATCCGGTGGGTCAGGTCGGAGTATTATCCGACGGACTGGGTAGACGACCGACCACGAATCATCGTCGCGAGTCGGGACGTGACGGCGCGCAAAGAGCGCGAGCAGACGCTCGAGTCCTTCCACGACGCGACGGCGGAACTGACGACTGCCGACACGGCCGCCGAAGCCAGTCGGACCGCGGTGGAAGCGGCGGCGAGCGTGTTCGACCTGCCGGAGACCGTTGTGTACCGGTACGACGACGAGTCCGGACGGCTCGACCCGGCGGCGACCGGACCCGAGTTACCGCCCACGGCGGAACTCGCCGCACTGACCCCCGAACAGGAACCCGCGTGGGCCGCGTTCGTCGACGAACGGATGCGACGAATCGAGGACGGTAGGGACGCGCTTACGGACGGCGTTCCGGACGAGACGGCACTCCTGTTCCCGCTCGGTGGTAACGGGCTGCTCGTCGTGTGGCAGCCGGGTGACTCCTTCGATACGGACGCCGCGAGCATTCTCGCCGCGACGCTCGAAGCGGCACTCAATCGACTCCGTGGCGAACGCCGTCTCGAATCCAGACGCGCCGAACTCGAAGCACAAACCGAGCGAGCGCGCCGCTTGGAGTCCATCGCGGAACTCACCCAGCGCGTCGAAGCCGCGATAACCACCGAGTCCTCACGGGAGGGTATTCAGGAGGCGGTGTGTGCCGAGTTGACCGACGTCGACCCGTTCGACGCCGCGTGGGTCGTCGAGGCGGAAGTCGGGACTGACATCCTGCGACCGCGAGCGACCGCCGGAATATCACGCGACGACGTCGAGCAGATTCTGGCAGACACGGACGCGACCGACGACCTGAACCCGGCGGCTGAGGCGTGGCAGGCGGGACGGTCCGCCGTCAGCAACGACCTCGTCGGGGGACGACGGCAGGGCGACTGGCGACAACGCCTCCTCCGTCGCGGTGTCAGGTCGGTCTGTTCCATCCCGCTCTCCTACGAGGGTGTCACACACGGCGTCCTCACGGTACTTGCGGACGAACCGGACGCGTTCGGTGACAGAGAGGTCGACGTCCTCGCACAACTCGGCACGTCTATCGGGTACGCAATCACCGCGGCCGACCGACAGCGCGCGCTCGAATCCGACGACACGCTCGAACTCGAGTTCCGGGGCGACGGGACGGACCTGCCGATGGCCCGTCTGGCAGGACGCCTCGACTGTCGGGTCCGTCACCGGCGGACGGTCCGCCGACAGGACGGGGCGGTCAGCGTCTACTACAGGCTCGAAGGCGACCTCCCTGAAGAACTAACGGCCCCGGCAGACGCCGTGTTGCCCGGCGACGTGACGGTCGTCTCACGACGGGACGGCGTGGCAGTCATCGAACGGCGTGGCTCGTCGTGGTTCGGGTCCTTGATATCCGAGTACGGCGGCCTCCTCCGTCGCGCCCGCGGCACCGACGACGGTGTCAGACTGGTCGTCGAACTCCCGAGCGAGACGGACACACGAACCATCGTCGAGCGAATCCAGGACGAACTCGTCGGGGTCGAACTCTACGCTCAGCGACACCATCGAGAGACTGGAGCGACACCGCGGGAACTCCACGACCGACTCGAACGGCGGCTGAGCGACCGCCAGTACGAAGCACTGGAGACCGCACAGGCGATGGGTTACTTCCAGTGGCCGCGCGAGAACAGCGGTGAGGACGTCGCCGACGCCCTCGGCATCACACAGCCGACCGTGAACAAACACATCAGGCTCGGTGAACAGACGGTGTTCGACCTGCTGTTCGGGTCTCACGATGGGTCCACGTCCTGAAGGCGAGACCGAAACGCCGCGGGGGACAGACGACGGGTACGTGTTCTCGGGGGGCCGTGGGTGCGGGGGCAGGGACGTGAATGTCGAACGGATGGCGGGCCGAAGCGGGAGAGGGCAGCGGGGACCGGTCGGCGGCTGATGACGGGCGGGAGCGTCAGTCGCTCGCAGCGTCTCGAACCCGAACGCTGCTATCGAACCCGTCTTCACGGACGCGGAACGCGACTTCGTCGAGAGCCAGACGGAACCCCTGTCTGTGGTGCCCGTCTGCCTCCGGCCGTACCCGCGACTCGACGACGCCAGCGTCAGTCAACCGGTCGAGTCGCCGGTATACCGTCGGGCGAGACATCTCACACTGGTCCGCGATGTCTCTGGCTGGCATCTCACCGCCGGCCAACGCTCGCAGGATATCACAGACGTACTCGTCACCGAGTAGGTCGAGGAGTTCCTCGACCGGGATATCCGGCGAGTCGTCCGACTCGTCGTGTCCACCCGGGGACCGGGCGGTGGGCGGTGCGGAACTCGACCGGGTCTGACTCTCGTTCACCGTCATCGAATAGGACAACGACCCGAACCCTCCACAACGTGGTGGCAACGCTGACTGACTGTGATGCCAACAGGGGGCTATCTATAATGACCGGGGCGCGGCAGCCGCCGCCGACGGTGCGGAGTCGCGACGGACTCGTCGGTTCTCAGAGCCAGAAACACGCGCCACCCGTTTAGGGGACACTCCGTCCTATGCTCGCTTATGGATACGCGGACACCGAGGCGTGCGTCGTCGGACGGAAGCCGCCGTTCGCGGGCGACCGACTCCCCAGCCCAGTCGGTGAGCGGATGACGCGGGTGCCAACCGACTGCGACAGTCTGCGACACGACGGGGGCCGACACGGACGGGCCGACCGGACGGTGCCCGACCACAGACACGACCGGCAGGTACTGGTCGTCGGTGACGACCTGACGGCCGCGACCGCTGCTGGGTTTCTCGAACAGGCTGGCCTCGACCCGGTACTGGTACCGCCCTCGAACGCAGGAACGCACTCGGCAACTGTCACGCTCTGGCACTCGGGGCTGGTACTGCTCGAACGGCTCGGTCTCAGGCGACCAGTCGAACGACTCGGCACGCGCCTCGACCGACTGAACTGCCCGTCTGCCGGGTCCTCGTGGGCGGGCGAACGGACGGACGTACCCACGCTCCTCGCCGTCCGGCGGGACAGCCTTCGGAACCTGCTCGACCGACGGGTCCGTGACCGCGTTCGGACGGTCCAGCGACCGGTGATAGGGGTCACACCGACCGCGGCGGGTGTCGACGTGACGTTCGACCACGGGCTGGAGGAATCCTTCGATGCCGTCGTCACGACGGACCCGAGGCTGCTGCCGGTGGCCGGGACACGACCCGGCTCGACGACCGTCCACGTCTGGGAGTTCGACTGGCCGACTACGGTTCCCGCTCCGAGCAGTCCGACGGAGGCGTGGGGACACGACCACGCCGCCTTCTCCGTTCCCGCCGGGGACGGGGCCCACGTTCGCCTCGTCTCGGTCGCCGAGCAGACACGCGCGACTCCCGTCGACGTCGAGGCACTCGACGCACAGTTCGGGGACCGCTTCGAGTCCGGGTCGTTCGGGAACCCGCTCACCGCCCTCGACCGGCACGCGCTCCAGTACCGGCAGTTTCCACACGCCGTCCCGGTGTCGATTCGCGCCGACGGCGTGGCACTCGCCGGTCCGTCGACACGCTCGTCGCTTCCGGGGGACTGCTTGGGAACTGCACTGGGGGTCGAGGACGCGTGGGTTCTCGCGGACACGCTCGCGTACGGCCCCTCGGAACGGGCGGCCGCACTCGCCGCGTACGAAACTCGCCGCCGCCGCCGGCAGACGGAACTGACGCGCCACGCGATGGACCAACTCCCGCTCGCCCGAACGCCGGCACGTCTCTCACCGCGACTGTCACGGCTGTGTGCCACACGCGCGCTCGCGTTCCGTCACGTCACTGGGGAGCCGACACCCGACTTCGCCCACGCAGTCCCTGATTCGCTGTGAGCGTGTTTCCGGCCCAGAAACAGTGGTCGCCGATATAGGTAGCCGGGGCCGCTACACGTACGTATGGCCCCCGAATTCCGGCGACAGAACCGAACCCGCGAGGCCGTTACGTTCCCCTCCACCGCCGAGCAACCGGCCGTCAGCGACGAGAGCGTCGTCGTTCGGAACTACGACAGCGCGGACGCACACGAAGTTACCGTCCGACTGCTCGACGCCGACGACGAGGTGGTGTTCAGTCAGACGAACGTCGTCCCTCCCCAAGCAGTCGTGAGCATCTTCGAGCCACTCGACCGGGGCGTGTACTGCGTCGAGGCACAGTTGACGGACGCTGAACTCGACAGTGCCGAGTGTCTCGTCGGGAGTGGGCCGGACGAAACCGCCCTCGTCGAACTCGGGAACGGCATCGTGAGTGTCGTCGACGGCATTCTCTAGACGGCCGCCCCGTCTAACGGCGAGGTCCGGCCGCATGCCGGTTCTGGTCGGCCAGTTGGCACCGGAGACGGACCGCTGTTTCCCGTTCTGAAACACTGCGGGTCGGTATACGTCGATGGAGTTGGAACTGACAGGTACTGATGGGAGAGAGCATCTTTCCGACGGAGTCGAACACCACAGAACCCGACCGGGAGCCGAGATTCGTACCGCTCGAAGACGCCGGTGCGATGCTCGACGCACTCGCCTCGGGGACGGCACGGACGATAGTCGCGTCACTGAGGGAGGAACCGAAGACGCCGTCAGTCCTCGCCGAGAGCGCGGGCACGTCGCTACAGAACACACTCCATCACCTGAGCCAGTTGGCGGACGTCGAACTCGTAGAGCCAGTCGACACCCAGTACTCCACTCGCGGGCGGGAGATGAGCGTCTACGCACTGCAGTCCGAACCGGTCGTCATCTGTGCCGGCGACGAGTCCGCCGACGCCGAGGTCGCGCGACTAACCGAATCGCAACCGTGGACGACCCCGGAGTTCGCCGAATCGGACTGACCCGGTTGCCGCCCGTAACTGCCCGTTCAGCGTGTGATGACACGTCGCCCCACGGACTGTGTTCAGTAATCGCCGAGGACGCCGAGTCGCCGCGCCCGTCGCGTCGCGTAGTGGAACACGACGTAGCCGCCCAGCAGGTAGCCGACGGCGACGCCGACGAGCAACGCGAGGTCACCGGGGCCGAACTCCCACAGTCGGACGCCGTCGACCATCGCGCGCTGGAGGAGCGCGCTCCCGTGTGCCAACGGGAGGACGCGCGTCCACGGCGCGTCCAGCACGGGTGCCGAAATCAACACGACGAAGCCGAACTGCAGCAGGTTCAGCCAGTTGCCGATTCGCTTGTACAGGACCGTGACCCCACCGGCCGCGAAGCCGAGCCCCAACACGGAGGTTATCGCCAGTCCCGCGACGACGACCACGGTCACGGGTTCGAGGCTGAGGTGCGTGCCCGTCAGCACGAGCATGACCACCAGCACGACGGCACTCGTGAGGAACGTCCGGACCACCTTCGCCACGCCCTTCAACAGCGCGACCGGTGCGAACCCGAACGGCGTCGTGATGTGCCGTTCGAGCGTCCCCCACTGCACCTCGCTGCCGATGTCGTTCGACACCGACGAGTACGCGCCGACGGACAGCGTCCACAGGAAGTAGCCGACGATGATGCCTTCGAGGGAGTCTGTCAGTGCTTGCCCCGCCAGCAGTCGCCCGCCGTAGAACAACACGCCGAAGAAAAACAGCGCGATGACGATGCCGCCGACCGCGTTGGCGGGGTAGCGGACGAATATCAGATACTCGCGGTAGAGTACCGCCCGCGCGAGGTGATAGTACGTGGCTGGTCGCGGTTCGGCGTCGGCTCTGCTGTCCGGCGGCGGCACGCTGTCTCCGTCGCCGGCCGTCGCCGACCCGGCGTCCCGGCTCACGGTGCCCCTCCCGAGTCACCGCCACCCGGTTGCAGTCCAGTCAGGTCGACGAACACATCCTCCAGTTCCGGCTGTACGGTTCGAACGTCCTCGACGGTGACGCCCGCCTCGCGGAGGACGGCCATCACGTCGTACAGCGCGTCACCCGCCGCGGCGACTTCGACCCTCGTGCGGCCGTCGACCGACTCAACCGTCTTGACCTCGAACCGGTCCCGGAGCGTCGCGACGACGTGGTCGTCGATGTCGGCACTCGTGACCCGAACCGCGTCGCGGTCGGCCCCGGACAGCAGTGCCGTCACCGTGTCGTCGGCGACGATACGCCCGTCGGCCATCATCACGACCCGGTCACAGACGTCCTCGATGACCGCCATGTCGTGGCTGCTGACGAGGATGGTGAGCCCCTCCTCACGCGCGAGTCGGCGCAGTTCCCGCCGGAGCGTCCGGGAACTCTCGATGTCGAGGCCGAGCGTCGGCTCGTCGAGAAAGACGAGGTCGGCACCGCCCGCGAGCACGCTCGCCAGCGACACCTTCTGTTTCATCCCGCGCGAGAGTTCCCGCACCGGTGTGTCGGCTTTCCCCGCGAGGCCCAGTCTGTCGAGCAGTCGGTCGTGCCGCGCCGCAACCGAATCCGGGTCGACGCCGTGGATGGTCGCGAAGTACCGCAGGTTCTCCCGGACGGTGAGCCGCCAGTAGTCGTTGCGCGCCCCCTCCAACATCGCGTCAACGTCGGCGTACGCCGCCCGCCGCCCGTCGGCCACGTCGGTGCCGAACACCTGGACCGACCCCGCGTCGGGGACGACGATGCCCAGCACGCACTTCAACAGCGTCGTCTTGCCGGCCCCGTTGGGCCCGAGCAGACCGACGATGGACCCCCGTTCGACCGTCAGGCTCACGTCGTCGACGGCGAGCACCGCGTCCTCGCCACTCCCGAACTGCTTCGAGACACCCTCGACCGCGAGCGCGGGGGTGCCGTCGCCCCCCGCGTCACGCCGCGTTGCCACGTCCGACTCGGCCCGCTCGCGGTCGGTCGCCGCCCTCTCTGCCATTGTCTCGGGTACGGGCTGAACGCTGATATATGCGTGCCCGGGACACCGGCGGTGTCGTGCGTGCTGTCGCCCACGGCAAATGACGGACTCCGAAGCCCAACGACCGCCGGGCAACGTTTATTTCAACTGGCTATGATGAGGTCGGCATGGCTAACCTGACTCTCGTCGGGGGCGGGGTAGCCGTCGCCCTCCTCAGCGTCCCGTTCTTTACCGTTCCCGCGGATATGATGGGGCTTCGGAGTCTTCTCGACTCGGTCTCCATCTACGACAGCGGCGGACTGTCGGACCAACTCGCCGCGTACTGTCTGGGCCTCATTCTCGCGTTTCTGGGAGTGTTCATGCTGTTTCAAGGACTGACGGCCTGAGTCGGACCACGGTACGTCCCTATCACCTCTACCGGGTCGGACGGTCACACTATCGCCAACCGGCGACGAAAATTGTGTGACCTCCACGCTCGTGATTTACGGAGCAAATATCGCCTCTCGAATCGTGACCCTCGCCGAGACAGTCCGGGCGTGTGGCTCGCTTCGCTCGGCGGTCGGGTCCAGAGAAGTGCCGCCTCCCAGAGTTTGGACCGATTTCACTCACTTACTACCACCGTCCGGCACGATGTCGCTGGGTGTGAAGAGTAACACGTCGTCGCGGTCCGCTGCCACGTCTTTCAGGCCGTCGGAGAATCCGGAGCGACAGAAACAACAGTATTGCTCCTCGCGGCCGCTCTCGTTCGGTGGCGACCACTGAACCTGTGACACACTTCGCTCGAGGTCAGCGAGGTCTCCCTCGGTCATCTCGCGGCTGGTGTACTTGCACTCACCCGCCACAAGCGTGCCGTCACTCGCGAGTCCCACGACGTCGATCTCGTGTTGTTGGTGCCACCAGTAGCCGATTCCCTGGTACGTCTTTGGAATCAACGATGGGAGCGCGTTCTGACAGACTTGCTCGAACATCGTCCCCATGTAGTCGGTGAAGGTGGGTTCGATCAGTTGCTCGTAGGCGTCCTCGCCGAGCTGGACGAGTTCGCCCTGCTGGCCGTAGACGTACCGGAACCAGAACCGGAACAGTGGTTCCTTCAGCCGGTAGCGGCTCTTCCGCGTCGAGTTGGGGTCAGCAGTCACGGGAATATCGCGTTCGACGAGTCTGAGCCGTCGGAGCTTCGAGAGATACGAACCCAGCGCGTTGGAGTCAACCCCGGCGAACCCGGCGATCTCGTTTGCCGCGCGTTTCCCGGTCGCAATCGCCCGGAGAATCGTGTAGTACGTCTGTGGCTCTCGAATCCCGAACTCCGTCCGTAACAGGAACTCCGGTTCGTTGTGGAGGACGCCGTGCTCCGAGAGTACTTGCGACTGGACGTTCTCGGCCAGCGAGCGAGACGGATCGAGCGCCTGGAGATAGTACGGCGTCCCGCCGAAGACACTCCAGGCCTGGATGACCTCGTCCGAGTCATCACCGGGGTAGAACTGCTGTGCATCCGTGAGGCCGAGCGGTGGCAGGTCGATAGTTGCCGTCCGACGACCGTACAGCGGACTGCCACCACTGAGGACCTTGTCTTCCATGATGCTGATCGACGAGCCGACGAGCACGAGTGTCGTGTCCGTCTCCTCGAGATGTGTGTCCCAGACGCGCTGTATCTTCGACGGGAGTGCGTCGTCTGATTCGACGAGATAGGGGAACTCGTCCAAGACGACGATCGCGTCTTCGCGACCGAGTGCCCGGAGCAGGGCTTCCCAGTCGCGCTGAATGTCTTCCAGTAGCGGAAACGTCTCGCTGGCCGTGTCGACGAAGTTAGCGAGTTGTGCGTCGGTCGTCTCCTCAGTCGCCTGCCAGTAGATCGCGTTCTCTCGCTCTCGGACCGCCTCGCGAACGAGCGCACTCTTGCCGAGCCGTCGTCGCCCGTAGACGACGATCAGTTCGGCAGTGTCGCTCTCGAACCGCGAGTCCAGCAGTTCGAGTTCGTCCTCGCGGTCGACGAAACGCTGGCGTGCCATACACCCTGTTCCGCCTCGGCCGTGATTATGTTTCCGGTTATCTAAATCTCGATTTTACTAATTACGATTTTATAGACTCGATCGGACAGTCGCCACTCTCGTGGCCAGGAGGATGGGTCTGGTATCGACGACAGTTCGATTCGACGGGCGAACCTCGGATAGCAAATCGCACACTCGTCAGTCACGGGCATGTGAACTGTGAGTATAATGCCGCCTCCCGGATTTGAACCGGGGACAGCTCGATCTTCAGTCGAGTGCTCTCCCAGTCTGAGCTAAGGCGGCGCGCCGTCGGGCGTCAGTGACTGCGACGGTGGGACGAAAAAGGATTTCGAAAGTCTGCCCACGAGCGTGCGATAGCACACACCACAGTTACGCTCCCGCGGTGCCATCGTCGGGGTATGCCCGATACCGACGTCGACCCGGCGACGCTGTCCCGCGCGGAACTGGTCGCGGCCCTCCACGACCACCTCGAAGCCACCGCACGGCTCCCCATCGACCCCACCACGAACCGCTGGCTCGGCGAAGCGCAGGCCGCCGCGGCCGACATCGCCGACGGGACGGCACCAGACAGCGTGGTCGAGAAACGCGCCGAGCAGGTCCGACACTTGCTGGAGAACGCCGGGAACCCCGAGAACGAACAGGCGCGGGCGCACGTCACTGCCGCGCTGGCACTCGCACGGGAACTCCTCGCCCGTGGGACGGCCGACGGCGCGTAACCGACGCGTCGGCCCCTGCCGGGGACGGTTCGACGCCGACGGGGACAGTTCGACACGGCCGCAGTCGGGCAGCGTCACCGACTCCGCAGCACGGCGTCGACCATTCCGATGGTCTGACCCACGCCGACGAGCGCGATGCCGACGCTGGAGGGCAGGAGTCCCGACCGGACGAGCGTGGTAACGTACACCACGGCACCCAGTCCCGAGAGCGCGGCACTCACGTAGTAGGGGAGGCGGGCGGCGGGGAACGCGCGGCCGGTGTACGCGAGGCCGGCGGTGGGGAGGACCATCCAACCGACGACGCTGACGGTCAACAACGGCTCCGAGGACAGGCGGAAGCCGGCGATGCCGGCGAGGGTGACGCCGAGGCCGGCGACGAGGACGGCGCGCCACGCCCGGAGCGCGCCGCGGCCCATCGCCGACCACCCGGTGATGGCGAAGACGGCGACGAAGGCGGCCATCACGAGGTGGGCGACGAAGACGGCGTCCGTGCCGACGAGGCCGCGGTGGGCCGCGTCGACGACCAGCCACGCGAGCGGGACGAGGACGGCAGGGGCGGCGTCGCGGACGGTTCGGAACACGGTCCGGCGTACTCACCGGAGATACAAGAGCGTACCCCGCTCTCGCGGCTGTGGGCCGCGACGAGGCGGTCGAGATACACTCCCCGCCGAAACGCTTTGGCTGGCCCGGGTCGTGCGGACGGTATGCCAGTCGAGACAGTGCCGTTCGTTCACGACTACCAGCCCGGCGCGATTCACTACGGACGCGGCTGTGTCGCCGACCTCGGGGCCACGCTGGCCGACCGAGGCCTCGACAGCGCGCTCGTCGTCTGCGGGCGAAACGTCGGGGCCAACGACGACCTGATGGACCCGATTCTGGCGGGACTCGGGGACCGGCTCGCGGGCGTGTTCGCCGAGACGACGCCCGACAAACGCGTCGAGACGGCACTCGCGGCCGCAGCGCGGATGCGCGAGGTCGGTGCGGACGCGCTGGTCCCGGTCGGTGCGGGGAGTAGCATGGACGTGGCGAAGGCCGCGGGCATCCTCCACGCCGAACCCCGTGACATCGACGCGGTGCAGGCCGAAGTCGAGGAGACGGGCAGTCTGGCCGTCCCCGACGGCGACTTGATACCACCCGCTTTCGCCGTGCCGACGACGTTCGCCGGGGCGGACCTCTCGGTGATGGGGAGTACGACGGTTCCGACCGACGAGGGGCGCGTCGCGGCGGGGATGTCCGACGCCGCGCTGATGCCGACGGGGCTGTTCTACGACCCGAACGCCTTCGACACGACGCCGATGGACGTGCTCGCGGGGTCGGCGTTCAACGGGTTCGACAAGGCACTCGAAGCCGTCTACTCCCGGAACGCGACCCCGGTCACGGACGCGACGGCACTCCGCTCGCTGCGATACCTCCGGTCTTCGCTCCCTCGACTGCGCGACGCCGACGACCCGGCGGTCATGGAGCGGGCGGTGACGGGCATCCTGCTGGCCCAGTACGGGCTCTCGGTGCCCGACTCGGTCAAGTTCAACGTCATTCACGCGTTCGGCCACGCCTTCAGGACCGAGTTCGGCGTCCAGCAGGGCGTCGCCCACGCCGTCCTCGCGCCGCACGTCCTCGCCGCCGTCTTCGACCGGGTGGACGGCCGCCGCGAGTTGCTCGCCGAGGCACTCGTCGACGGCGACCCGGCCGACCCGGCGGCCGTCGTCGTCGATACCGTCCGGGAGATTCGGGCCGGTCTGGACCTCCCGACACGCCTCGACGACGTCGTGGACCCGACCGACGCGACACTCCGCAGTGCCGCCGAGTACACCCTCGACGACCACCTCTTCCCGCTCGGCCCCGAGGGCTTCGACCCGTCGGTGACCGAGGTCGAGGCTATCATCCGGGACGCACTGACCGGCGAGTGACGACCACCTCGGCCGGTCAGGACGACGGTAGCTGCGTTCTCAGGGGCTGTGGGACGGGTACGTGGCGCGCGTCGGTCCCTCGAAAACGTTATGTCCGCGGAGATAGTCTCTCGGGTCGCAATGGCGCAAGGTACGGTCGATTTCTTCAACGACACAGGCGGGTACGGTTTCATCGATACTGAGGACGCGGACGAGGACGTGTTCTTCCACATGGAAGACGTCGGCGGCCCGGACCTCGAAGAGGGACAGGAAGTCGAGTTCGACATCGAACAGGCCGACAAGGGGCCGCGGGCGACCAACGTCACCCGCCTCTGAGACGGCAGAGACGACCGAGTTCTGTTATTTCAGCCGCCGAGTCGCATCACGGTTCGAGCGGTTGCTCCGCCCGGTAGTGAATCGCCATCGGGAGCCCCGTCGCGTCCGTCGGCGGGTCCGCCGGGAGCGTCCGGAGCGTGCCGGGTCCCGGTGCGGCGGTGTACGCGAGTGCCACCGCGGCCAACACGCTCTCGACGGCTATCTCGTGGCCCGCAGTCGCCTCGGCGACTTCCTGAACCACCGGCGGCGCGTCGCGGTCGAACGTCGCCAGTGCGCGCATCCGCTCGGCGTAGCCCGCCGCCGTCGCCGCCGCGTGGTCGAGCGTCGTCCCGGCGAACGCCCGGAAGCAGACTTCGGGGTGAGACTCGGCCAGTACCGTCCGCGCCTCGGTCACCTCCTGCAGTAACTCGTCGACGGCGACGATACCGTCGCTGATTGCGAAGGCGGCTTTCGAGAGGGGGTGCCCCGTCTTGCGTTCGGTGGCCCGGTTCGCCGCCGGGTAGCGCCGCTTCCGGGCGGCTTCCCGGACGGGCGGCGTGAGTATCGTCTCGGCCTGTGGCCCCACGACAGCGCGCGCCGCCGGGTCGCAGGGTCGCTCCGTCTCACCCTCGTCGAGGAGGCCGACCGGCACGTCGACGAGGACGCGCTCGGCGTCGTCCTCGTACTCGCCCCACACCCCGCCGACGCCGTCGAACACCTCGGCGTGGTCGAACCCGTCGCCGTCGAACGCGACGGCCAGCCATCCGCCGTCGCTCCAGTCGACACCGACGTACAGCGGCCCGTCGCTCATGTCCGTACGGTGTCCGGCAGGATACAAAAGCAGTCGGACTCGGAAACCGGAGCCTACTCGGCCCTGCGGCCGAAGCGACGGACATGGAACGCGTCGACTTCGATGACGCCGAGACGTACGAACCGGACGAGGGGTGGCGACGGGTCGCGCTGGCCGGGAGCGAGGACGCGACCCTCGAGTGGTTCGAGAAGCCGCCGGGTCACTCCTCGCCGATGCACGACCACGAGAACGGCCAAGTCTGCCTCGTGTTGGCGGGCGAACTCACCGTCGTCACCGACGACGACACCGCGACGCTCGGCCAGTACGACTCGGTGTGGCTCGACCCGTGGGAGTCCCACCGCGTCGAGAACACCGGCGACGAGGTGGCCGTGGGGCTGGACGTCTTCGTTCCCGGTCGCTCCTTCGACTTCTGGACGGACCGCGAGGACTGACCTACTCGCTCAGTCGCGCGAGTTCGTCGTCGGTGAGTTCCAACGCGGCCGCGGCGACGTTCTCTTCGAGGTGGGCGAGACTCGACGTGCCTGGAATCGGGAGCGTGACCGGCGAGTGCTGGAGGTGCCACGCCAGCGCGACCTGCATCCGTGAGGCGTCGTGACTGTCGGCGATGTCGGCGACGACGCTCGCCTTCTCGTCGAGGTCACCCGACCCGAGCGGGAACCACGGGATGAACCCGATACCGTACTCCTCACAGGCCGCGAGTACGTCCGCCGCCTCCCTGTCGCCGGGGTTGTAGCGGTTCTGGACCGTCGCCACGTCCACGATGTCGCGGGCGGTTTCCAGTTGCTCGATGCTGACGTTGCTGAGACCGACGTGTCGGATTAGCCCCTCGTCTTTCAGTTCGGCGAACGCCTGCACGGAGTCCTCGAAGGGCGTGTCCGGGTCCGGGCGGTGGAACTGGTAGAGGTCGATGGTGTCGACGCCCAGACGGTCACGGCTCACCAGCACCTGATTGCGGATGTAGTCGGGGTCGCCGTGGGCGAGCCAGTCGCTCTCGCGGTTGCGGAGCAGGCCCGCCTTCGTCGCCACGACCATCTCCTCGGCGACGCCGGCCTCCCGGATGAGTCGCTCGCTGACCCCGGGGCCGTACGAGTCGGCGGTGTCGACGAAGTCGACGCCCAGTTCGGCCGCCCGCTGGAGTACCGACCGGGCGGCGTCCTCGTCCTCGGGCGGGCCGACGATGTCGGGGCCACAGAGGCGCATCGCGCCGAAGCCGAGTCGGTGGACGGTCAACTCGCCGCCGATATCGAAGGTGTCGCTCTCGTTGGTGACGGGCATACCACCAGTGTGGCCTGCCGACGGATAGTCGTTCAGGTCACTCCCCGCCGACGAACACCGTCTTCAACCGCGCCCCGCAGGTCGGACAGCACAGCGTCTGCCACTTGGTCGGGTCCAGCGACCCCATGGTCTCCCGCCGCGTCGCCGCATCGCGGGGCACCGTCTCGCCACACGCCTCGCAGGGCAGCGTCTCGTCGGTCATGTCGTCGTGTTCCGGTTGGGTCCGTGCCACTCGAAGATAACGGCTGTCCGCGTGCTACTGTCGCTCTCCCACACGATTCGGACGGCCGCTGTCGAGAGGTCGACCGACTCGTTGCTCCCGAGCGGTTGTCCGTCGTTCGCCGCGACGAAGGCGGATGCGTTCAACTCGATGGTGTCCGGTGACCTGAACGTCTCGCCGACTTGTGCCTCGATGGCACCGTCCTCGAAGCGCGCCCGGGTGCGCGCGCTGGGGTCGCTGCCGTTGTGAACGACCGCGTCCTGTACCCTCACGGAGAGGCGGTCGGTCGGTATCCGGTCACCGCTTTCGTGGGTGACTGTGAGCTTCTGTCCGTCGCCGTCCAACTCGTCGTCGTACGTGACGAGTGGCGCGAACCGCGGTGCCGGTTCGTCGATTTCACCGCCGAACGCGACGAAGTACGTCCCGACACCTGCCGCGAGCAACGCGACGATTGCAATCAACAGCACGACACTGACGGCCTGACTGACGCCGCGAGTGTCGCCGCCACCCGAACTGCCCCTCCCCCAATTCCCCTTCATCGGCCGTCGTTACCGACTGTAATTACTTAATGGCCCCTCTTCTGCCGGGTGAACACGCCGACAGCCCTGTTGGCGGTGAAAGATGATTACCTTTATACGCAATGAACGACCCTGAAAGATTACGGCGGCAGTGGGGGTGGGGGAGTCCTCGCTGTTCCCGCCGACGAGACACATGACACGACGCTACACCGACGCGGAGAACACGGGTGTGCCTGTCGTCCCGATGCTGTCGGGACGAACCGACGCCGAGGATAGCCGAGCGGACTTCGACGAGCAGGTGTACAGCCACCGCGTCGAGCGGGTATAGCGGCGCGCTGGTTCTTCACGCTCCGAGTCTCTGTGGTTCAGACCAGTGCCAACAGGTCCTCGGGCGGGTCGCCCGGCAGTTCGTCGCGGTCGTGGTCGGCCTCGAAATCGAGGTCCGGCCCAGCCGCGATTATCCCCGAGGGAGTCACGTCCGGGTGGGTCGTGTAGTAGTGTTCTTTGATGTGGTCCATGTTCACCGTCTCCGCGACACCGGGGGTCTGGTAGAGGTCACGCAGGTACGGCCAGAGGTTGTCGTACTCGTGGACGTGCTGTTTGTTGCACATGAAGTGGGTGTGGTAGACTTGGTCGAACCGAACCAGCGTGGTGAACATGCAGATGTCCGCTTCGGTCAGGCGGTCGCTGGCGAGGTACCGCTGGTCGGCGAGTACGTCGTCCCAGTGGTCGA
Source organism: Halorientalis litorea (assembly GCF_023028225.1). Taxonomy (NCBI): domain Archaea; kingdom Methanobacteriati; phylum Methanobacteriota; class Halobacteria; order Halobacteriales; family Haloarculaceae; genus Halorientalis; species Halorientalis litorea. The sequence continues at coordinate 1,833,807 of NZ_CP095482.1, forward strand.
GGGCGTCGAACAACTCCGCGACTGCGTCGTCGTAGGCCGCCTGTGACTTGGCGAACCCGGCGCGGTAGACACCGTTGTTGATGGGGTCGTAAATCTCGTCGATGACGCGGTCGGCCTCCTCTCGGTAGCCCTCCGGGTAGAGGTCCACGTCCCGCGTCGCCACACCGTCCATCTCGGTGTCGAGCATCCGCAGTATCTCGGCGGATTCGTTGTTGACGATGGTGTCCTGCTGTTTGTCGTACAGTACGGGGACGGTCACGCGACAGGTGGCGTCCGGGTCAGCCTTCACGTACGTCTCCCGGAGGTAGTCGAAGCCGTTGACCGTATCCGGGGTACAGCCCGCCTTTTCCGGCGTGAACTGCCAGCCGTCCTCGGCCCGGAACGGGTCGACTACGTCGACGGTGATGGCGTCCTCCAGTCCCTTCAGCGCGCGGACCAGCAGCGTCCGGTGTGCCCACGGGCAGGCGTAACTCACGTAGAGGTGGTAGCGTCCGGCTTCGGCGGGGAACTCGGCGTCCGGGTCGTCCTCGATGCTGTCGTGGAACGTCGTCGACTGGCGTTCGAACTCGCCGTCCTCGTTGGTCGATTCGTACGTGTCCGTCCGCCACTCGCCGTCGACGAGTTGGTTCATCGTGTCATCAAGTAGGGGTTCCGGGCGTAAAAACGACCCAGTGACACCGGTGTTACGGGGCGGGACGGTCCGAGCGGCGCGTCTCGACGCCCGCGCTTCGACGGGTTTATTTGCGCGGTCGGCTACCGTTTCGGCAAGAGTACCTATGTCGGACAAACCAGCCTCGATGTACCGGGAGATCTCGAAGCCCGCGTACACGCGACGGGAGTACATCACCGGCATCCCCGGGTCGAAAATCGCACAGCACCAGATGGGCGACAAGCAGGCCGACCCCGAGGACTACCCGGTCCAGATAAGCCTCCTCGTCGGGGAGGAGGTCCAGCTTCGCCACGGGTCTATCGAGGCGTCGCGCCTCTCGGCCAACCGCCACCTCATCAAGGAGTTCGGCGAGGGCAACTACAAGATGGTCCTGCGGAAGTTCCCCCACCACGTCATCCGGGAGAACAAGCAGGCGACCGGGGCCGGTGCGGACCGTGTTTCCGACGGGATGCGACAGGCCTTCGGGAAAATCGTCGGCACCGCCGCCCGCATCGGTAGCGGCGAGCGGCTGTTCACCGCCTACTGCGAAGTCGACCAGGCCGCAGAGGTCAAAGAAGCGTTCCGTCGCGCCTACAACAAGATTTCCCCGCCCTGCCGCATCAAGGTCGAACGCGGCGAGGAACTGCTAGTCGCCTAACCTCTAAGTCCTCACGACTGCTGGCGCGGTCGTTCGCCCTTCGTATTCCAACCAGGTAGTGCCCCGCAAGGGGGCTTCCGCCCGTCGCGCGGTGCGCGACACGCGGTCTGTGGCGCGGCGCGCGACCGCGCCGCGTACCGTCGCGCCGGTGGCATACCTGCCTTTCCCCGAGTCGCGCGATGAACCGCGCTCCCGGCCGGATGGACCTCGTTTTCGACGCCCACGTCGAGTGAGACTGGAGAACAAGAATCATGCCGCTCACGCCACAACAGCGGATATGCTCCGTCTCGCGGTGACGACGAACGCAGAAACCTACGAGCGGATGCAGTCGCCGCTCCGCGAGCGCGGTATCGACCCCGAGTACGTCCGGACGACCGAGCGGACGCTCGGGTTGACCGACGGTACCCGACACGCCGAGGAGGCCGCCGAGTTCGACGACTTCGACGCTGGGTTCGTCTACCCCTCCCGGGTCATGGAGGGCGGCGTCGCCGACGCGCTTCTCTCGGTGCCGTGGGTCAACGACCGCGAGGCGATTCTCACCTCCCGGAACAAGGCCGGCGTCGTCACCGAACTCGATGCGGCGGGCGTCCCGGTCCCGGACACCGTGCTGGTCTCGAACCCTGCCGACACCGAAGCGGTCGCGGCGGCCTTCGAGCGGTTCGACCCGCCCGTCGTCGTCAAACCTAACTCCGCGACGCGGGGCGTCGGCGTCGCCAAGGCCGGGGACCTCGACTCGTTTCTGGGCGTCGTCGACTACCTCGACTTGGTCCACGACTACCGCGCGACGGGCGACCAGTCGTTCCTCGTTCAGGAGTACCTGCCCGACGCCCGGGACTACCGCGTGATGTGTATCGACGGAACCTGCGTCGGTGCGGTCGAACGCCGACTCCCGGACGACGCGGTGGCCGCCGGCCGGTGGAAACACAACGTTCACCGCGGGGCCGACGCGACTGGTGTGACGCTCCCGCCCGAGTTGGCGTCGCTCGCCGAACGGGCCGCCGAGACGCTCGCTATCCCGTGGGTGGGCGTCGACCTCCTCGTCACCGAGGACCGAGCAGTCGTCACCGAGACGAACGCCCGCCCAACCATCGACGCGGCGACGAAGTACGCGGACGGGTTCTACGACGACCTCGCGGCCCTCGTCCGCCGGACCGCCCAGCAGTGAGTTCGGACACGTCCCGCCGAACCCCCGGACGGCACCAGCAGACGCCGGACGGACGGGTGTCCGACACGACAAAAATTATATATATATGGATAGGCAACCACTCGGCCGACTATGCCCGCCTCCCTGCGGGACGACCTGAACATCCCGTTCGTGGTGCTCGGGTCTTTCCTCGCCGCGCTCGTCGCGGCCGACTATCTGGTGTATCCGGGTCTGTTCACCGTCGACGGCCGGACGACACTGGTGTACGGTGGATTGCTCGTCGCGTTCACGTTCGCGTACGGGTACCGGCCGCTCCGCGAGTCCCAGTACGGCGCGCTCGCGGCGTCGCTGTTCGTGATGCTGTTCGCCGGTCTCCTCCACGCGTGGGGGCTCCGGGGACCGTTCGTCCCCTACGGCCTCCTGGGCGTCGCGGCGTTCGCGTTCTGTTACGAACTGTACAAACTGGGGCGCGGACGGGCCCAGCGTGGGCAACTGTCGTAGCGGGCCAGCGGCGTGTTACGGCGGCGTTTCAGAAGTCGATGTTCGCGGAGTCGTCGGCCCGGTCGAAGGTGATTTCGAGGATACCGTTGTTGTAGGTGGCACTGGCGGAGTGTTCGTTGACGCGGACCGGCAGGCGGACCCGCTCCTCGTAGTCGCGGCGGGTACTCGACGCACTGACGGTCAACACTTCACCGTCGCATTTCAGGTCGATGGCGTCTTTCTCCAACCCCGGGAGGTCCGCGACGACTCGGACCGCCTCCGCTTCCTCGTAGATGTCGAGATGGAGGTCGGAGCCGAACCCCGCCTGCCCGCCCCGGTCGATGTGGATGTCGTCGCCCATCATCTCGTTCATGACCCGCTCTATCTCCCGCAGGATGTCGTCGATTGGGTCGCGGTCGTCGCGGTCTTTGCTCATCATCGCCGGATAGGAGTGTCGCCGGCAAAAGGGTTCTGACGGCGTCGAATATCGAAACGTGTCAGACCTCGAAACCGACGCCCAACGCCTCGTTGGTGCGCTCGATGCTCTCGCGGGCGTCGGCCTCGCCCAGCACCGCACGAATCGCGTCGACGTTCTCGGGCACCACGTCCGACTCCTGATGGATGGCTTGGAACAGGTACAGGTCGTCCCCTTCGACGGTTATCGACTCGCCCCAAATCGCGTTCTCCCAGACGTCGCCCCGCGGGCGGCCCGCGTCGAGGGCGAACTCTTTGAGTTTCCCCGACCCGTCGATACCGAGACGCCCGGGGAGGACGAACAGGCGTGACTCGCCCGCCAGCAGTTCGCGCACCTCGTCGGTCGTCGCGTCCCCGGCGAGTTCGACGTTGACGCTGTGGGTGTGTGTCAGCGTCGCGGGCACCTTCATCCCGAGGGTGTCGATGTCGAGGTCCGGGAAGATGGTGTTCACGTCCGGCCCGTGGTGCGAGGGGATGGTCACCGGGTCCGGGAGCGTGTCGTTGATGGGACCCCGCGAGGACTGTGCGGGGTCACCGCCCCGTCGGACCAGCGTCGCGCGGACCTTCTCGACACCGTACTCCTCGCGGAGGGGTGCGAGCAGTCGGGAGAGCCCCGTCGTGTTACAGGAGACGACGCGGGTGTGGTCGGCCTCTTCGGCCTCGCCGTAGTTCGCGCGGGCGTTGAAACTCACGTCCACGAGGTCCGCGTCCTCGCCGCCCTGATAGAGTGCGGGCGTGTCGTGGGCCTCGTACATCGGCTTGTTCTGCTCACCGATGCCGGAAGGCGTGGTGTCGACCACGATGTCGCTCGCCGCCACCAGTTCCTCGACTTCGCCGGCCAACTCGATGCCGGCCTCGGCGAACTGGTCGACGCGCTCCTCGACGGCGGCGTAGAGCGGGTACTCGTTCTCGACGGCTTGTTCGGCCTCGAAGTTGGGGCGGGTCTTGGCGACGCCCACGACTTCCATATCCGGTTGCGCCCGGACTGCGTCGGCCACCCGTTTCCCGATGGTCCCGTAGCCGTTGATTCCGACCTGTATCATACCCGGCAATGCCGGACCGACGGGGATAATCGTTTCGAGGTTGCCGCTCCGTGCCTCGCCGCCAGCACAACGCCTAATCCCGTCCCGGCCAGACGTGCGGTATGGTCGACCTGCATACGCCCGCCGAGACGGCGGTTCACCAGTGTCTGAATCTCGGTGCCGCGGAGTCCTGTGCCGTCGTCACCGACGGCTCCCGTCTGTCTATCGGGCAGGCACTCTACGACGTGGCCAGCGACGTGACCGACGACACCGTCCTCCTCCGGTACCCGCCCGGCGACCAACACGGCGAGGAGCCACCGGCCCCGGTGGCCGCCGCGATGGCCGACGCGGACGTGGTCTTCGCGCCGACGGCCAAGAGCCTGAGCCACACCGCCGCCCGCACCGCAGCCACCGCGGCCGGCGCGCGCGTCGCCACCCTCCCCGGCATCACCGAGGACGTGTTCCTCACCGGGATGGACGCCGACTACGAGTCCATCGCCGCCGAATGTGAGGCGATGCTCGACCGAGTGCGGGGAAGCGAGGAGATACACGTCTCGACGCCCGCAGGGACGGACCTCACCGTCTCCCCGGGCGACCGCGAGTGGTTCCCGGACACGGGTATCGTCCACGAGGCCGGCGCGATGACGAACCTCCCCGCCGGCGAGGTGTACGTCAGCCCCGTCGACGCCGAGGGCCGCGTCGTCGTCGACGGGACGATGATGCCTCCCGGTCTGCTCGACGCCGACCGGACGATGGCGTTCGACGTGGCCGACGGGCAGGTCACGGCCATCCACGACAGCGACCTCAGAGCGGCCGTCGAGGAGGCCGCGACGACGGCGGGCGACGCCGCCTACAACTTCGCCGAACTCGGCATCGGGACGAACGTGGCCGCCTCCGAACTCGTCGGCTCGGTCCTCCTCGACGAAAAGGCCGCCGGGACGGTCCACGTCGCCATCGGCGACGACCACGGCATCGGCGGCGACACCGAGGCCCCGATTCACCTCGACGGCGTCCTCCGTGACCCGACGGTGACCGTCGACGGCGAGGAAATCGACCTCCCCGAGGGCGTCTGAACGGCCGCCCTCAATCGCCCCCAGCCGTCGTCCGCTGTGTCGCCCGTCTGGGCCGCTCACTGTCGGCGAACCCGCGGGAGAGTGTCGGCGTTCCGGTGAGTGCGATGCCTCCCGCCGCGAGTCCGAACGCCGCGATGCCGGCGAGGCCGACCGGACTCGCGACCAGTTCCGTGATGGCGGTCTCCTCGGCGACGGCGTGCGCGACGACGATGCCGGCAGAGCCGTTGAACACGCCGTGGAGGACGGCGGCGGCGAAGACGGACTCGGCCCGGACGACGGCGTAGGTGTACACCGGTGAGAAGGACAGACACGCCGCCGTCATGACGCCGACGCCGACCAGCGGGAACGAGGGGAAGTTGTACCCGGCGGCGATTATCGGCGCGTGCCAGAGGCCCCAGACGAGACCGACGAGTGCCGACGCCCGCCAGAAGCCGAGCGGTGCGAGTTCCCACAGCAGGTACCCCCGCCAGCCGAACTCCTCGCCGAAGGCGAACAGCGCGTTGACTGTCACGCCGAGGCCGAGGACCAAGCCGAACGTCGCCACGACGCCGAGGACGCCACCGGGGAGGGGGATTCCCGGAACCGGGTCGACAGACGCGTCGAACGCGACGCCGGGGACGGCGACGGCGAGCGCGAGCGTCAACCCGACGAGCGGAAGCGCGCCCACGGCGGCGGCCACGAACCACCACGTCCGCGGCGCGCTCACGCCGACCGACGCCAGCGAGACGTTCCGCCCGAAACAGACCGCGAGACCAGCGACCATCGGCGTGAACATGTACACGGGTGCGAGCGTGACGACGCTCACGTCGACGAGTCGGGCGACGCCGACGACGGCCGCCGCGAGGACGACGAGGACACCGACGAAGACGGCGAGTCGGCCGGTGTCGGGAGCGGTGTCCGCGTCAGCCATCGGACGCCTCGCGTGCGGTGTTCGGTCGTGTGCCGAGACGCGCTTCTCGCGTGGAGGGACAGCGGGCGGTTCGCGGTCGCATATCCGCCGGTACCACGTCTCGCCACTAAATTGTGTGCCAGCGTGACGGCCCCGAGACGTGCCCACGACGTGGACTCGTCCGTTCAGCGGCCTTTTACGTCAGCACCGAGTACGCCCGGGTATGAGCCACTCCGAGTTGCCGGACAGGATTGCCCTCACCTGTCCCGCCTGTTCGCCCGCCGTCGAGACGGCCCACGAGGTACTCTCCACCGGCGGCGGCCGGGTGACCGTCCGCTGTACCGAATGCCAACACGTCCACAAGGAGACGCCACCGACCGAGGACACGACCGACCTCGACGTGGTCATCTCACAGGACGGCGAATCGTTCACCGCCACCGTCGAGGCTCCCGCTGACGAGGAACTGGCCGTCGGCGAGGAGTTCGTCGCCGAGACGGACGTGGCTATCGTCACCGTCCGCATCACCAGCCTCGAACTGGACGAGGGCCGGACCGAATCCGCGCCCGCGTCGGAGGTCGAGACCGTCTGGACCCGTGAGGTAGAGAACGTCAGCGTCAACGTCACCAAACACCCGAAGGGGGGCCAACACGACGCCACCGAGAGCCTGACGCTACAGGTCCCCGGCGACTACGAGTTCGTCGTCGGCGAGACCGACGAACTCGGCGACCTCGAATTTACCGTCGAAGGCATCCACGTCCGCGACGACGCGGCTGGGTACGACTTCGACAAACTCGACTACGACGGCGACACCGTCGTCGCCAAGGACGTGAACCGGCTGTACGTCCGCGACGAGACTAGTACCGCGTGGTCGGCGTGGTAGCATGGACTGGGCGGCCCGGCGCGCGGCGATGGTCGACGCCCTCGAGACCGTCCCGCGACACGAGTTCGTCCCTGAGGGCAAACGTCACGCGGCCTACGAGGACACCCCACTCCCCATCGGCGACGGACAGACCATCAGTGCCCCGCACATGGTGGCGGTCATGGCCGACCTGCTCGACCTGCGGGCGGGCGACGACACGCTCGAAGTCGGTACCGGCTGTGGGTACCACGCCGCCGTCACCGCCGAACTCGTCGGAGCCGAACACGTCTACAGCATCGAGTACCACGAGCGACTCGCCGAACAGGCCCGCCAGCGTCTCGCCCGACTCGGGTACGGCGACGTGTCGATTCGCGTCGGCGACGGTGCCGAGGGATGGGCCGCACACGCCCCCTACGACCGGGTGTACTTGACTTGTGCCGCGCCCGAACTCCCGGAACCGGTCGTCGAGCAGACCCGACCCGGCGGTCTCCTCCTCGCGCCACTCGGCGACCACCGCCAGACGCTCGTCCGTGCCCGCCGCCGCGAGGACGGGTCGCTCGACCGCGAGGACCACGGCGGCGTCCGGTTCGTGACGATGCAGTGACTCCGACCGCCCCTCCGCGAGGTTGATATACGTCGAGTTCGGAGCGGAGGACATGGACCCCGCGGTACTGCGGGACGACATGGTCGACAGCCTCGAACACGAGAGCAAAGGCTGTGTCCGGAGCGACGCGGTGAGCGTGGCGATGCGGGCCGTTCCGCGTCACGAGTTCGTCGCGGACGACCGGGGAGCCTACGCCGACCGCCCGTTCGAGCGGTTCGGGACGCGCGTCCTCGCGCCCAGTACTGCGGCTCGCCTGCTCGAAGCCCTCTCGCCCGACCCGGACGACTCGGTTCTCGTCGTCGGTGTCGGTGTGGGATACACCGCGGCCGTCGCCGCCGAAATCGTCGGCGAACGCGACGTCCACGCCATCGACATCACGCGCCGCGTCGTCTACGACGCCCGCGAGAACCTCGCCGACGCGGGGTACAGGGGCGTCCTCGTCGACCGTCGGGACGGGGCCGACGGCCTCCCGGAGTACGCCCCGTACGACCGGATTCTGCTGGAGGCGGCCGCCGTCCAACCGCCGCGGGCACTCCTCGACCAGTTGGCCGACGACGGCCGTCTCGTCATGCCGCTGGGCACGCACGAACAGTCCCTCGCCGTCGTCGAGAACGGCGACCAGCGCGACGGCCGGCTGGCGGCCGGCCACGGCACCGTGGTCGAACGCCTCGGCGGCGTCGCCTTCCAGCCGATGCTCGTCGAGGGCGAGCAGGCCGACACTCCCGAGCGGAACCGGACCCGCCGCGAGGACCGGGAGTTCGAACGCCGGGACGCGGAGCGACGCTACGGCTGGGAACAGACGTGGATAGACTGGGACGAACACGCCTGACTACGCGGAGACGACGAGCAGTTTGGTGTTCGCCCGCCGGTCCGTGTACTGTCCCCCAGTCGGTGGCTTGATGTCGAACTCGACCACGCCGTCCCGCTGGTTCGGCCCGAGGCTCGGGTCGAGCGTCAGCGTCGCGTTGCCGTCGGGTCCGGTTCTCGCCGTCGAGACGTTCGCGAGCGTGGCCGTCCCGCCCTTCGCCACGACGGTGGCCTCCGAAACCGGGTCGCCTTGCGGGGTGACGACCCGTACCGTGACCGTCTGCTGACCGGGGCTGACGACTTCGGGTTCCGGCGTGGCGTCGAGTTCCGTCACGCCCAGCGTCTCCAGTCCCGCGATGGTGTTCATCATGACGCTGAGGCTCGCGACGCCCACGACGAGGGCGATGACGAGTCTGATGGGCAGTCCCTCGATTGCGCGTTCGTCCTCGGTGAATCGTTCGAACATGGCCGGGGCTGGTCCCGGCTTCCCACTTGAACTACAGGGTTGCAGTGACTTGGACGATCTCATCGGGGTCGGTCGTGCTGTCGCTGGCGACGACGATGCCGTCGTTGTGGACGTTGACGACGAGTTCGCCGTCGCCGTCGTCGGTTTTGAAGATGCTCGCGGCGACCGTCTCCGCGTCGTCGCCCACGTCGATGTACGAGGTGTCGTAGCCCGGCTGCGCGCCGTCCTCGGCTCTGCTGACGCTCGTGCTGAACGCGTCGGCGTTGACCGACCCCTCCCAGTCCCCGTCGTACTCGACGGTGACGTACGTCCGATTGGGGTTCCGGTACGCACAGCCGTTACCGGTCGGAACGACCGTCTCGGCATCCGGGCAGACGCCCGATTTCGGCTCGCCGTCCACGAGCAACCGGAGTTCGAACCCGTCGTACCGGAGCGTCGTCTCCTCGGTGTACGAGAGGTCACCGGGCGCGGCAAGAGGAATGTCGAACGATGTCGTCTCACCGGGAGGAACCGTCTGCTCGACCGGGTCCGACTCGATACGGCCGCCGTCGTCGGCGAGGCTGACGACGCCGGTGAACTCAGCAGTCGCGGGTGCGTCGGCAGTGTTCCCCGCCGACACGCGGACCGTCCACGCGCCGTCGACGAGCGAGACACCGGCGGCGACGCGCAGGACGTCCCTCGCGGGTTCGGACAGCGTCTCGGTGACCGTCTCTCGACCGTCGGTGGTGGTCTCCTTCCTGAACCGACCACCGTTCGAGTCGCTGTTACACCCCGCCAGCCCCAGCGACGAGAGCGCGAGTAGCCGCAACACCCCACGGCGGTCCATACCGATATCCCGAGCGAGACGGCAAAGAACCTTACTACCGGACAGGTCCCCGCGACCCGGCCCCACGTTTATGTACGGAGCCGTGACCAGCCCGGGGCATGCACGTCATCGGGCGCGAGCGGGGGGACGGACCGACGGGGTGGCTCGGCTACTACCGGGCACGGGACGGCAGTCGGGGTGAGGCCGTCGGCATCGACCTCGACGGCCCCCACGCCGCGGCGGTCGTCGGCAAACGCGGGTCCGGGAAGTCCTACACGCTCGGCGTCCTCGCGGAGGAAGTGGCACGGACCGAGGCACTCGCCCCGGTCGTCGCCGACCCGATGGGGGTGTTCCCGACGCTGGCCGACACCTCCGATGCCGGTACCGACGCGGTGCCTGCCACCGTCGTTGACCCACGGGTACGTGCCGACGCGCTCGACCCGGCGTCGTGGTGCCGGGTACTCGACCTCGACCCCACCGACCCGGCCGGGACCGTCGTCTGGCAGGCCGCGGCGACGGCGACGACGCTCCCGGCGATGCGGGCGGCCGTCGCCGAGTCGGACGCGTCGGCCGCCGCCCGCCGCGGCGCGCGCAATCACCTCCGACTGGCGGCATCGTGGGACATCTTCGACCCGGACGCCACGACGACGGACACGCTCGACACGGCCGGCGTCACGGTGCTGGACCTCTCGGGGCTTTCGCGCGCGCCGATGAACGCCGTCCTCGCGGCAGTCGCACACTCACTCTACGACGCGCGGGTGAACGGTGACGCCGACCGCCTCCCGTGGCTGCTCGTCGACGAGGCCCACGCCTTCTTCGACGGCGTCGCCGGCCCCGCGCTTCGGACGCTCCTCACGCGCGGCCGCCAACCGGGCGTGAGTCTCGTCGCCGCGACACAGCGACCGGCCGCCCTGCCCGACGTGGTGTTCTCCCAGTCCGACCTCGTCCTCGCCCACCGGCTCACCGACAGCACGGACCGCGACGCCCTCGCGGCGGCCCGCCCGTCGTACGCCACCGAGACGTTCGCCGCGCGGATGCCGACGCGGCCGGGTGCGGTGCTGGTCGTCGACGACGCCACCGAGTCGGTCCACGCCGTGCAGGTGCGCGAGCGGGCGACCCCCCACGGCGGCGCGAGTCCGCGCGCCAGCGACATCGAAACTGTCGAGTAGCCGCTGTGTCAGGTCCGGGTGTGACGGCCGCCGACGGAGCAGACCACGCGCTCGCCCGCGCCGAACCGCTGGTGTTGATTGCCGTCGGCGGGTTCCTCGGTGCGGTCCTCCGATACGCCGTGGCCCTCGCGCTCCCGGCCACGGTCATCCCGTGGGGGACGCTCGCGGCCAACGTCCTCGGGAGTTTCGCGCTCGGCGTCCTCCTCTACGAGGCCCACCTCGCGGGCGTCCTCAGCGCGGAGACGCGGCTGGTCGTCGGGACGGGCTTTCTCTCCTCGTTCACGACCTACAGCACGTTCGCCAGCGAGACGGCCGCGCTCGCGCCCGAACTCGCGGCCCTGAACGTCGGACTGAACTACACGCTCGGGTTCGTCGCGGTGGTCTGTGGCCGCTGGGTCGCACGGGGGGTGTCACAGTGAATTCCGCGCTCCTCGTCGGCGTCGGCGGCGTCCTCGGCGCGCTGGCTCGCCACCTCCTCGGCGAACGCATCGACACCCGGACGGCGGACACGCTCGCGGTGAACGTCCTCGGGAGTTTCGCCCTCGGCGCGCTGGTCGCCGCACCGGTCGACGAGTCGCTCCGCTTGCTGTTCGGAACTGGCTTCTGTGGCGCGTTCACGACGTTCTCGACGTTCACCTTCGAGACGGTTCGGCTGTTCGAGACCGGCGACCGGAAACGGGCACTCGTCGTCGTCGCGGCCAACCTCGGCGGCGCGCTCGCGGCCGTCGCGCTCGGGGCCGCGCTGGCCGGCGCGCTCGGGTGACGGACAAACTATTACACTCGTGGCGCGCGCGTCACCGAGCATGCGACTCGCGACGTTCGCAGTCGAGACGGCCGTCGGCCCGGTGCGACGGGTCGGGGTGGCACACGACGGGGAACTGCTCGACGTGACGGCGGGGTACGCCCACGTCCTCGACCGGGAGGGTGACGCGACACCGGGCGCGGTGGCCGAAACCCACGCACCGCCCGAGATGGTCCCGTTCCTCCAGCGCGGGACGCGCGCGCTGGAGGCTGCCCGTGCGGTGGTCGAGACGGTCCCCGACAGCGACGCCGAGACGGGACCGAACGGGGCAACACTTCGGTACGACCCCGAGACGGTCGACCTGCTGGCACCGGTCCCGCGGCCCAACTCACTGCGGGACTACATGGCCTTCGAGGAACACGTCCAGAACGCGATGGGCGAGGTGCCCGACGTGTGGTACGACATCCCGGTCTGCTACAAGGGCAACGCCGACGAGGTGGTGGGGCCGGGCGAGACGGTCGTCTGGCCGGCGTACTCGGACCTGATGGACGTGGAACTGGAAATCGGGGCGGTCGTCGGGAAGCGCGGGCGGGACATCGACGCCGCCGACGCCGAGGAGTACATCGCCGGGTTCACCCTGTTCAACGACTTCTCGGCCCGGGACGAACAGGGCCGGGAGATGAACGGTCGGCTCGGCCCCGCCAAGGGCAAGGACTTCGCCAACGCGTTCGGGCCGCATCTGGTCACGCCCGAGGAACTCGACCTGCCGAACGCGTCGTTCGCCATCGAGGTGACCGACGCCGACGGCGACACGACGGTCTGGTCAGAGGGCACCGTCGGCGAGATGGGGCACTCGTGGGGCGACATCGTCGCACACGCTTCCGACAGCGAGATGCTGTACCCCGGTGACGTACTCGGGAGTGGGACCGTCGGAACGGGGTGTGGCCTCGAAATCGGGGAGTTCCTGCAGGACGGCGACACCGTCGCCATCTCGGTGGAGGGGTTGGGGACGCTCGAAAACCACATCGTCACGGCGTGAGCGGCGGCCCGAACTGCGCTCGGTTGCCCCGCCTCCGACGGCGGGTTTCAAACCTCTAGCACTCCAACGCCCGCCATGGACCCGGAGACGTTGCGGGCGGACATCCCCGCTGTCGAGGAGACGGCCTATCTGAACACCGGCGCGAGCGGCCCGAGTCCGCGCCGCGTCGTCGACGCCGCGACCGAGTGTCTGGAACGCCACGAGTACGAGGCCCACGCAACCGGCGACCCCTACGACGTGGGATTCGGCGAACTAGCGCAGTCGCGCGAGCGAGTGGCCGAATTTCTCGGGGCCGACGAGACGGACATCGCACTCACGAACAGTACCGCCGACGGCATCTCGCGGGTGGCGGCCGCCGTCGACTGGGACGCCGACGACACCGTCGTCTACACCGACCTCGAACACCCGGCTGGCGTCCTGCCGTGGGAGCGCGCCGCCGACGTTCACGGCATCGACACGCGGGTGCTGGAGACGACGGCAGGGCGACTCGACTTCGACGCGCTGAAGAACGCCGTCGCCGACGCCCGCTTGCTCTGTCTCAGTTCGCTCTCGTGGAACTACGGGACGCGCCTGCGCGTCGCCGAGGCAGTCGATATCGCCCACGACGCGGGGACACGGGTCGTGGTCGACGCCGTCCAGTCGCCCGGCCAACACCCCATCGACGTGACCGAGTGGGGGGCCGACGCCGTCGCCGCGGCCGGGCACAAGTGGCTGTTGGGGCTGTGGGGGGCCGGGATGCTGTACGTCGCGCCCGATTTCGCCGAGACACTGGAGCCGCGTCGCGCCAGTTACCGGAGCGTCGAGTCGATGGGCGGGCCGGACTCGTCCCTCCGTTCCGGCGCGCGGCAACTCGAAATCGGGACCACCTCGCCGGCACCGCACGCCGCCCTGCGGACGGCAATCGACACTATCGGCGCCGTCGGCATGGACACCGTTCAGGACCGGGTGGCCGACCTCACCGACTACCTCAAGGACGGATTGGGTGACCGCCTGCGCTCGCCCCACGAGTACGAGTCGGGGCTGGTCACGTTCGACGCCGACGACCCGGACGCAGTGGTCGAGCGCGCCGGCGAGGCTGGGGTCGTCGTCCGCTCGATTCCAGACCCAGAGGCGGCCCGCGCCTCCGTCCACGTGTTCAACACTCGCGACGATATCGACCGCCTGCTCGCCGTCCTCGACGGGTAAAATCACCGCTGATAACTCCCCGACAATGTTTAACCACGCCGGTCCGTCGGTGGAACACAACAACGCGGTCACGACCGTAGATTCCACGTCGTGACGGTGCCCTCACAATGTCTTCCGAAGACGGGTCTGCTATCCACGGAACGGCACACATCGCGGTCGTTCTCCTCGCCGCCGCCGGGCTATTACTGAGTGCTGCTGTCCTCCCCGGGGGCGGTGGGGGCACGCCTCAGTCGCCTGCATCGGACGGCCTCCCGGGGAGCAGTCCGGGGGATGCGTCGCTGCCGGGCGGGTCCGGTACGGGCGGTGATTCGTTCGTTTCCGGACTGTTCGGCCGACTGCCGTCGAGTAGCTCTTCTGCTGGCAGCGGTTTCGGGGGGGCCGGCGACGGCGGGTCGTTCGGCGCGCTCGAAGCGGGGCCACAGACCGGTGTCGGCTCCACGTCCGATGGTGTGAGCCAGAGTCTCCGAAGTCAGTCCTTGACGCCTCACTTCCTCGTGCAGAGTCCGGAACCGGGGTACTGGCGAGCGCGCGCGTACGCGACGTACACGGGGTCCGGGTGGGACGCGGGCCTGAGCGGCGAGACACGCTCGCTGCCCGCGTCTCCGACCGCCGACACCGACGGCCGCCGGACCGTCGAACAGCGGTACACCCTACGCAAACCCGCGCAGGTACTCCCCGCGATGTGGCAGCCCACGGACATCGACGCGTCCTTCGCAGACGGCGTCACGGTGACCGACCGCGGCGCGCTTCGGGCACCGGGACGACTCCCGGCGAACACTACCTACACCGTCGAGAGTAGCGTCCCGATGCGGGACGAAGCGCGCCTCCGCGACGCGGGGACCGGCTACCCCAACCGCGTCGGGTTCCGGTACCGGAGTGTCCCGGACTCGGTGCCTGACCGCGTCGCCGAGCGGACCGCCGAGATAACCGCCGACGCCGACACGCCCTACGAGACGGCCGTCGCCATCGAGGAGTGGCTCGAAGCCAATCGGCGGTACTCGCTCGACGCCAGTCACGACGGCGGCGACGTGGTCGACCAGTTCCTCTTCGAGATGGACGCGGGCTACTGCGAGTACTTCGCCACGTCGATGACCGTCATGCTCCGCACACAGGGGATTCCGGCGCGCTACGCCGTCGGCTACTCCACCGGCCAACCGCAGGGGAACGACACCTACCTCGTCCGCGGCATGAACGCCCACGCGTGGGTCGAAGTGTACTTCCCGGACACCGGATGGGTCCGCTTCGACCCGACCCCGGGCCGCGACCGACTGTCCTCCGAGTCCGAGGCCCTCCAACAGGCCGCACAGAGCGGCTCCACCGGTGGGGCCACCGGCGAGGACACGGGCGACTCCGCCGACGGGGGCGACTCCGCTGGCGAGTCGGAGACGGACACGCAATCAACCGACGGACCCGACGGTGACGACGGGACGAACACCGACAGCTACGACCACGCCGAAACCGGCAGTCCGGGCGAGACGTTCGACTCGGCGGGCACAGCCTACCGAATCTCGCTCGCCGCCGACCCAGTCCCGGGGCGTCCGGTTCCGGTCCGCGTCGAACGTGAGGGTGACCCCGTGGCGAACGCCGCGGTGACGTTCGACGGCCGTCCGGTCGGGACAACGAACGCGTCGGGGATGCTCCGCGGACCGGTCCCGTACGCGAGTGCGGTCACGGTCAACGCCACCGACCCAGCCGGGGACGCCGACGGCGCGAGCCGCGTGTTCGACCTTCCGACCGACATCACCATCGAGACGCGCGGCCAGACGGACCCCGGCGAGTCCGTGACCGTCGCCGCGACCATCGCCGACGTACCGGTCGCCGACGCGAACGTTACCCTCGACGGCAACAGCGTCGGCCGGACGGACGCGGCGGGTGAACGCTCGGTGACGCTACCCGTGAACGAGACGGCCACGGTCGCCGTCACGCGCGGTGCGGCGTCCGGAAACCGGACGCTCCGCCTCGCCGACGTTCGGGTGAACACGTCCGGGTTCGCGCTGCCCGGCTTGTCGGTGACGGTGACAGTGACCGACGGCGGCCGTCCGGTCGAGGGGGCGACCCTGACCGTCGGGGACGCGACGGCCGAGACGGGTGCCGACGGCCGGGCTAGCGTGGGTCTGCCGGTCGCGACGGGCGCGACGCTGACCGCCGAGACGCCCGCGGGACTGACCCGGACCGTGCCGGTCCACTACCGGTTCGGTACCGCCGGCGCGCTGGTCGCCCTCGTCCTCGCGCTCGCCGCCGCGGGGGCGTGGCTGTGGCGACGCGCCGACATCGCCGGTCGGCCGTTCCACCGACAGATCGCCGTCACACTCCGCCGACTGCCGGGCAGGGCCGTCGCCGCGCTGATTGCCCTCGCGGTCCGTGGCGAACGCTTCGCTCGCGATGCCACCGTTCGCCTCGGCCACGTCCGGACCGCACTTCGGGACATCCTCCGACGGGTCTCCTCGCTCCGTGCTATCGGGGTTCCGTCCCGCCCGACACTCTCGCTGCCGGCGGTCGGGACAGTTCCCGGACGGATATGGGCCGCGGTGGCCGGTCTCGTGGCCGCGCTGACGGCGACGGCCGCCCGCGTTCGCCCGTCCGCACTCGACGCCACCGACGCGACAGTCGAACGTGAGACGCCCGCGGCCGACGACACGCCCGACGCCGCCGACGCGACGGCGACGGTACGGCGAGCGTGGCGCGAGTTCGAGACACGGGTGCCGGTCGCCGACACCACGACGAAGACGCCCGGGGAACTCGCGCGGCGTGCGGTCGCCGCTGGCTACCCCCGCTCGGCAGTCCGGCGGCTCCGTGACGCCGTCCGTGCCGTCGAGTACGGCAACCGGGACGCGAGCGAGTACGTCGACGACGTGACCGAGGCCGAACGCGAACTCGCCGACGCGGACGACGACCCGACGCTCACCGACGGTGGGGGTAGCCGATGATTCGGACGACACTCGTCGTCGCCCTCGGTGCGGTCGCACTCGCGCTGGCCGCACTCGCCGGGTTCGCCCCGGGTCTGCTCCCGGGACCCGTCCGGTCGGTACTGGCGGACGTTCCTGCCGTCGAGTCACTCGGGCGCGTCGCGTCCCTCGTCGCGGTCGCTACCGCCGGTCGATGGCTGTGGGCGTCGAGCTCCGACTCACTGCCGCCGATGCCCACGAACGACGACGTCGAAGCTCACGGCCCAGTCGCCGGCGACGCGTTCGACAGACACCTCTCGGACGCCGGTGCCGTCGGCGAACAGACCGCCGAGGCCGAGGCCCGAGTCCGGTCGGACCTCCGACGCCTCGCTATCGACGTGTACGAACAGGCCGCCCGCTGTGACCGGTCGACGGCCGCCCTCGCGGTCGAATCCGGCACGTGGACTGACGACCCTGCCGCGGCGGCGTTCGTCGGCGGCCCGGAGGCCCCGTCCGTGCCGTGGCGCGTCTGGGTCCGGGACGCGCTCTCGGACGAGGGGCCGTTCCACAGACAGACGGTTCGGACGCTCCGGGCCATCGACGCGCTCGGTGACGACACCGCACGGGAGGGGGCCGACACGCCCGACACCGACCCGGACGCCGTCGCCGCCGACGGCTCCGCCGACACGACGGAGGGACACCGATGAGGACAGTCTCACGGTGGCAGGGCGCGCTCGCCGGGACGCTCGTCGCCAGTGCCGTCGGCCTGTTCGTCGCCGACCCCGTGTTTCTCGTCTTGGCACTGCCGCCGCTGGTGTACGCGCTCTACGGTGCCGTGACCACCCCGAAAACACCGTCTCTGTCGGTCGAGCGGACGCTGAGCGACGACCACAGCGACCCCGGCGAACGCGTGACTGTCGCCGTGACTGTCACCAACGACGGGGACCGGACGGCCCCGGACCTGCGTCTCGTCGACGACGTCCCGGAAGGGGTCCCCGTGGTCGGCGGCACGCCCGCGGCGTGTGTCGCCCTGCGGCCCGGCGAGTCGACGACGGTCAGTTACGAGGTTCTCCCACCGCGTGGGACCCACGAGTTCGGCACGGTGACACTCAGGGCGCGGACGCTCCCCGGCACGGCCGTCGAGACGGTCCGTCTGGACCCCGACGGGGCGACGACGCTCACCTGTGACACGGTGCTCGACGAGTTCCCGCTCCGGGACAGACACACTCGCCTCACCGGTCGCCACCTGACCGACACCGGGGGCGACGGTACTGCGTTCCACGGCATTCGCGAGTACCACCGCGGCGACCCGACGAACCGCATCGACTGGCGACGCCTCGCCCGGACCGGCGAGGTGACCACCGTCACCTACCGGGAGGAACGGGCCGCACGCGTCCTCTTTCTCGTCGACGACCGGGCGGCCGCCGCCGTCTCCCCGCCCGGGGGTGGGCCGACCACGACGGACTTGGCAGTCTACGCGGCCGCCCGCGGGTTCCTGACGCTGACCGACGCCGGTGACCCGGTGGGGGTGACGATGCTCACCGCCGACGGTGCCGACGACTGGGTGACGCCGGGCCGTGACGACGGCACAGAGGCCGCGGTGCGGACGCTCCTCGACGGCGTCTCCGGTGACGAGCCGCCGACTGACGGCTCGAACACGGTCGGCCCGACCGCCGCGCTCGCAACCGACGGGAGCGGTGCGGATGCGGGGACCGCTCGTGGACTGGAACTGGTATCGCGGCTCTCCGACCACACGCAGGTCGTCTTCTGTACGCCGCTCGTCGACGACGTTCCGGTCGCCCTCGTCGAGACGCTCGTCTCGAACCACGTCCCGGTGAGCGTCCTCAGCCCGGACCCGACGCCCGACGACGACGCGACGCCGGGACAGGCCGCGACGGCCCTCGGCCGCCGGGCACGGACGAGCGCGCTCCACCGACTCGGCGTCCCGGTCACCGACTGGTCGCCCGACAGTACCCTCGACGCCGCGCTCGCGGCGACCCTCGCGGCCCACGAACGGCGGTGGCAACGATGACCGCCGACCCCGATACCCGGACGGAAACCGACCGCCTCACTGTCGAAAGCGGGTCGTCACTCTCCGACAGGGTGTGGGCCACGCTCTCGACGCTCCACGTCTCGGACGCGGCCAGCAGCACGCTGGCCCTCGCGGCCGTGGTTCTCGTCGGGGCGCGCCTGTTCGGCGGCCGGCTCACCGCGCTCGCGGCCGCCGGGGGCGTCTGCTTCGCAGTCGGCCTCGTCGCACTGGCCAGCGACCGCGTTCGTCCGCTGTTCGTCGGTGGGTTCGTCGTCGTGCCTGCCGCCGCGTTGCTCACTGCCGCGCTCGGGGCCGGTGTCGGTTTCGGTGCCGGTGCCGCCACGCCGCTCGGTCACCTGACCGGGGTCGCCGTCCTCCTCGTCGCCGGTGGCGCGTTCGCCGCGACGTTCACCATCGTGCCCAGCGATGCGGCGACGCTGTTGGCCACGTCGTTCGGCCGCCTGTTCGGCCTGTTCGGGCCGCTCCTCGCGGTGGGGTTGGTCGCTGCCGCCGCTACCCTCGGCGACGCCTCGTTCGTGACACGACTCGCCGTCGACAGCCCCGACCCCGTACTCGCCGTCGCCCGTCTCCTCCTCGCACCGACCGGGTCGCTCGCGCTGCTGACCGTCCTCCTGTACATCGTCCTCTCGCTGTTCACGCTCCGTGTCGCCGTGGTCACGCTTCCGTTCACGAAACTCGCACCACCGCGGCAACGCCCCGCCGTCTCCGCGCGGACACACGAAGTCGGGACCGCACTCGGCTGGGCCACGCTCGTCACCGCCGGCGTCTCCGCCGCCCTCTACGCCGCGGCCGTCCTCTCGGGGACGGCAACGCCGGGTGCTATCGCCCGGCTGTTCGGCCCACCGGTCGGTGCCGTCGTCGCGGACCTGCTGACGGCCGTCTGGCTCCGTGTCACCCTCGTCGTCTGGCTCGGCCTCGTCGGTGCGGTCCTGCTCGCCGAGCGCGTCCGCCGCCGTGCCCGTCGCTACTCGAACGCCGACTTCCGCCGGTACGGGTTCGCCGCCGCCGGCGTCCTCACCGCCGTGCTCGTCGCCGGCGTCGCGCTCGAGTACGCCGTCCCGGCCGAGCGACTCCGCGCGCAGGCACTCGCGGTCGGACACCCTGCCGTCGAATCGCTCCTCGCCGGTGGCGTCTTCCCGGTAGTCGTCCTCACAACCGTCGCCGCCCTCGTCGTCGCTGGAACCCTCCTCACCGTTCTGCTGGTGCTCGGTGCCTCGCCCATCGTCCCCGAACGCGCGCTCGCTCCGGCACTCGGCGCGGGGACCGTCTTCGCGCTGGCACTCGTACTGGCACTCCTCGGCGGGTCCGCCGCCCTCGCCGTGGTGGCCGTCGTCCTCTCGATTCTCGTCTGGGACACCGGCGAGTACGCGACCGGACTGCGGGAGGAACTGCCCGACGGCGCGGCGACGATGCGCGGCGAACTCGTCCACGCCGGCGCGAGTGTCGGCATCGGCGTCCTCGCCGTCGTGGCGTCGATGGCCGTCGATGCGGTCGTCGAACACGAACTCCTCGCGCCCGCGATGTCGTCGACGGCGGGCGTCGCCGGCGCGCTCGCGGCCGTCACCGCAGTCGCGTTGCTCTCGACCCTGCGGGCGTAACTACCGGTCTACGCTGGGGACCGGAACCCGGTCGAGAACCTCGGCGAGGACCGTCCGCTTCGACACGGACCGGACGCTCGACTCCGCGGTGAGCACGAGTCGATGGGCGAACACGGCCGGTGCGACCCGTTTCACGTCGTCCGGGACGACGTACTCCCGGCCCGAGATGGCCGCGACGGCACGGGCGGCCTCGAACAACCGCTGGATGCCACGCGGTGAGACACCGACCGAAACCCGGCTATCCTCCCGCGTCGCCCGCCCGAGGTCGACCACGTACTCGCGCACTTTCTCCTCGACGGTGACCGACTCCGGGGCCGCCTGGAGTGCCGTCACCGCCTCCCGGTCGGTGACCGGTTCGACCGACGGAGCCTGTGCCGACCGGTCGGCCCGCCGCGCGAGGAGTTCGAGTTCGCCGTCCCGGTCGGGGTACCCCATCTCGCTTTTGATCATGAAGCGGTCGAGTTGCGCCTCCGGCAGCGAAAACGTCCCCTCCTGTTCGACCGGGTTCTGCGTCGCCATCACCAAGAAGGGGTCGGGTAACTCGTGTGTCTCCCCGTCGACGGTCACCTGCCCCTCCTCCATCGCTTCGAGCAGCGCGGCTTGGGTCTTCGGCGGTGCCCGGTTTATCTCGTCGGCTAACACGACGTTGCCGAATATCGGCCCCTTCGAGAACTCGAACGTCCCGTCCTGCTCGTCGTAGACGTTCGTTCCGGTCACGTCCGCCGGGAGCAAGTCGGGCGTGAACTGGACCCGCGAGAACCCCAATCCCAACGCGGTCGCGAGACTGCGTGCTGTCAGTGTCTTACCGACGCCCGGCACGTCTTCGAGGAGGACGTGTCCGCGCGCGAGCAGGCCGGTCAGCACCTCTTCGAGGAACGACCGGTTCGCGATGACTGCCGACTGTACCTCGTCGAGGACGGCCGCGCACGTTTCCTCGGCGTCTCTGACCCCCATCGTATGCCGTCGTGTGCCGGACGGGTTAAGTAACTTCGTCCCGGCGTCCCGCGTTACTCGTCGCCGTCGAAGGCGTCCCGCACCTCGCCGAGGCGGTCGGTGAGGCGGTCGACGCCTTCGTTGACCTGCCGCAGCCGTTCCTCGATGTCGTCGGCCGGTATCGCACCGTTCGGCGTCGGCTCGACGAACTCGTCGTTTTCGAGCATCCGCAGCGAGTACCGTACCTTGTGTTCCGGCAACCCGGTCCGCTCGGCGATTTTTACGATTCCGATGGGACCGTCCGCGACGATGACCCGCAGAATCGTCAGGTCACGGTCTTCCTTCCCGACTTGTGTCTGAAGACGCTCCAACATGCAGTTGTCTCTTCAGAACACGCCCCAGCGGTATTTGCGTTTCGTAACTGCCACGCCATCGCTCACGGTCTTTCCTCGGAGAACCGGATACGCAATGCTCGCCGTGTTGTTCGCGTCAGAGAACGCCCGAGGCGGGATTTGAACCCGATGCAAACCCTCGCGCCGCTCGGCTTTCCGTGGTTCAAATCCTGCTGGCGACGGTTCGACGCTCACGGTGGCGAGTACACGAGGTACTCGCCGTGTTGTTCGCGTCAGAGAACGCCCGAGGCGGGATTTGAACCCGCGTCACGACCGTGACAGGGTCGTATGATGGGCCACTACACCACCCGGGCCGACGCATTACCTCCTTTCCCGGTTCTGGTATTAAGGCTTTCCAAACCGAGACGCGTCGTGAGAGGTTCCCACGGCTGACGGTGCCGGTAGCCACTGTCGTTCAACCAACCCAAACGCCTTTGTGCGAAGTTCACATCTATAACGGTAGAAACGCCCGTTCTGCCCCCGCCGCCACACGGGCGGCTCGGGCCGGATAGCCGTGCGCCGCGTGTTTTGACAAGTCTTAAATGGTCGCATACGCAACGTGGCTGTAGTATCTCGTGACACCAACTTTCTCCAGCAAGTCCAGCCACAACACATGGTAGACGTAAGCGAACACGAACTCGTTCCCGAGCACAACGTCCTCGACGACGACGCTGTAGAGGACGTGCTCGACGAGTACGACATCAAGCGCACAGACCTGCCGAAAATAAAGCGGACGGACGCGGCGGTGCCGACCGAGGCGGAAGTTGGCGACGTCGTCGAAATCGTCCGAGACTCCCGAACGACCGACCGGGCGGTCGTCTATCGGCTCGTGGTAGAATAATGAACACGCAAGACAGACGCGAAATATCGCGTGAGTACTTTTCGAGGGAACGGCTCGCAGAACACCACTTCCGGTCGTTCAACGCGTTCCTCGGCCGGGGAATGCAGGAAGTCGTCGACGAGAAAGAGACCATCGACACCGACATCGGCGACAAGGAGGGCGAGGAACCCGTCTTCGTCGAACTCGGCGACGTGCGGGTCGTCACGCCCCGCGTCCGGGAGGCCGACGGGAGCGAGGAACTGCTCTACCCCCAAGAGGCCCGTCTCCGGAACATCACCTACGCCGCGCCGGTGTTCATGGAGATGGCCATCATCAAGGGCGGTATCGAGGAGGAGGAACACGTCGTCGACCAGACCGAGACCAAAATCGGGCGGATGCCCATCATGGTCGGGTCGGACAAGTGTAACATCTCCGGGTTCACCGACGAGGAACTCATCGACATCGGCGAGGACCCCGCCGACCCCGGTGGCTACTTCATCGTCAACGGGTCCGAGCGCGTCCTGATGACCAGCGAGGACCTCGCGCCGAACAAGATTCTCGCCGAGTACGACACGAAGTACGGCGACGAGATTCAGGTCGCCAAGACGTTCAGCCAGCGACGAGGGTACCGCGCGCTCGTCCTCTGTGAGCGGACGCGCGACGGCCTTCTCGAAGTCTCTTTCCCCTCTGTCTCCGGGTCTATCAATTTCGTCACGCTCGTTCGCGCGCTCGGACTAGAGTCCGACGAGGAAATCGTCCACCGCGTGAGCGACGACCCGGAAATCGTGAAGTTCATGCTGGAGAACCTGGAGGCTGCGGAGGTCCAATCTACCGAGGGTGCCATCGAGGAACTCGGGAAACGTGTCGCCTCCGGGCAGGGCAAGAACTACCAACTCAAACGCGCCAACTACGTCATCGACCGGTATCTCCTCCCGCACCTCCACGAGGACGGCGTGGACGAGGAGGAGGTCCGCATCAACAAGGCGTACTACCTCTGCCGGATGGCCGAGGCCTGCTTCGAGTTGGCGCTCGAACGCCGCGACTCCGACGACAAGGACCACTACGCGAACAAGCGACTGAAGGTCAGCGGCGACCTGATGAAAGACCTGTTCCGCACCGCGCTGAACAAGTTGGCACGCGACGTGAAGTACCAACTCGAACGCGCCAACATGCGCAACCGGCAACTCTCCGTCTCGACCGTCGTGCGGTCGGACGTGCTGACCGAACGGCTGGAACACCCCATCGCGACGGGGAACTGGGTCGGCGGCCGCTCCGGTGTCTCACAACTCGTGGACCGGACGGACTACATGGGGGTTCTCTCGCACCTGCGACGCCTCCGCTCGCCGCTCTCGCGGAGCCAGCCCCACTTCGAGGCGCGTGACCTGCACGCGACCCAGTGGGGTCGCATCTGCCCCTCCGAGACGCCGGAGGGTCCCAACTGTGGCCTCGTGAAGAACTTCGCGCAGGCGATGGAACTGTCACAGAGCGTCGAGGACGAACAGACACTCAAACAGGAACTCGCGTCGATGGGCGTGCAGGGTATCCCCGGCATCGAGTCTATCGACCAGCAGCCAGCGGACGACTAACATGAGCAAGGGACGAGAAGCGAAAGTATACGTCAACGGTAGTCTGGTCGGGACCCATCCCGACCCGCACAAACTCGCGGACGACATCCGGCAGGCACGCCGCCGGGGCGACGTCAGCGAGATGGTGAACGTCTCGGTCAAAGAACGTACGAGCGAGGTCATCGTCAACGCCGACGCCGGGCGGGCACGCCGCCCGCTGTTGGTCGTCGAGAACGGCGAACCCCTCATCTCCGACGAGGAAGTCGCGGCCGTCAAGGCCGGGGAGTTGGAGTTCGAGGAACTCGTCGACCGGGGCTACGTCGAGTTCATCGACGCCGAGGAGGAGGAAGACATCCTCGTCGCCGTCGAGGAGGACGACGTAACCGCGGACCACACGCATCTGGAGATCGACCCGCAACTCATCTTCGGTATCGGTGCCGGGATGATTCCCTACCCCGAACACAACGCCTCGCCCCGGATTACGATGGGGTCGGGGATGATAAAGCAGTCACTCGGGCTGCCGAGCGCGAACTACCGCATTCGGCCGGACACGCGCCAACACCTCCTGCACTACCCGCAGCTGTCGCTGGTCAAGACCCAGACGACCGAGCAAATCGGGTACGACGAACGCCCCGCCGCACAGAACTTCGTCGTCGCCGTGATGAGCTACGAGGGGTTCAACATCGAGGACGCACTCGTGCTCAACCAGGGGTCGGTCGACCGGGCACTCGCCCGTTCGCACTTCTTCCGTACCTACGAGGGCGAGGAACGCCGGTACCCCGGCGGACAGGAGGACCGCTTCGAGATACCGGACGACGACGTGCGCGGCGCGCGCGGCGAGGAGGCGTACACCCACCTCGACGACGACGGCCTCGTCAACCCCGAGACTCGCGTCGGCGAGAACGACGTGTTGCTCGGCAAGACGAGTCCGCCCCGCTTTCTGGAAGAGCCGGACGACATGGGCGGTCTCTCCCCCCAGAAGCGACGGGAGACGAGCGTCACGATGCGGAGCGGCGAATCCGGCATCGTCGACACCGTCACCCTGATGGAGGGCGAGGACGGCTCGAAGCTATCGAAGGTGTCGGTGCGTGACCAGCGCGTCCCCGAACTCGGGGACAAGTTCGCCTCACGGCACGGACAGAAGGGTGTCGTCGGCCACATCGCACCCCAAGAGGACATGCCCTTTACCGAGCAGGGCGTCGTCCCCGACCTCATCCTCAACCCGCACGCGCTCCCGTCCCGGATGACGGTGGGCCACGTGCTGGAGATGCTCGGCGGCAAGGTCGGCTCGCTGGAGGGCCGCCGTGTCGACGGGACGGCCTTCACCGGCGAGGACGAGGAGGACCTCCGGGCCGGCCTCGAAGAGAAGGGCTTCAAATCCAGTGGCAAGGAGGTCATGTACTCGGGCGTGACCGGCGAGCAGATCGAGGCCGACATCTTCGTTGGGACTATCTTCTACCAGAAGCTCTACCACATGGTCTCGAACAAGCTCCACGCTCGCTCGCGTGGCCCGGTGCAGGTGCTGACCCGCCAACCCACGGAAGGGCGTGCCCGCGAGGGTGGCCTGCGTATCGGGGAGATGGAACGGGACGTGTTCATCGGTCACGGTGCGGCGATGACGCTGAAAGAGCGACTGCTCGACGAGTCCGACCGCGAGGAGATATACGTCTGTGCCAACTGTGGCATGGCGGCCGTCGAGAACGTCGACCAGCGTCGGGTGTACTGCCCGAACTGTGACGAGGAGACCGACATCCACGAGATAGAGATGTCCTACGCGTTCAAGCTCCTGCTGGACGAGATGAAGGCGCTGGGCATCGCCCCGCGCATCGAACTGGAGGACGCAGTATGAGTACCCAATCACCCAAGAAAATCGGCAAACTCAGCTTCGGCCTGATGAACCCCGAGGAGTACCGCGACATGAGTGCCACGAAGGTCATCACGGCCGACACCTACGACGACGACGGCTTCCCCATCGACATGGGGCTGATGGACCCGCGACTCGGCGTCATCGACCCCGGACTGGAGTGTAAGACCTGCGGCAAACACTCCGGGTCGTGCAACGGCCACTTCGGGCACATCGAACTCGCCGCGCCGGTCATCCACGTCGGGTTCGCGAAACTCATCCGTCGTCTGCTCCGCGGGACCTGTCGGTCCTGCTCCCGGCTCTGTCTCGACGACGAGGAGCGCGAGGAGTTCACGGGCCGCCTGAACAGGACGCGGGAACTCGGGAACGACCTCAACGACGTGACCAAGGCCGCCATCCGACAGGCACGCAAGAAGGACCACTGTCCGTTCTGTGGCGAACAGCAGTACGACATCAACCACGAGAAGCCGACCACCTACTACGAGGTCCAACAGGTGCTGTCCTCGGAGTACGCGGACCGCATCGCCGAGGCGATGGAGCCGGACCCCGACGACGAGGACGACCGCGGCGTCTCGCCGGTCGAACTCGCCGACGAGACCGGCATCGACCAGAGCCGGATTCAGGACATCCTCAGCGGCGAGTTCCGCCCCCGCGAGGAGGACCGCAAGGCCATCGAGCGGGTGCTCGACGTGGACCTGACCGAGGAGGACATGAACAAGCTGATGCCCTCCGACATCCGGGACTGGTTCGAGGACATCCCGGACGAGGACATCGGCGTGTTGGGCATCAACGGCGACCGCTCGCGGCCCGAGTGGATGATTCTCACCGTCCTCCCCGTGCCGCCGGTCACGGCTCGCCCCTCGATTACGCTCGACAACGGACAGCGGAGCGAGGACGACCTGACCCACAAGCTGGTCGACATCATCCGCATCAACCAGCGGTTCATGGAGAACCGCGAGGCCGGCGCGCCCCAACTCATCATTGAGGACCTCTGGGAACTGCTGCAGTACCACGTCACCACCTTCATGGACAACGAGATTTCGGGCACGCCGCCGGCACGCCACCGCTCCGGGCGGCCCCTGAAGACCCTCTCCCAGCGACTCAAGGGTAAGGAGGGTCGCTTCCGTGGCTCGCTGTCGGGCAAGCGCGTGAACTTCTCGGCACGGACGGTCATCTCGCCCGACCCGACGCTCTCGCTGAACGAGGTCGGGGTGCCCGACCGCGTGGCGACGGAGATGACCCAGACGATGAACGTCAACGAGCGCAACCTCGCGGAGGCGCGCCGCTACGTCTCCAACGGGCCGGAGGCACACCCCGGCGCGAACTACGTGAAACGGCCGGACGGCCGTCGCCTGAAGGTCACCGAGAAGAACTGCGAGGAGTTGGCCGAGAAGATAGAACCCGAGTGGGAAGTCTCCCGGCACCTGGTCGACGGGGACATCATCATCTTCAACCGCCAGCCGTCGCTCCACCGGATGTCCATCATGGCCCACGAAGTGGTCGTGATGCCGTACAAGACGTTCCGGCTGAACACCACCGTCTGCCCGCCGTACAACGCGGACTTCGACGGCGACGAGATGAACATGCACGCCCTCCAGAACGAGGAGGCCCGTGCCGAGGCCCGCGTCCTGATGCGCGTGCAAGAACAGATGCTCAGCCCGCGGTTCGGCGAGAACATCATCGGTGCCATTCAGGACCACATCAGCGGGACGTACCTGCTGACCAACCAGAACCCGCAGTTCAACGAGACCCAAGCCCTCGACCTCCTGCGGGCGACGCGCATCGACGAACTGCCCGAACCCGACGGCGAGGACGAGGACGGAACGGCCTACTGGACCGGCCAGACGCTGTTCTCGGAACTGCTGCCCGACGACCTGAACGTCGAGTTCACGTCCTCGGCCGGCGACACCGTCGTCATCGAGGACGGGCAGATGCTCGAAGGGACCATCGACGAGGACGCCGTCGGGGCGTTCGGCGGGGAAATCGTCGACACCATCGCCAAAGTGTACTCGAAGACGCGCGCGCGCATCTTCGTGAACGAAGTCGCGTCGCTGGCGATGCGGTCCATCATGCACTTCGGGTTCTCCATCGGTATCGACGACGAGTCCATCGAACCGGAGGCCGAGGCCCAAATCGACGAGGCCATCGGGAACGCCTACGACCGCGTGCAGGAACTCATCGACACCTACGAGCGCGGTGACCTCGAATCCCTGCCGGGTCGGACCGTCGACGAGACGCTGGAGATGAAGATAATGCAGACGCTCGGGAAGGCCCGTGACTCCGCCGGTGACATCGCCGGGGAACACTTCGACGACGACAACCCGGCCGTCGTCATGGCCGAGTCCGGGGCGCGTGGGTCGATGCTCAACCTGACCCAGATGGCCGGCTGTGTCGGTCAGCAGGCGGTTCGGGGCGAGCGCATCAACCGCGGCTACGAGGACCGGACGCTCAGCCACTACAAACCGAACGACCTCTCGGCGGAGGCCCACGGCTTCGTGGAGCACTCCTACCGGGGCGGTCTGGACCCGCGGGAGTTCTTCTTCCACGCGATGGGTGGCCGCGAAGGACTGGTCGACACGGCGGTCCGGACGTCCAAATCCGGGTACCTCCAGCGACGGCTCATCAACGCGCTGTCGGAACTGGAGGCTCAGTACGACGGGACAGTCCGGGATACATCCGATACGGTCGTCCAGTTCGAGTTCGGTGAGGACGGGACGAGTCCGGTGAAGGTGTCCTCCTCGGCGGACAGCGAAATCGACGTCGAGCAAGTGGCCGACCGCATCGTCGACTCCGAGTTCGCCTCCGAAACCGAGAAACAGCGGTTCCTCGGTGAGAAGGCCGAGCCGACCAACCTCTCGGAACACGCAGACGAGTGGTGGATGGCCCAGAGCGACGACTGACAACAGGTGATACAATGACTGAATACGACGTATCCGAGGACATCGAAGCAGTCGTCGAGGACACGGAACTCCCGCGACGGCTGAAGGACGAAGTGTACAGCACCATCGAGGACCGCGACGGCGTGACCGTCGAGCAGGCCGACGACATCGCCAAAGCCGTCGAGAACCGGTACATCGACACACGCGTGGACCCGCTCGACCCCGTGGGAACCGTCAGTGCCCAGTCCATCGGGGAACCGGGGACTCAGATGACGATGAACACGTTCCACTACGCGGGTGTCGCGGAAATCGACGTGACGCAGGGTCTGCCACGACTCATCGAACTCGTGGACGCCCGGAAGGAACCGGACACGCCGATGATGACCGTCCACCTCGAAGACGAGTACGCCGTCGACCGCGAGCGCGCACACGAAGTCGTCTGGAAGATAGAGGCGACGCGCATCCTCGCGCTCGGGGACATCTCGACGGACGTGGCCGACATGCTCGTGCGGGTCGACCTCAACCCAGACACGCTCCGCGAGCGGTGGCCGACCGTCGACGCGCTCGGCGACATCGTGGACGAAATCGCCGGCACCATCGAGTCGAATCTGGGCGTCGAAGTCCTCCAACTCGACGACACGATACTGGAGTTCGGTCCCGACGAGCCGAGTTACCGTGACCTCCTCCAGTTGGTCGAGGACCTGCGGGAAATCGTGTTCAAGGGCATCGAGGACATCGACCGCGTGGTCATCCGCCGGGAGGACACGGAGGATAGCGATGACGGCGAGTTCGTCCTCTACACCGAAGGGTCCGAACTGGGCGACGTACTCGGCATCGAGGGCGTCGACGCCAGCCGAACGACCTGCAACAACATCCACGAGATTCACCGGAACCTCGGCATCGAGGCGGCCCGGGAGTCCATCATCGAGGAGACGATGAACACGCTCGAAGAGCAGGGGCTCGACGACGTGAACATCCGCCACCTGATGCTGGTCGCCGACATCATGACCAACGACGGGACCATCGAGTCCATCGGTCGTCACGGTATCTCCGGGTCCAAAGACTCCGTGCTCGCGCGGGCGGCGTTCGAGGTGACGGTCAACCACCTGCTCGACGCGGCGATTCACGGCGAGGTCGACGACCTCAACGGCGTGACCGAGAACGTCATCGTCGGCAAGCCCATCAAACTCGGGACTGGCGACGTGAACCTGCGGATGGGGTCGACGCCCGCCCGCTCGGACGGCGAAGGGGCAGACTGACCGGGGATGACGGTCACCCTCTCCGACCGAGAGCGTCGCTACATCGCGCTGTTCGAGGACGAAGTCGGCGTCACGATTCGGGACTGCGTGGTCGACGAGACGTACGACCGCGTCATCTTCGTCGTGAAAGCCGGCGAGATGGGTGAGGCCATCGGTCCGGGAGGGAAACACGTCGACCACATCGAGTCACAGGTCGGACAGCGGGTCGAACTCGTCGAGGACGCCGACACTGCCGAGGCGTTCGTCGCCAACGCGCTCGCGCCCGCGGCCGTCTACAACGTCACCATCAGCGAGAACGACGACACCGTCGCCTACGCCGAAGTCGACCACGACGACACCGGCGTCGCCATCGGTACCGACGGGCGCAACATCGAGGCGGCACGGACGCTCGCTGCCCGGCACTTCGACGTGGACGACATCCAACTCACCTGAGCCACACCCGTATCGCCGTCCGGCGGACTGTGAGTGTGCCACACGGCCGCCGGGTGCGAAAGAGGGAGTTTAAGTACCTTCACAGGATACGAACGTGTACTATGGCGAACGGCAAATACGCCGCGCGCAAGCTTCGCAAAGACCGCCAGCAGCACCGGTGGTCCGACTCGAAGTACGCGCGCCGGGAGCGGGGACTCCGCGAGAAGTCCGACCCCCTCGAAGGGGCCCCGCAGGGACGCGGTATCGTGCTCGAAAAGACAGCGGTCGAGGCCAAACAGCCCAACTCGGCAGTGCGGAAGTGCGTCCGGGTCCAACTCATCAAGAACGGCAAACAGGTGACTGCCTTCTGTCCGGGCGACGGTGCTATCTCCTTTATCGACGAACACGACGAGGTTACCATCGCCGGTATCGGTGGGGCGAAGGGTCGTGCGATGGGTGACCTCTCGGGCGTGAACTACAAAGTCGAGAAAGTGAACGGCGTCTCGCTCATCGAACTCGTGCGAGGCAACGCGGAGAAACCGGTGCGATAACATGTCCAGCGACGCACCCGAGCCGGACGCGCCTGCCGGCACCGACGAGGAAGAGAGTGCTCCCGCACAGCTGTTCGGCGAGTACGACGTGACCGACATCGAGTATCAGGACCCGAGTACGGAGCGGTACATCACGGTCACGCCCATCGCGCACACGATGGGGCGACACGCCACCAAGCAGTTCAAGAAGAGCGAAATCAGCATCGTCGAGCGGCTCACCAACCGCCTGATGCAGACCGACGAGAACACCGGGAAGAAACAGCAGGCGACGCGCATCGTGCGCGAGGCGTTCGCCATCATCGCGGACCGGACCGACGAGAACCCGGTCCAAGTCCTCGTGCGCGCGGTGGAACACAGCGCGCCCCGCGAGGAGACTGTCCGCCTGAAGTACGGCGGTATCTCCGTCCCGAAGGCCGTCGACGTGGCTCCCCAGCGGCGAGTCGACCAAGCCCT